>DATBBB010000232.1:0-4969 GCA_036271215.1 Kofleriaceae bacterium | reverse complement strand
ACGCACTCCGATCTCGATCATATACGCGGTCTGCCGGCGTTGCTCGATGAAGTAGAGATCGCCGAGGTGTGGCGCTTCCCGGCAGCAGCGGATGTCCGTACGCTCGCCTCGAAGTGGCTGCGCGGGCAACCCGATGACTCGCGCCTGAAGGAGCTCGCCGAGGCGATGTTCCGGCTCGACGAGCTGGCGGATGCCAATGCCTGCATGGAGGCGTGCGCCGATACCCGATCCTGGCAACCCACGGAGCGCGCGCCGGCCGTCACCTGCCTGGCACCGAGCCAACACGATCAGCGCAGATCGCGCGCTGCGCTCGATCGCCTCGTGCGGATGGAGGCCCGCGGTCCGAGGCTGGCCGACGGGGTGGCGCGCTTCCTCGACCGAAGCTCGAAGAGGATCGGCGCGCCGCCCAACGTCCTGTCTCTCGCGGCGGCTATAGAATGGCGCGCAGCTGCCCTGCGGCTCGTGCTCGGCGGTGACGTCGAGCGAGGCGACGGGTCCGAGCATTCGGGGTGGCGAGGTATCCTGACGACGCTCGATCGGCGCAAGCAGCGCGATCGGCTCCGGAACGTCCATGCTGTGAAGGTGGCCCACCACGGCTCGCGCGGCGCGCTGGAGCCCGAGGCCTGGGACGAGCACGTGCGCGCGCAACCAGCAGAGACCTGGGCGGTCATCGCGCCGTTCGAGCGCGGAGACGTCACGCTGCCTGATGCCGAGGTGCTCCGCGACTTACGCGCACGGCCCACAAACGCCCGGTCGCGGTCGCGGACCTGACGAGGGTCGCCGAGGTCGCGGCGGGCGGTGACGACTCGTGCGCGCGGCTCACCGACGGCAAGGTCGCGTGCTGGGGCAGCGATGCGAAGGGCGATCTCCGACAAGCCGATCGACGTGGCGCCGATCCAGCCCTGAGCTCAGAGCTGGCCGGGCCACGACTCGGGGCGCGCGGGGTTATCGAGTAGAAAGTCGCCATAGACCCAGACACCGGCCGCATCGTACAGCGCCGAGAGCTCTGATCGCCTGACGCTCTTTTTGTCCCACGGCTGCAGGTCGCGATCCAGGGTACAAAACGAGACACACGAACCAGCCGCGTGAAGCGCTTCACCACGTACGAGAACCGCCGCAAGAATGGCGAGATCGAAGGACTGCAGCGCCAGCGAGGTATCGGCAGCGATCTGGATGCTGCGAGCCAGCGCTTGCTCGTCGAGCGCGAACACGTCGAGCACGCCGAGCGGCTCGTGGCGCAATTGCGCAATCCTGGCCGGTGCATCCCGTCTGTCTTTTGCCGCGTACTGCTCGAACAGGGACAACACCTCAAGCACCGCGGTGGCGCTCGGGCGGTCGAGGCGGTCACTATCTCGCTGGTTGCGCACGAAGTCGCGGATCAGGTCAAAGTCAACGCGGGGTTGACGGTCCGCAACCACCTTGTGCGCTTCTGAAAGCGATAGTGCCGGTACGTGCAGGTGCAGCTCGCCGAGCGCGCTCGAGCAACTCACCGGCCGCCGGATTGTAGAATAGAGTGGGCGCGACTTGCGCAACGACCCAGTTGGTCTCCACGAGGACGTGGTGTTCCGTCATCAGATCAATGCGCTGCGCGTCGCTCGCGCGGCCCGGTCGCACCCACGACGCCGCCCTGGATCACCGGGACGACATCCAACAACAACGCCGAGCGGAGCGGCTCGTCGAGCGTATCCCAGCGATTCCCAAGCGACTCGAGCCAGTCCTGCACACGATCGGCGTACTCGGCTGGATCATCGCTCGCAACGAGGCCGTGCGCCAGCGCAACAGGGAACTCGCCGACCATCTCGACGTCACCGCGATGTCGATCGCGCTGCCAGTTGCCATCCTGGTACTTTAGCAGTAGTTGCGACGCGTCGCGGATGCGCTACTGCGGCCGAGATCGAACGATGACGACGAGAGCGTGGAACCTACCGATTTTCCAAGGCAAGCTCGCTTGTGGGGGAGCGCGCGCCGGTGCGAAGCGGGCAGGCTCGACGGCCGGCCCAGGTGAGCGTGCCGTCCATCAGATTCGCGTCACGATCATGACATGGACATCGTGCTCGTCATCGCGCTCGCGATCGTCTGGCTCGTGACGCTGTTGTTCGCGGGGGCGGCCACGGGCAGGACCAGCGGCGGACCTTCGATCGGCCCGGGGCTGGGAGCGGCGCTCGCCGCGATCATCGCCGTGGCATGGCCGGGTTCCTCGAGACCGAGGATGTGCCCGAGGCGGCGCTCGCGCTGATCCGGCCGATCACCGCCGCCGCTCGTCACGAGCTCTACATCGCGTGGCTCGGCGACGAACCGATCGGCAGCGCGACGCTGAGCTGGAGCGACGGCGTCGGATTCATCGGCGGTAGCGGCGTGCGACCCGGGTTTCGTCGTCACGGCGCACAAGGCGCGTTGATCCGCGCACGCATCGATCGCGCGCGCGAGCTCGGCTGCGATGTCATGTGCAGCAACACGTTGCCGGGCACCGCTTCGGCCCGCAACATGCTGCGGCACGGGCTGTCGGCCGCGTATCCGAAGCTGGTCATGCTCCGCGACTGAGCTGGCGAGTCCTCGAGCCGGCGATCACTGCCGTATAGGCGCAGGCGGCAGCATGCCGGCAAGCCGATCGACAAGAGCTATCGAACGTATGTTCGACAGCTCTTGGGTGGCTTGACCGGGGGCGGGGGGCGTGTGACCGTCGACGCAGTGACCGCGCCACCGCTTCGTATCGGCGTGATCGGCTATGGCTACTGGGGGCCGAACCTGGTGCGCAACTTCGCGGCCGGGCCGCGGACGCGGGTCGTCGGGATCGCGGAGTCGTCGCCGGTGCGCCGGCAGGCCGCGGTGCACGCGGTGCCGCATATCCGGTGTGTCGCCGAGGCGGGCGAGCTGATCGCGGACCCCGAGGTCGACGCGGTCGTGATCGCGACGCCGATCTTCACGCACTACCCGCTCGCGAAGCTGGCGCTCGAGGCCGGCAAGCACGTGCTGGTCGAGAAGCCGCTGGCGCCGAGCGTGGCGCAGGCCGAGGAGCTGGCCGCGCTGGCCGAGCGCGTCGGCCGCGTGCTGATGGTCGACCACACGTTCGTGTACACCGCGGCGGTCCGCAAGATCCGCGACCTGATCGCCGCCGGCGATCTCGGCCGCGTGCTGTACCTCGACTCGGTGCGGATCAACCTCGGGCTGTTCCAGCCCGACTTCAACGTGGTGTGGGACCTCGCGCCGCACGATCTGACGATCATGGACTACGTGCTGTCGCAGACGCTCGGGACCACGGCGCGCTGGATCTCGGCGATCGGCGTGTCGCACTACGGCCACCACGAGAACCTGGCGTACCTCACCGTCGGGTTCGACGACGGCTTGCTCGCGCACGTCCACGTCAACTGGGTCGCGCCGGTCAAGACCCGGCGCACGATCATCGCCGGCAGCCAGAAGATGGTGGTGTGGGACGACACCTCGCCGGTCGAGCCGGTGAAGATCTACGAGAGCTCGGTCGACGTCGAGCACATCGACAAGGAGTCGGCGTACGCGCTCAACGTCCAGTACCGCTCGGGCGATGTCACGTCGCCCAAGCTCGACGGCAAGGAAGCGCTCGCGGTGATGGCACAGGCGTTCGCGGCGGCGTGCCTCGACGGCGCGGCGTCGCCGTCGGACGCGACGGTCGGCGTGCGGATCGTCCGCATGCTCGAAGCGGCGCAGCGCTCGCTCGGCCAGCAGGGGGCCCGGATCGCGTTATGACGGATCGCGCTATGAAGGTCCCGTTCGTCGATCTGCCGGCGCTGATCGCGCCGAGCAAGCCCGAGTACCTCGCCGCGTTCGCGCGCATCCTCGACACCGGTGGGTTCATCGGCGGCCCGGCGGTCAGCGAGTTCGAGGCCGGGTTCGCGCGCTACTGCGGGGCGCCGCACGCGGCCTCGGTCCGCACCGGGACCGACGCGCTGGTGCTCGCGCTGCGCGCGCTCGGCGTCGGGCCGGGCGACGAGGTCATCACCGCCGCCAACTCGTTCTTCGCGACCGCCGAGGCGATCAGCCACGCCGGCGCCACGCCGGTGCTGGCCGACGTCGACGATGACACGCTGCTGATCGACGCCGCCGACGCCGCCCGCCGGGTGACACCGCGGACCCGGTGCGTGATCCCGGTCCACCTGTTCGGCCAGCTCGCCGACCTGGCGGCGATCGGCGAGCTCGCGGCGGCGCACCAGCTGCGCGTGCTCGAGGACAGCGCGCAGGCCCACGGCGCGACGCGAACCGGGCCGGATGGCGAGCGGTGGCGCGCCGGAGCGACCGCCGGATCGGCCGCCGAGATCGCCGCGTTCAGCTTCTATCCGACCAAGAACCTCGGGGCGCTCGGCGAGGGCGGCGCGGTCACCACGCGCGATCCGGAGCTCGCGGCCCGCGTGATGCAGCTGCGCGATCACGGCCAGGCCGGGCGCCACGATCACGTCGCCATCGGCTACAACGCGCGGCTCGACGCGCTGCAGTGCGCGTGTCTGTCGATCAGCCTCGCGAAGCTCGACGCCGGCAACGCGGCGCGCGCCCGGCTCGCCGCGCACTACCGGGCCCTGCTCGCCGGCGTGCCCGGCGTCCGGTTGATCGGCGAGCCGGCGGGCTCGTCGCCGGTCTATCACCTGATGGTGGTGCGGGTCGACGCCGCCCGGCGCGACGCGATCCGCGACGAGCTGGCGGCGCGGGGCGTCGCCACCGCGATCCACTACCCGCGGCCGATCCACCTGCAGCGGGCCTATGCCCACCTCGGCCAGGGCCCGGGCAGCTGCCCGGTCGCCGAGCGCGCGGCCGGTGAGATGATCTCGTTGCCGATGTACCCGGACCTGACGCTCGCGCAGGTCGATCATGTGGCGCAAGCGCTCGCCACCGCGCTTCGCTGAGCGCCGGTGGTCGAGGGCCTCAAGCGTTTGCGCTGGTCATGGCGCGGCATGTCATTCGCAAGTTTCGCGTGTATCCATGCGACCGTATCGCGACATCGAAG
>DATBBB010000231.1:0-17182 GCA_036271215.1 Kofleriaceae bacterium | reverse complement strand
TAGACCGGGCAGGTGTTCATGCAGGCGCCGCAGCGGATGCAGCCGAGCGAGCTGCGCAGCGCCTCGCGGGCGAGGATGCCCGAGCGGCCGTTGTCGACGATGACGATGTGCAGCTCACCGCCGGCGCGCGGGCCCTGATAGTGGGTCGAGTAGGTGGTCACCGGCTGGCCGGTCGCCGAGCGCGCGAGC
Organism: Kofleriaceae bacterium; assembly: GCA_036271215.1. Classification (GTDB taxonomy): domain Bacteria; phylum Myxococcota_A; class Polyangia; order Haliangiales; family Haliangiaceae; genus JABFXX01. The sequence goes on along the minus strand of DATBBB010000231.1, from coordinate 16,993 downwards.
AGGCGGAGGAACACGCCGAGGTCACGCTCGCGCGGCACGAGCTTCTCGACCCCCATGCACGCGATGTGCAGCGGCGGCAGCGAGGTGCCCATGTCGGCGTTGCCCTCGTTGGTGCACACCACGATGCCGCCGGTCTCGGCGACCGCGAAGTTCACACCGGTCAGGCCGGCGCCGGCGGCGAGGAACTTGTCGCGCAGGTGGTGGCGCGCGGCCTCGGTGAGGTAGCTGGGATCGGCGTTGCCGGGCCTGGTGCGCAGGTGGATCTGGAACAGCTGGCCGATCTCCTCCTTGCGGTGGTGGATCGCCGGCATCACGATGTGGCTCGGCGCCTCGTGGGCGAGCTGGACGATGCGCTCGCCGAGGTCGGTATCGATGACCTCGATGCCGCGGACCTCGAGGTACGGATTGAGCTTGCACTCCTCGGTCAGCATCGACTTCGACTTGACCAGCTTGGTCGCGCCGCGCTCGACGAGCAGGCGGTGGACGATCGCGTTGTGCTCGGCGGCGTCGCGCGCCCAGTGGACCTCGGCGCCGAGCGCCTGGGCGTTGCGTTCGAACTGCTCGAGGTAATCGGCGAGTCGCGACAGCGTGTGGCGCTTGATCGCCGCTGCCGCGGTGCGCAGCGCCTCCCAGTCGGGGACCGCCGCCGAGGCGGTGTCGCGCTTCTGGCGCACCCACCACACCGCCTGATCGTGCCAGTGCATGCGCGCGTCGTCGGCGACGAACCGCGCAGCCGCTTCGGGGTGGCCTGGCGCCATGGCCGTACCCTACCGCCAAAGCCCGCCGGAGATGACCGCCGTCATCGCGCAGATGCCGCGACCTTGCGTTGCCGGTCTGCGACACTGGCGGTCGCCCGGACGCGATGGGGGACATGGGGGCGGGGACGCGAGGACAAGAGACGCGGATATGGGGAGACCCGGGGACAAGGGACGCGGCGGCGACGTGGGTGGTTCGCTGCGTTGAGCGCGGGTGGCAGATCGCGCATGCTGGACGCTGGATGGCAGACTCGGTGCTGCGTCGGCTCGCGCGCGATCACTGGGTGCGGCTGCACGGCACGCCGCGAGTGACGGTGCTCGTCGGGGGAGAGCGTGCGCGGAGCCTGTGGCACGCGTGGGGCGCGCTGGCGGGGATGGCGGGCACGCTGCTCGAGGGCGAGTTCGATGTGCGGATCTCGGAGGCAGTGGCGCGGGCGGTGGCGGAGCCGGCGCAGCCGATCGCCGTGCTCGCCGATCCGGTGGTGGTGCACCGCTGGCGCCGCGGGCGCATGGACCGATTGGCGGCGATGGCCGACGAAGGCTGGCTCGTCGTGCCCGACGACGATGGTGCGCCCGAGGAGCTCGTTGGGACGGTGGAGTCGAGCCCGGTGCGCGGGCCGGGCGGGTCGCGCGGAGCCATGGATGCGGATCCGGTGCGCGGGCCCGGCGGGTCGCGCGGAACCGCGGAGGCGAGTGCCCCGGAGGCAGGGCGCGGCGACGAGTCGCGTAGGCCGGAGCGCGGGCGTGGGACCAGCGCGCGTGCCGGAGCCGTCGCGGCGGGGCGGGCGCGGCCGGTGAACCTGGATGCGCGGAGCGCGGCCGAGGCGACGCTGTACGAGGCGCTCGAGGCGACGCCGGCGACCACCGGACGGTTTCAGCTCAACGAGTCGCTGTCGGTGCGGTTCGGACCGCAGGCCGCGGAGATCGATCTGCTGTCGCGCGGCGACCGGATCGCGATCGAGATCGACGGCGTGCATCACTTCGCCGACCCGGACTGCTATCGCCGCGATCGGCGCAAGGATCTGCTACTGCAGACTCACGGATTCGTGGTCGTGCGCTTGCTCGCCGAGGACGTCATGCGCGATGTTCGATCCGCGGTGAACGCAGTGTGTCAGGCGCTCGCGTACCGGCTCGCGGAGCACGGGCGGTGACCGCGAGCGCAGACCGGCTCGCGGCGCTGGTGGTGGCGCGCGCGCGGACGGTGACGCGGCCGATCTCGCTCGGGGAGCTGGTCAAGCCGCTCGCGCGGTTCGCGCCGGCGGAGCTGACGCCGGCCGCGTGGCTGGCGCGGCTGGCCGACGTGGTCGCGGGGCTGCGCACGCAGGACGTCCTGGGCGCCGAGCACCAGCTGCGCGACGCCCAGGAGCTGGATCGCCGGCTCGGCCGCACGGCGGCGCGGACCTGGCCGCAGCTGGCGGACCGGGTGCTGCCGGCGCTGGCGCTGGGGATCGCCGCCGATGACGGCAAGGGCCACGCGCGGCTCGCCGGGCGCGATGCGTGGGCAGCGGCGATCGTCGGCCGGGCGCTCGGGCTGTGGCGCGACGGTGCGCCGCCGTCGCTCGCCGCGCTGTGCGATGCGCTGGCGTGGCGCGAGCTCGGGCTCGCCGGCAAGCCGAAGCGCTGCCCGCCGGAGATCCGCGCGCTGTTCGTGCAGCGCCAGCTGCGCAGCGATGTCGGACCGCCGGAGCGGCTGGTGCGGGTGCTCGCGGCGCGCGAGGTCGGCGCGCCACGGCCGGAGCTGCGTGCATTGTGCGAGGCGCTGGTGCGAGCCTGGCTCGCCGGCCGCACGCTCGGGCCGGCGGGCGCGCATGTCGATGCCCTGCCCACGACCGGGGCCGAGCTCGCCGGGTTCGCGAATGACGTGCGCGTGGCCGCGGCCGCGGTGCGCGACGGGTGGTTCGGCGATCGAAAAGTCTTCGTGTCGGCGGTATGGAGCGCGCTGCGGGTCAACCCGCGCTGGGGCGCGCTGGCGCTCGACGGGTTCAAGCAGCGGCTGGTCGCGGCGCATCGCGCGGGGGCGCTGGTGCTGGCGCGCGCGGATCTGGTCGCCGCGATGGATCCGGAGCTGGTCGCGGCGTCGGAGATCGTGACCGACGGTGCGAGCTTCCACTTCCTGGTGCAGGAGCCGGCCAGGTGAGCGGGCAGGCTCGCCGGCAGGTGACCGGGCCGTGCACGGGGCGGGGGGCCGGCGCGTGACCCCGCTCGCGGGCCTCGATCGCGCCGAGCTGACCGCGTGGTTGACGCGGGTGACGCAGACGATCGATCGCAGCTTGCGCGAGGGAGCGCGGGCGGAGGCGCTGGCGCAGCTGCGCGACGGGCTCGGCGGGGCAACGGCGCCGGTCGCGATCCTCGGCCAGCTCGCGCTGCTCGATGATTGCCTGCGGGTCGCGCACCTGGCGATCGAGGCCGACGGCCGGGTCGATCCGGACGAGCTGGCGCGGGTGGTCGAGCTGGTCCAGGTCGCCGCGCCGAAGTACTTCTCGGTGCTGCCGCGCTACGAGTCGTTCGGCGACGGCGCGCCGACGCCCGACGAGGCCGAGCGGTTCCTGGTCGTGCACCGCGGCGACGAGGGCGCGTTCGGCTACGCGAGCCGCGCGAGCTGGCGCGGCCTGGCGCTGGTGCGGCTGGTCGAGCGCCACACCCGCAACGCGGCGCCGCTGCGCGAGCTCGAGCGCATGCTGGCGCGGATCATGGACGAGGTGTTCGCCGGCCGCGCCACGGCGATCGAGCAGGACGCGCGGCGCCGGCTGCGCGCGCTGTTCGAGCCACCGCCCGAGCCCGGCGCCGACCCGCGCGACACCGCGTTCTGCCGCGCCGACGGGCCTGAAGTGTTCTCGTCGGTGGCGCACGGCTCGCAGATCCACGACCGCGATCCATTCGACGTCGAGTCGATCCACGCCGACGCGCGCGATGTGTTCCACCGCCAGGTCGTGCGGGCGACCACGCCGGAGCAGCACCACTACGGCTACGGCCGCACGCTGCTCGTGCTCGGCGACTCGGGCAGCGGCAAGACCCACCTGCTGCGCGCGCTGCGCCACCAGGTCCACGCGCAGCGGCTCGGCTACGTCGGTTATCTACAGATGACGTCGGAGGTCGCCGACTACGCGCGCTACGTGCTGCGCAACCTGATCGACTCGCTGGAGCGGCCGTACGACGCGCCGGCGTTCGCCGAGTCGGGCCTGTTGTATCTGTCCGACGGGCTCGCCGAGGGCCGCGGCAACCTCGCGCCGGCCGACGTCGAGCGGCTGCGCACCGCGGAGCTGGGCAGCGACGAGCTCGATCGGCTGCTCGGCGCGCTGGTCGATCAGATCTTGCGCGGCGACGGGCTGGGCCAGCTCGAGCCCGATCTGGTCCACGCGCTGCTGCTGTTGCAGCGCCGCGATCCGGCGTTGCAGCGCCGGGTGATCCGGTTCCTGCGCTGCGAGCCGCTGAGCGCGCACGAGCGCCGGCTGCTCGGCGGGCTCGTCGCGCGCGATCAACCCGATGACCCGATGCGCACGCTGCGCCAGCTCGGCACGATCGCCTACGAGCTGCAGATGGCGACGCTCGTGCTGCTGGTCGATCAGATCGAGGACATCGTGCCCGACGGCAAGACCGTCGCGCGGCTGCAGCAGGCGATCGACGTGCTGCGCGGGATCGCCGACGCGGTGCCGTCGGTCGTGGTCGTGATGGCGTGCCTCGATGACGTGTACACCGCGCTGCGCGGCAAGCTGTCGCAATCGGTGATCGATCGGCTCGAGCGCGATCCGGCGCCGGTCCGGCTCGCGAGCCAGCGCCAGCGCGAGGACATCGAGGCGATGCTGGTGCGCCGGCTCGATCACCTGTACTCGACGTTCGACGTCGCGATCCAGGACGACGACCCGTGCTATCCGTTCACGCCGGACCGGCTCGAGGCGGTGACCAAGCTGCGCGCGCGCGACGCGATCGCGAAGTTTCGCGAGTTCCACGAGGCGTGCATCGCGGCGGGGACGATCGCCGGCGAGGCCGCGGGCCGTTCGCCCGGGCCGACGACTACGACTACGACTACGACTACGACGGCTACGCCGACGACCGCCGAGCTCGATCTCGCGTGGAACGACGCGCTCGCCGCGGGTGGTGGCCTGCCCGACGATGATGGGCTGCTCGCGCTGGTCGGGGAGGCGGTGCGCGGCGCCGCCGGCGAGCTCGGGCTCGCGCTGGCCGTGCGCGCGGACGGCGACCAGCTGATCGTCGAGAGCCAGCCGCTCGGCCGGCGCGTGATCGAGGTCTGCAACGGTGGTCCGCAGGGTGGCCACCTCGGCCGCCAGCTCGATGCGCTGCGCGCGCTGGTCGCGCCGGGGGTGGTGCCGATCGCGCTGCGCAGCTCGGACTTCCAGTTCACGCCGAAGTCGAAGATCGCCCGGCAGGCAGGCGAGCTGGTGGCGGCCGGCGGGCGCACGGTGGTCGTCGAGGAGAGCCAGCTGCGCGCGGTGGTCGCGGCGCGCGGGCTCGCGGAGGCGTTGCCCGGCGCGTTCGCCGCGTGGCGGCAGGTGCGCCGGCCGCTCGCACACCTGGCGTTCGTGCGCGCGATCCTCGACCTCGATCACGTGCCGCGCTCGCCGTCGGTCACGACCACGCAGCCGTTGCCGCACGTCGGGCGCCCGCCGGCCCCGACCCAGCCGATCCCGGTCCAGCCGGATCCAGAGTCCACGGATCCGGCGTCCGCGATCCCGGCGTCCGCAGCCCCGGCGTCCGCAGCCCCGACGGCCGCAGCCTCAGCAGCTGCAGCTTCGACGGCCGCAGCCCCGGCGGCCGCGCGGCCCTCCGGCTCGCAGCCGATCGCGCTCGATCCGGCGCGGATCCAGCTCGGGGAGACCACGACCTTGCGCAAGGAGCCGGTCGCGATCCCGATCGAGCAGATCACGACCCACGTCGCGGTGCTCGGCTCGACCGGCAGCGGCAAGACCACGGCCGCGCTGTCGATCGTCGAGCAGCTGCTCGAGCGCGAGCTGTCGGTGCTGCTGGTCGATCGCAAGGGCGACCTGGCGCGCTACGCGAGCCCTGCGTGGTGGACGGATCCCGCCGCAGCCGACCGCGAGCGCCGGGCGGCGCTGCGGGCGCGGATCGACGTCGCGCTGTTCACGCCGGGCAACGCGGCCGGCCGGCCGCTGCACCTGCCGGTGATCCCGGTGCTCGCCGACGCGAGCAGCCAGGAGCGCGATCAGCTCGCGAAGTTCGCCGCCGCCGGGCTGGCGGCGATGATGGGCTACGGCACCGGGACGACACATCGCCACAAGCTGTCGGTGTTGCAGTGCGCGATCCAGCTCCACGCCGGCGAGCCGGAGGTCTCGATCGAGCTGCTGCGCGAGACGATCAACCGCCCCGACCCCGAGCTCCTGACCCGGGTCGGGCCGCTGCAGCGGTTCTTCGCGCCGCTGTCCGAGGATCTCCAGACGCTCGACATCCAGCGCGGCGCGCTGTTGACCGGTGGCGGCGAGCCGCTCGACGCCGCGAGCTTGCTGCCCCCGCCGGGCGCGCGGCCGCGGCTCTCGATCATCAACACCGCGGCGCTGACCGAGGTCCCGGTGCTGCAGTTCTGGATCTCGCGGCTCCTGGTCGAGCTCGGCCGGCTCGCTCGCACGCGGCCGAGCAAGGTGCTGCAGGGCGTGGTGGTGCTCGACGAGGCCGACGCGTACATCCCCGCGGTCGGCAGCCCGCCGACCAAGGAGCCGATGTTCGAGCTGCTGCGCCGCGCTCGGTCCGGAGGCCTCGGCATCCTGCTCGCGACCCAGAACCCCGGCGACATCGACTACAAGGCGCGCGACAACATCGGCACCTGGCTGGTCGGCAAGGTCACCCAGGATCGCGCGATCGGCAAGATGGAGAACTTGCTCGCCGGCTACCCCGGCGTCGGCCCGCGGCTCGCGACCCAGCCCACCGGCCACTTCTTCATGCTCGGCAACGGAATTCGCGAGCTCAAGACCGCGCGCGCGATGATGGTGACCGAGCAGCTCGCCGACCACGACATCGCCGCGCTCGCCCGCGCGACCCGCGGCGGCGAGTGAGCCGCGGAGCCCGGCGCATCGGGTTACAGCGATAGCTCGCTGAGCACGGCGACGATGTCGTCGCGGCCCATGTGGGTCGCCCAGCCGAGCGGGGTCGACTGGTAGCGGACGTCCTTGATCGACTGATCGGCGCCGCGCTCGACGAGCAACTCGACGACCTCGCGCTGGCCCTGGCCGGCGGCGGCGTGGAGCGCGGTCGCGGTCCAGTGGCTACCGGTCGGGGTGGCGTCGATGTTGATGCCGTGATCGAGCAGCAGGCGCACGACCTCGGTGCGGCCGCACAGGCTGGCGAACACCAGCGCCTGCTCGGCGATCGCGGCGCGGTCGTCCTCGAACGGGAACGCCAGGCAGCAGTGCTCGGCCAGGCCCGGTTCGCGGTCGAGCCAGCGCCCGACCCAGGCGACATCGGCGGCGGCGGCGGCGAACACGACGTTGTCGGTGCGCGCGCCGCGCGCGACCAGGGCATCGACGCACTCGACGTGGCCGAACAGCAGCGCCGAGGCGAGCGGCAGCTGATCGCCGCCGAGGCCATCGACCGCCGCACCGGCGTCGCACAACCGGTGGACGAGCGCGGCGGACACGCCGGCGCGCGCCGGGTGATCCGACGACACCAGCAGCGCGAGCGTGGTCGGGCAGCGGCCCTCGTAGGCGTCGCACGTGGCGTCGACCTCGGCGCCGGCCGCGAGCAACAGCGCGGCGATCTCGGCGGCCTCGGGGACCGGCCGCTGCAGCGCGTCCTCGATCCCGTTGGCGGCGACGTAGTGCAGGAGCGTCGCGCGGTGGCTGGCGCCGGACCGGTCGCGGATCAGCGCGGGGCTCGCGGCGAGCTCGGTGCGCAGCGCGGCGACGTCGCCGTGGATGATCGCGCGGACGGCGCGCGCGAACGCAGGCTTCTCGGCGGCGAGGATTTCGTCGACGGCGTCCATCGGCTCAGTGACGGGAATCGAACAGATCGTCTGACTTCTTGCCCTTCCCGGTCGACTTGCCGGTCGGCTTCGAGGTGTCGGACGCCGGTCGGGTGGCCGGCCGGGTCGTCTCGGACGGCGGCGTGTGCTTGATCGCGGGCCGCGGCGCGTCCGCTGGGTGCTTGGGGCTCGGCCGGGCGGCGTCGGCGGCCGGCCTGGCCGCGTCGTCGTCATCGGCCGGCTTGGCGGCCGGGTGGTCGGGGAGCGTCGGGACCGTGGGCGACTCTTTCCACAGCGGCCGGTCCGAGCCCGACGGTGGCGCGGCAACAGGCGCGGTGCTGGGCGGTGGCGCGGTGGTCGGCGGCGGCGTGGTGGCCGGAGCCGTGGCGGTCGGCGGCGTGGCGGCTGGTGCCGTGGCCGGCGGCGGCGGGGCGGCCGGTGCTGTGGCCGGCGGCGGCGTGGTGGCGGGCGCAGTGGCCGACGGTGGCACCGCGGCGGGCGGTGCCGTCGGGGTCGCTGGCGGATCGCTGGCCGCGGTCACCGGCTGCGGCATCGAGACGTGCGAATCGTTGCGCGCACCGCCGCGCGACATCTGGCTGATGATGTAGCCGCTGGTGCCGGCGAGCACGCACAGGCTGGTGACCCCGGCGATCAGGAGGCCGCGGTTACCGCGCGTGCGCACGGTGACCTGACCGGCGCCCTGTGACAGGCTCGTCGCCTGCGAGGCCGGCCAGCTACGCGGGGTCAGCTGCGCGGGCGAGATCGGGATCGGCGTCGCCAGGCCCCCGCCGGCCGACAGCGGCGAGCCCTGCATACCGATCATGCCCATGCCCATCGGGCCCATGCCCATCGGACCCATCTGGCCCATCTGGGCGCCGCGGTTGTGCAGGATGCGGCTGGCGCGGCCCGCCGACTGCGCGGCCGATTGCGGATCGCTCGCGTACGGCGCGAGCATGCGCGCCAGGTCACCGACGTTCTGGTGCCGCGCGTTCGGATCCTTCTCGAGGCAGCGGAAGATGACCTCGGGGAGCCCGCTGGGCAGCGGCACGAGCATCGGCGACGGCGGCTCGAGGCCGACCTTGAGCACCAGCTCGGCGTAGCTCTCGCCGGAGAACGGCGGCCGGCCGTTGATCAGCTGGTACATCACGACGCCGATCGACCAGATGTCGCTGCGCGGATCCGCCGCGCGCCCGCTCTTCATCTGCTCGGGCGCCATGTAGCTCGGCGTGCCGATCACGGTCTGCGTGCCGGTGAGCTCGTCGTAGCCGATCGGCGTCTTCGAGATCCCGAAGTCGAGGATCTTGAGCAGCATCGAGCCGTCGGGCCGCCGCGTGATGAAGAAGTTCGACGGCTTGACGTCGCGGTGGACGATGCCGAGCGCGTGGGCCTCGGCGATGCCCTCGCACGCCTGCAGCATCAGATCGACGACGATCGCGGGCGCCTGCGGGCCGTGGTGGCGCAGGATCTGGTTGAGGTCGCTCCCGTCGAGGAACTCCATCACCATGAACGGCAGGCCATCGGGCGTGGTGCCGACGTCCATCACGCGCGCGCTGTGCTCGCTCTTGAGCTTGACCGTGGCCTGGGCCTCGCGCAGGAACCGCTGCTTGGTCGACTCGCTCTCCGCCATCTGCGGCAGCAGGAGCTTGATGGCGACAGCCTGGTGGAGGTAGAGGTGCGACGCGCGCACGACATTGCCCATCCCGCCGGTACCGATCAATTCATCGATCCGGTACTTGCCCAGCAAGATGGTGCCTGGAGTCAGGTCCACGAGCTGAATGTAGCAGCTTATGCTCGCAGTTCCGGATAGATCTGGCGCTCCGGCGCGCTCGTGCTGCAATTTTGTCGGCTGGCCGACCCTCCGCCGTCAGGCGCCTGTCATTCAGCAACCCGGCAAGCAACCCGGCAAGCAACCCGGCAACCTCGCGGGCTGCGAGGATCCTCACACGTAGGTGAGCCAGGGCTCGTGCTTGGTATCCGAGCCGCGGACGACCGAGAAGTAGCGCTCCTGCAGCTGGCGGGTGACCGGTCCGGCCTCGCCGCGCCCGATCTTGCGATGGTCGATGTCGCGCACCGGCGTGATCTCGGCGGCGGTGCCGGTCAGGAACACCTCGTCGGCGATGTACAGCTCGTCGCGCGCGACCGCTTCCTCGCGGACCTCGATGCCCCGGTCGCGCAGCAGCGTGATCGCGGTATCGCGCGTGATGCCGGCGAGGATCGCGCCCGACAGCGGCGGCGTGCGCACGACGCCGTGCTTGACCACGAAGATGTTCTCGCCGGTGCCCTCGGCGACGTAGCCCTGCGAATCGAGCATCAGCGCCTCCTCGAACCCGCTCTTGTTCGCCATCCGCTTGGCGAGCACCGAGGTCACGTACTGGCCGCAGATCTTGCCCTTGTTCATCGCCGAGCTGCCGCTGCCGCGCGTGAACCCGGACACCATGCACTTGATGCCCTGCTTGAGCCCGTCGTCGCCCAGGTACGTGCCCCACTCGTAGCACGCGACCATCGTGCGCACCGGCGACTCGAACGAGCCCAGGCCGAGCGCTCCGTAGCCGAGGTAGACCAGCGGGCGCAGGTAGCACGCCGTCATCCGGTTCTGCTTGACGACCTCGATGCACGCGGCGATCAGCTGATCGCGCGTGAACGGGCAGTCGATCGTGCAGATCGTGCACGAGTCGAGCAGGCGCTCGATGTGCTCGCGGACCCGGAACAGCGCGGTGCGGCCGTCGCTGCGCTGGTAGGCGCGGATGCCTTCGAACGTACCAAGGCCGTAGTGCATCGTGTGCGCGAGCAGGTGATCGGTGGCCTGGTCCCAGGGGACGAGCGAACCATCGAGCCAGATCGTGTCGAGCTTCGTGATGCCCATAGGAGGGTCGTACCAACGCGGGGGTACAATCACAAGCAGCACATCTCGTCGATGCCGCCGGCACAGCCTGACGCACCGCGGCTGCGCAACGAGCTACGCACCGACGAGCGAGCGCGGCAGAGTCGACGACGATCCTGGCGATTCCGACGATTCCGACGATGGTTCCGACGACGATTCGGGTTCGCGCGCCGATCATGACGAACCGTGAATTGCCCGCGCGCCGCCGCTCGATCCAGCGCGCCGGCCGACCGCACCGGGTGCGCGAGATCGCGCGCCCGTGGACCCCTACGCGGCGAGCACGATGTCAAGCGCGCTATCGTGCTGTCTCGCGGCGAGTGCACGGTTCAGCGCGATGCAGTCCAAGCCAGTGATATCCAGCGTGCTTTGCGGCGCGGCGCGGTTCACCGAAGCGACCACAGACCGACCAACCCGAAAGCACACCTTGACACCAACGCCATCCCGAATTACCCAAAGCCCTGATTCTCCACGCTATGCGCGACCTCTACGAAGTCCTCGAAGTTGATCGGCAGGCGAGCTCCTCCGACCTGAAGAAGGCGTACTACCGCCTCGCCAAGAAGTATCACCCCGATCACAACCCGGGCGACAAGGAGGCCGAGGACAAGTTCAAGGAGGCGTCGAACGCGTACTCGGTGCTGTCCGACGACGAGCAGCGCCAGCGCTACGACCGGTTCGGGTTCGAGGGCATCCGCGGCGCGGCCGCTGCCGGCGGCCCCGGCGGGTACTCCAACGTCGAGGACATCCTGTCGGCGTTCGGCGACGTGTTCGGTGACTTCTTCGGCGGTCGCGGTGGTGGCCGCCGCCAGCCGCGCGGCGCGGACCTCCGGATCGATCTGACCCTGACGTTTGCCGAGGCGGTGTGGGGCACGTCGAAGGACGTCAAGCTCACGCGCGACGTGCCGTGCACGACCTGCACCGGCACCGGCGCAAAGCCGGGCAGCAAGCCCGAGGCGTGCAAGACCTGCCAGGGCAAGGGCCAGGTGGTCCACGCCCAGGGGTTCTTCATGGTCCAGACCGCGTGCCCGGCGTGCCGCGGCGCCGGCAAGGTGATCAAGGAGCCGTGCGAGGACTGCCGCGGCCGGGGCGCCAAGGCCGAGTCGTCGACGCTCAACGTCACGGTGCCCAAGGGCGTCGATGACGGCCAGACCCTGCGGCTCGCCGGCAAGGGTGAGGCCGTCGCGGGCGGCACCACCGGTCACCTCTACGTCGTGCTCCACGTCCAGGGCGACGAGCGGTTCCGGCGCGACGGCGAAGACGTCTTGACCGAGGTCCCGGTCAGCTTCATCAAGGCCGCGCTCGGCGGCGAGATCGAGGTCTACACCCTCGACGACAACTGCAACGGCACGGCGACCGTCGAGCTCAAGCCTGGCACCCAGCCCGACGAGGTCATGGTGCGGCGCGGCCAGGGCATCCCGCGGATCAACGAGAACGGCCGCGGCGATCACGTGCTGCAGTTCAAGGTCGAGATCCCCAAGAAGCTGACCGCGCGGCAGGAAGAGCTGATGCGCGAGCTCGCCGGTGAGCTGGGCGAGTCGGTCAAGGCCGAGAAGCGCGGGCTGTTCAGCCGCAAGAAGTAGCGCGGTCAGTCGGTCCGCGCCGACGCTACGCCTCGGCGCGGAGGTCGGCAGCTGCTTCTGATGACGGTGGATGGTAACCTCTACGTCGATGCGTACGGCTCGCGCGAAGATCGTCAACGGCAAGGTCGTGACGAAGGCGAAGCTTCCTGAGGGAACGAAGCTGCTCCTCGTCGTCGACGAGCCGCAGCCAGCGATCGAGCCGAACGCGGAGGACGTGGTGGCGATCCGGCGAGCCCGCGCGTCGATCCGCGCGGGTCGAAAGATCTCGATGGACCGGCTGATGAAGCTCCTGCCGACCTGAGCTCAGAGCCGTGGCGGCTCCTTACTTGGTGGTCTTCGCGGCGGAAGCGGCCGCTGAGGTGATCGCGATCTCGGCGTGGTGGCACAAGAACCGCCTCGCTGCTCCTGGCTTGTTCCAGCAGGAATTGAAGCAGACGCTACTCAACATCGCGGCCTTCCCCGAGATCGGGGTACGCGCAAAGATGCCCGATGACCCCGACGTGCGCGCGGTCGTACTCCGGCGGGCGGGCTACGTCGTTTTCTACGACATCGATCATGCTGCGTCGGAGATCCAGGTCGTGAGAATTCGTCACGGCAAGCGTCATCCGTTGAAGCGTCGGTAGCAGAACGGATCTTGGAGCGCAGCGACGCTGAGCGCGGTCAGCTCGACGCGCTGGTGTAGTTGCGGATCGCGGTGCGCCACACCAGCCGGCTGATCACGAGCAGCGCCAGCGCGCCGCCGATGGTGCCCAGGGTGTGGGTCAGGTCGATCCGGCCGAGCAGGGCCTCGGCGGGGAAGGTCGTCATCACGGCGACCGGGATCACGACGGTGAACACCACGCGCCAGGCACCGCGGAACACGTCGATCGGCCACCGGCCGACGTCGAACACCGCGGTCAGGAGGTACATGAGGTTGTCCATCCGCACGACCCAGAACGACGCGGCGGCGCACACGATCCACAGCGCGTAGGCCGCGAGCACGCCGCAGCCGAACAGCACCGCCCCGAGCGCGGCGTCGGCCGGCGCCGGCGGCGCGCCGCGCTGGACGAACGCGTAGCCGATCAGGGCGAGCGCGCCGAGCAGGTCGAAGATCCGCCACGGCGCGTAGCTCGCGGTCGACACCATCGCCTGGGCGTCGGCCGGCTTGAGCAGGATGTAGTCGAACGAGCCGTCGCGGATCCGCATGACGAGATCGGACAGCGACGGGCTGATCGTGCCCTCGAGCACCGCGCGGACGCCGAGGAAGTAGCCGACCACGATCAGGGCCTGCGGCTCGTCCCAGCCGGCGACGGTCTGGCGCTGGCCGAACACCACGACCAGCGGCAGCAGGGTCACCGCGGTCCAGATCAGCGTGATCGCGCCCTCGATGAAGAAGTTGGCGCGGTAGGCCATCGCCGCCGAGATGCTGGTCCGGGCCTGGACCGCGAACAGCCGCAGGTAGCGGGTCATCCGCCCACCGCCTCGAACCGGCGGATCCCGGCGCGCCACACCACGAGCGCGATCGCCATCGCGCCGACCGTCCACGCGGCCTGGCCGCCGAGCATCGCGGCGAGCTCGGCGCGATCGTGCGACCGGGTCAGGATCTCGATCGGCACGCTGATCATGAACCGGAACGGCAGCCACGCGGCGATCGTGCGGATCCACGGCGGCAGCAGGTCGAGCGGCAGCATGTAGCCCGAGAACAGCGAGAACAGCGCGTAGTACAGGTTGGCGAGCGCCATCGTCCGGGTCAGGAAGAACGCGAGCGCGCCGATCGCGAACATCAGCGCGAACATGATCAGCCACGCGAACAGCACCGACGGCACGAGCAGGACGAGCTGCATCGGATCGGTGGTCAGCACGCTGGCGCCCGAGCTGGCGAGCAGCACGAACGCGACCGGCAGCGCGATGATCGAGCGGAACGGCAGCGCGGCGGCCTGGCCGGCGGCGAACACGAAGAACGGGTGCAGCGGGCGCAGCAGGCGCATCGCCATCGCGCCGGACCGGATCTCCTCGCCCATCTGCCAGGCGACCCAGTTGCCGGTCAGCTGGCGCACGATCAGGCTGGCGAGGAAGTAGGCGACGAACCGGTTCGACGAGTAGCCGGCGAACGGCGCCTCGCGCGCGACGCTGGTCCACAGCCCGAGCATGATCAGCGGCTGGGTCGTGGTCAGGATCCAGACGATGAACTCGGCGCGGTAGGCGAGGGTCTCGGCGACGCCGACCCGGAACAGCGTCGGCAGCGCGCGCAGGGTGCGCCACGGCTCGGCCCTCATGCCGGCTCGGCGCGGTGCTTGCCGAACATCACGCGCAGGATGTCCTCGAGCGGCGGGTCCTCGATCGCCAGGTCGGTCGCCTTGAGCGCGCCGAGCAGGTGGCCGATCGCGGCGGCGACCTCGCGCTCGGGGACCCGCACCGTGATCCGCTGGCCGTCGCGCGCGAGCAGGGCGCCGAGCCTGGCGAGCTCGGCGTCGCCGATCGGCTGGGGCAGGGTGAACGACACCCGCTTGTCGGGGTCCATGGTCTTGATCAGCTGGCGCAGGTCACCATCGTGGATCAGCGTGCCGCGGTCGATCACGATGATCCGCGGGCACAGCGCGACGACGTCGTCCATGTAGTGCGAGGTCAGCAGCACCGTGGCCTCGTGGCGCTGGTTGTAGCTGCGCACGAAGTCGCGGATCGCGACCTGCATCGCGACGTCGAGCCCGATCGTCGGCTCGTCGAGGAACAGCGTGGTCGGCTGGTGGAGCAGCGCGGCCGCCAGCTCGCACTTCATGCGCTCGCCGAGCGACAGCTGGCGGGTCGGCTTCTCGAGCAGCGGCCCGAGCTCGAGCAGCTCGGTCAGCTCGCGCAGGGTCTGGTCGTACTGGGCGCGCGGCACGTCGAACACCGCGCGGTTCATCGCGTAGGTCTCGCCGGGCGGCAGGTCCCAGATCAGCTGCGACTTCTGGCCCATCACGAGCGTGATCTTGCGCAGGAACGCAGCCTGGCGGCGGAACGGCGCGCAGTCCTCGACGGCGACCTCGCCGCTGGTCGGGTGGAGCAGGCCGGACAGGACCTTGAGCGTGGTGGTCTTGCCGGCGCCGTTGGGCCCCAGGAACCCGACCCGCTCGCCGCGCTCGATCGTGAAGCTGACGCCGTCGACCGCCTTGACGACGTCGTAGCTGCGGCGGACCACCGAGCGCAGCGCGGACAAAAGGCCGGGCGGCCGCTTGTGGACCTTGAAGTGCCGCTTGAGGTCGCGGGCGCGGATCACGGCTTGCCTCGCTCGCCGCCTCGATCGCCGGGGTCGCCGCCTCGGTCATCGTGCTCGCCGTCGTGCGCGCGGCCGTCGCGGTCGCGGTCGCGCTCGTCGCGGCCTTCGCCGTGCTCGGCGTCGCGGGCGCCGGCCTGGGCCGGCCTGGCCACCGCGCGCGCGAGCTCGCCGACCGTCTTGATCGGCAGCGAGTCGATCGCCTCGCCCTCGAGCATGGTCTCGAGCAGGTGCGCGCCGACCTCGGCGAGCTGGGTCAGCCCCGCGACCCGGCCGGCGATCAGCCGGTGGCGCTCGTCGTCGCCGGCCTCGAGCCCCTTGCCGGCCTCGGCGAACGCCTCGTGCGCGGTGCGGACCCAGCGCAGCTCGCGCTCGCGGAACACGCGCGACACCATCTTCCAGATGCTGGTCTCGGCCTCGAAGTGCTCGCGGCGCTCGCCGACGACCCAGGTCTTCTTGATGATCTCCCACTGCATCAGCTCGTTGAGCAGCATCGAGACCGCGCCGGTCGACAGCCCGAGCCGCTCGCCGAGGTCAGCCGCGGTCAGCGCGTGATCCTCGAGGTAGAGCACGGCCCACATCCGGCCCATGTTGCGCTTGAACCCCCACGACTCGATCAGCGCGCCGACCGCATCGGCGACCCGCAGCACCGCTGGGTCGATCGTCGCCACGCCGCGCTACTTGTTGTCGTCGTCGCCGGGCTTGGCGACCATGTGCTCGCGCGTCGTCACCCGCACGCCGCCGCTGTTCGGATCGAGCGGCGGGAACGAGGCGGTCGAGGTCTCCTCGCGGCGGCGCGCGATGATCTCGACGATCTCGCGCTGCGACAGGCCGCCGGAGGGCCGGATCGTCACCGTCGATTGCCGGCCGGTCTTCGACTCGCGCGCGGTGACCGACAGCAGCGACTCGACGTCGACGGTGATCACGAGCTCGACGCGCACGCTGCCCGGCGGGCCCGGCGGCAGATCGTCGAGCGTGACCTGGCCGAGCTTGCGGTTCTTCGCGACCTCGGTCGACTCGCCCTGGTAGAGCTCGATCGAGACGAACTTCTGGTTCTCCGTCGTCGTCGCGAACACGCGGCGCGCGCGCACCGGCAGCATCGAGTTGCGCGGCACGACGACGGCGAACTGCGAGTCGCCGACGCGGATGCCGATGTCGTGCGGCGTGACGTCGAGCAGCGCCGCGTCGTCGCCGAGGTACGACACGCCCGCGAGGATGCCGCCATACGCCGCCGCGCCCGCCGCGACGACCTCGTCGGGGTTCGCGCCCTTGCTCGGCTTCTTGCCGTAGATGCGCTCGACGGTCGCCTGCACCGCCGGCCAGCGCGTCATGCCGCCGACGAGCAGCACCTCTTCGACCTCGCTCGCCGACAGGCCCGAGTCGCGCAGCGCGCGCGTGCACGGCGCCTCGAGGCGATCGAGGAGATCCTTCGTCAGCGTCTCGACGTACTCGCGCGTGACGGTGCGCTGGTAGTTGATCGGCGCGCCGTTGTGGTCGTTCGCGAGGAACGGCAGGTTGATCTCGGTCTCGAGCGCGACCGACAGGGCCTTCTTGGCCTCCTCGCACGCCTCGCGGAGCCGCGACAGCGCCATCGGGATCGCCGTCAGATCGACGCGGTGC
>DATBBB010000230.1:0-47666 GCA_036271215.1 Kofleriaceae bacterium | reverse complement strand
GATTGATCGGCGCCTCGCTCGGCACCGCGCCGGAGCCACCACCGACGCCACCGCTCGCGAGGCCGGCGCCCCCGCTGCCACCGCCCGGCGAGATCGGCGTGGCCATCAGCGCCCCGACCGACGCCGCACGCGCCAGCGGCGTCTGCACCACCACCAGGTAGTTGACGTTGGTCTGCGGCGAGAGCCAGTACGACGGCGACACCAGCGTGCTCGATGACAGCGACACCAGCATGCTGTTCGCCACGTCGCGCTGGGTCAGCCCGACCTCGGCCGCGCGCTCGCGATCGACGTCGACCCGCAGCCCCGGGTGATCGAGCGCCTGCGCGATGTGGACGTCGACCGCGCCCGGCACCTTGCGGATCTCGTCGCGCAGCTTGCGCGCGATCGGGATCAGCGCCTCGAACTTGGGGCCCTCGACCTCGACGTCGATCGGCGCCGGCAGCCCGAAGTCGAGCACCTGGGTGATGATGTCGGCGGGCTGGAAGTAGAACGTCGTGCCCGGAAACGCGTGCGGCAGGACGTCGCGCAGCTTGCGCTCGTAGCCCGCCGTCGGGTGGTGCACGCCGCGCAGCGCGACCAGGACATCGGCGTCCTGGCCGCCGATGTTGTCGGTCTGGACGAACGCGAGGTTGTACGACTGCGGCACGCCGATCGTGTCGTCGATGATCTCGATCTCGTCGGCCGGCACGACGTCGCGGATCTTGCGCTCGATCGCCGAGATCAGGTGCTCGGTGTCCTCGATCCGGGTGCCGAGCGGCGCCCGGACGTGCAGCCGCATCTGCCCGGCGTCGACCTTGGGGAAGAAGTCGGTGCCGACGACGAACGCCAGCCCGATGCCGGCCGCGGCGATCACCGCCGCGCAGCCGATCGCGAACACCCGGTGCGCGAGCACCAGGTCGAGCACGCCGCCGTAGCCGTCGCGCAGCCGGTCGAACCCGCGATCGCGCGCCCGGTTGAACCGCGGCCACCAGCCGTCGCCCTCGGGCTCGAGCGGCTCGTTCGGCAGCAGGCGGTCGGCCAGCGCCGGGACCAGGGTCCGCGACAGCAGGTACGACGCCATCATCGAGATCACGACCGACAGCGCGAGCGCCGAGAACAGGTAGCGCGCCGGGCCGGTCAGCAGCACGACCGGGAAGAACACCACGCAGATCGTCGAGGTCGCGGCGAGCGCCGGGATCGCGATCTGCGACGCCGCGTCGAGGATCGCGCGCGTGATCGACTTATCCTCGTCGAGGTGACGGTTGCGGTTGATGTTCTCGATCTCGACCGTGGCGTCGTCGACCAGCATGCCGATCGCGAGCGCCAGCCCGCCGAGCGTCATCATGTTGATCGTCTGGCCCAGGACGTAGAGCCCGATCAGGCCCATCGCGATCGACAGCGGGATCGAGGTCGAGACGATGATCACGCTGCGCCAGCTGCCGAGGAAGATCAGCACCATCACCGACACCAGCACCGCCGAGATGATGCCCTCGCGCAGCACGCCCGAGATCGCGCCGCGCACGAAGCCGGACTGATCGAAGTCGATCCGCAGCTCGAGCCCGTCGGGCGCCGCGGCCTTGATCTGGGGCAGCGCGGCGCGCGCGGCGTCGACCACCGCGAGCGTCGACGCGCCGGACTTCTTGAGGATCGCCAGGTAGCTCGCGCGGCTGCCGTTGACCCGCACGATGCTCTGCTGGACCGCGAACCCGTCGTGGACCCGCGCCACGTCGCCGAGCCGGACCACCGCGCCGTCGGACAGCGCCAGCGGGATCTCGGCGAGCTGCTCGATCTTCTGCGGGCTGTTGTTCATCGTGACGTCGTACTCGGTCGACCCGATCCGCATCGTGCCGGCCGGCGTGATCAGGTTCGACGCCAGCACCGCGTCGACGATGTCCTGCGGGGACTTGCCGCGCGCGGCGACCGCGTCGGGGTCGATGTCGATCATCACCTGGCGCTGCTTGCCGCCGTACGGCGCCGGCGTGGCGAGCCCCGGGATCGTGAACAGCCGGATCCGGATGAAGTTGAGCGCGTAGTCGAAGATCTGCTGCTCGGGCAAGGTCGGCGACGACAGCGTCATCTGCGCCACCGGGACGTTCGACGCGTTGTACTGGATGACGCTGGGCGGCGTCATGCCCGGCGGCAGGCCGCGGGTGATCGAGCCCGCCACGCTCGAGATCTGCGCCACCGCGCTGCCGATGTCGGTGCCCTGCTCGAAGTAGACCTTGATGACGCCGATCCCGACGATCGACTGCGACTCGATCCGCGAGATCCCGTTGACCGTCGTCGAGAACGCGCGCTCGCTGATCAGCACGACCCGGCGCTCCATGTCCTCGGCCGACAGCCCGGGGTAGCTCCACACGACGATCACGACCGGGATGTCGATCGTCGGGAACACGTCCTTGCGCATCTGGCTCGTGGTGAGCGCGCCGAACAGCAGCATCAAGACCGCGAGGACGACCACGCTGTAGGGTCGTCGCAGGGCAAGTCTCACGATCCACATGGTGGCCAGCGCCAGCAATGCAGGTTTTAAACCCAGGATGCACACGCAATTCCGCCCGGTTGCTCGCGCCGGCCCGTGCGCGCGCGCCCTGCGCGGCCCGCCGAGCACGCGCTCGGCGCGCACCGGATGTGCGCTCGTGTCGATCGGACGCGTGCGCGACAGCGCCCGGCCGGCCCCGCGCTGGCCCAGTCTGCCCGGTCGGCGCCCAGCCGACTCCGGGATGAGGTAGGGTAGCCGGCAATGCAAACGGCGAAGATCCTCGTCGCCGATGACGAACAGAACCTGCGCCGGGTGCTCGTGACGATGCTGCGCCGCGACGGCCACGAGGTCGTCCAGGCCGCGAGCGGGCTCGAGGCGATCGAGCGGCTCGCCGAGGTCGACGTCGTGATCACCGACCTGCGGATGCCCGGCGCCGACGGCATGGAGGTCCTGCGCACCGCGTCCAAGACGTTCCCGCAGGTCCCGGTCATCATGATCACCGCGTACGGCTCGGTCGGCCAGGCGGTCGAGGCGATCAAGGCCGGCGCGTTCGACTACATCGAGAAGCCGTTCGAGCAGGACTCGATCCGGACGATCGTCGAGAAGGCGATCGGCCAGGCCGCGGCCAACCGGATGGCGCCGCGCCCGACGCTGTACCCGGCGACCGACTCCGAGGCGACCGGGCGGTTCGGCCTGGTCGGCCAGAGCACCGAGATCCAGGGCATCTTCGGCATCATCGAGCAGGTCGCCGATACCCCGTCGACCGTGCTGATCACCGGCGAGAGCGGCACCGGCAAGGAGCTGGTCGCCAAGGCGCTGCACGAGCACTCCGGCCGCAAGGGCGGCCCGTTCATCAAGATCAACTGTGCGGCGATCCCCAAGACGCTGATGGAGTCCGAGCTGTTCGGCTACGAGAAGGGCGCGTTCACCGGCGCCACGTCGAGCAAGCCCGGCCGGTTCGAGCTCGCCGACGGCGGCACGCTGTTCCTCGACGAGATCGGCGAGATCCCGGTCGAGATGCAGGTCAAGCTGCTGCGCGCGATCCAGGAGAGCGAGTTCGAGCGGGTCGGCGGGCTCAAGACGATCAAGGTCGACGTCCGGCTGGTCACCGCGACCAACCGCGATCTCGAGCAGGAGACCCAGCGCGGCAACTTCCGCGAGGATCTGTTCTACCGGCTCAACGTGGTGCCGCTGCAGATCCCGCCGCTGCGCAAGCGCACCGGCGACATCCCGCTCCTGGTCACCCACATCATCAAGCGGTTCAACGAGCGGCTCAAGAAGACGATCTCGGGGATCGCCGACGATGCCCTGGCGGCGCTCGAGGCCCACACCTGGCCCGGCAACATCCGCGAGCTCGAGAACGTGCTCGAGCGGACGATCCTGTTCACCAAGGGCGAGCGGATCGAGCGCGCCGACCTCCAGCTCGGCGGCGCCGCCGAGCCCCCCGGGGCCTCCCACCTGGCGCACAACTCCCACCCCGGGCACCCCGGGCACCCCGGGCATGCCGCCCACCCCGGACATCCGGCGACGCCGGCGGCGGGCCATCCGGTCACCCCAGCCACGCTACCGGCCGCGGCGATCACCAGCGGCGCGCTACCGCCGATCCCCGACGAGGACGACGACGACTCGGTCAGCGGCGACCACGCCGGATCGACCTCGGGATCGCTCAAGGACATCGTCCGCGCCGAGACCTCCCGCGTCGAGCGCGAGCTGATCGTCAAGGCGCTCGACGAGACCGGAGGCAATGTGACCCAGGCCGCCCGGCTGCTCCAGATCAGCCGCAAGAGCCTCCAGATGAAGATGAAGGAGTTCGGCCTGCGCGATAAAGAAGGATAGCCGTGATAACGTCGGCCCCGGTGTTGCGGACGCTCCCCGTCACGCTCGTGGTCGCTGCGACGCTCGTCTCGACGGCGCGCGCCAATCCAGCCGGCGTCGTGCCTGCGCCCGATACGCCCGGCGGCAACGTGGTCCAGTTCGAGGCCGACTACGAGTACGACATCGACAGTGCGCGGATCACCCGCGAGCACGTCGGGCCCGGCGCAGATCCGCTGCAGCCGGTGCCGGTCCGCAACGAATTCGACTACCACCACGACCGCCACCTGCTCACTCCCAAGCTCGAGCTCGGCCTGACCCACGACTTCTTCGTGACGTTCGCGGCGCCGATCATCCTCGCGCAGTCGACCGAGCTCGACCTCGCGCCCGGCGTCACCCGCGCCACCAGCACCACGTTCGCCGATGGCATCCTGACCGGTAACGGGTTCGATGCCCGCGATCCGACCACGCCGCCCGGCGGCAACCTGGTGTTCCGCGACGTCAACCGCACCGGCATCCCCGAGCTGCGGATGGGCCTGGGGTTCGCGCCGATGAACCAGGTGCGCGATGGCACCAAGCCGACCTGGAAGCTCGGCGCCGAGCTCCACCTTTCGGTCGGCCGGGTCATGCGGTTCGACGCGGAGGATCCATCGGCGCAGACCGGCGTGGCCACCGGTGTCGACGAGCTCAAGCTGTGGACCTCGGTCGACCGCCGGTTCAACTACTTCGAGGGCTGGTTCGAGGCGTTCTACCAGACGCCGATCGTCAACCGCGACGCCTCGCTGTTCCGCGACCCGGGGTTCGGCTCGACCAACATCGACATGGGCCAGACCGCCGGCGCGTCGTTCGGCCTCGAGACCTACCTGGTCAACGACCCCGAGACCGGCAACCGGGTCAGCATCGATCTCGGCTCGCGGATCAACGCGCACTTCGAGGGCCGCGGCTACACCGAGATGTGGCAGGTGTTCGCGCTCGCCGGCGACACCCGGCGCGGCGGGCCGCTCGTGCTCGACGCGGACCCGGTCACCGACGGTGTCCAGGCGATGAATTACCCCGGGATCTCCAACTACGAGAGCTACCTCGAGACCGCGGCGCGGCTCGCGATCCGCGCCAACCTCGGCCGCCACGTCTCGTTCGCCGCGCTCGGCGAGCTGGCGTGGAAGACCGACCACGTGATCAGCTTCGCCGACGCCGGCGTCGACCTGCCGACCTGCCCGACCGGGGCGCCGAAGTGCGAGACCGACAACAACGATCTCATCAACCCCGGCACGAAAGAGGTCAACCCGGTCGCCGTCAAGCAGATCGATCTGGTCGGCCACCGCTACCTGGCGACCGACAGCCTCGGCATCGTGCTCGGGGTCGAAGCTCGCGTCCTGTTCTGACCTTGCCCCGGCAGCGCTGCCCGCGGCGCGTCACAGCGGAGGGATGGCGTTGGGCGCGAGGTCGCCGGCGGTGTCCGCGGCGTTGCAGAAGTCGAGCGCCTTGAGCGCCGGCGGCGGTGACGTCCGCTGCTTGGTCGCCGCCGCGCGCCGGTCCTTGAGCAGCTGGGCGACCTTGGGGCCCGCCTTGTCGATGTGGCTCTGCAGGGTCGTCCATGCGGCGGTCGCGGCGGTGTCGAGCGGCGACGGCGGCGCCACCACCGCGAGCAGGCTGATCACGGCGTCGCGGATCGCGGCATCGGCGCTCGGCATCGCGAGCAGCTGCTCGGCCGCCGGCACCAGCGCGCGATCGCGCAGCGGCGCGAGGTCGGAGTCATCCATCTGGCACCACAACAGCCGCGCGTGCAGCCGCGAGATCGCTATCCCCGACGACGAGCGCGGGCTGAGCAGCAGCGTGCGCAGCGCGGTGTCGAAGTCGCCCTGCGCCTCCTGGTAGTGCGAGACCATGACCTCGAGCAGCCGGCCCTTGCACTCGGCCTCGCAGGTCACGCCGGCGAAGTAGTCGGTCAGCCACTTGGTCTGGGTGTCGTGGAACGCGTCGAGCTGCTTGGCCTCGTCGTCGGTGACGAACTCGCCGGTCCGCGCCGCCGCGAGCACCAGCGCCGACACCAGGTGGGCGCCCGGCGAGTACGCCGCGAACCTGGCGATCGCGTCCCACTCGCGGTGATCGTACATGTCGTTGAGCGCGGTCTCGAACAGCCCGACGTCCTGCTGGATCTGCAGCTGGACGTCGATCTCGCGATCGAGCAGCGCCATCGGCCCGTGATCGCCGCCGGCGAGCGCGACCGTGACGTCGTCGGACATCAGCTTGCCGATCGCGGCGGTCCGCTCGGCGTACTTGTCGGCGCAGACCTCCAGCGTGCGCGCGATGCCGTACTTCTCCGCGCACGACAGGCCGTACGCGCGCGACAGCCGCGCATAGTCCTTGTGCTTGGTGCTCGCGAGCACCGACGACATGTCCTCGGCGTTGTCCTTGCCGAGCTCGAGCGCGTACGACACCGCGAGCTCGGGATCGATGATCTCGCCGCGGGTCAGCGACAGCAACACGCCGTAGCGCTGCGACACGGTGTCCGCTCCGGTCGAGGCCAGCACGCTCAGGTTCTTCGACAGGATGTCGGCGCGCGTGATCTTCCAGCTGTTCTCCGCCGCGGTCTCGGCGACGCGCTGCTGCGCCCGCGCCTGGTGCTCGGTGGTCTCCGACTGCCGGTACTGCCAGATCGAGGTCGCGATCAGCCCCGCCACGCCGATCACGAAGCTCGACAGGAACGTGTGGTACCGCATGATGAAGCGCCCGAGCCGCGACGTATCGTCGGGTGCGGCGGCGGAGGTCTCCGGCGTCTCGTCCATGGCGGTCGATCTATCATGTCCGAGCTTCTATAAGCCTGCGAAAACCGGGCCGAGTCTTCGGCCAAGGAGCTGTTGCCCGATCCCGCTTCGAGCTACCATTTTACAGGGTGCTCGCTCGGAGAATCATCGCGCTCTCGCCGGACAAGGCGTTTGCCAAGCAGCTCGCGGTGGCGCTCAAGGCCGCGGGCGGCACCGTCGATACCCACCTCGCGCTCGACGAGCTCGGCCTGGACGCGCTGGCCGCCGCGCTCGTGGTCATGCACCTCGACGGACCGATGGCGGTCGCCGCCACCGCGCTGATCCCGCGACTCGAAGGCGAGACCCGGGTGATCGCGATCCTGGCCCGTTCGAACCTCGCCGAGGTCGTCGACATCATGCAGGGCTCGGATCGGGTCGCCGGCATCATGGTCGCCGAGGACTTCGACATGACCCTGCTATCGGCGATGGCGACCCGCGTGCTCGCCGGCGACGTGTTCGGGCTCGAGAAGCACATCCCGTGGGGCACGCAGATCCACAGCTTCCTGGTCGGCGACTATCAAGAAAAGTCGCTGTGCATCTCGCAGATCTCCGAGTTCTGCGAGGCGATGAGCGTGCGCCGCAAGTACCGCGAGTCGATCGAGCAGTGCCTCGACGAGATGCTGATGAACGCGCTGTACGACGCCCCGGTCGACGACCAGGGCCGCCAGATCTTCTCCGAGATCCCGACCAAGACCCGGATCTCGCTGCGCGTCGAGCAGAAGGTCGTCGTGCAATACGTCTGCGATGGCAAACAGTTTGCGATGGCGGTGCGCGACACGTTCGGCACGCTCGAGCGCGCGGTCGTGCTGCGCTACCTCCACAAGTGCCTGCACAGCGAGCAGCAGATCGACCGCAAGACCGGCGGCGCCGGCCTGGGGCTGTACCTGATCACCAACTCGGCGTCGGGCGTGTTCTTCAACGTGCTGCCCGGCGTCGCGACCGAGGCGGTGTGTACGTTCGACCTCGAGACCGCCAAGGTCCAGCTCCACAGCTTCGGGTTCTTCGAGGAGAAGATCGACGCCGCGGGCCGGCTCGCCTCGGGGCCGTCCAAGCGCCTGCCGGTCGGCGCGACCCACCCGGTCGAGCGCCGCGCCAGGTCGTCCGCCCCGCCGGCGTCGCGCGCGCTGCTCGGCGTGCTCGCGGCGGCGGTCGCCGCGGTGGTCGCGCTGGTCGCGGTGATCGCGTGGCCGCGGCTGGCGGGCCCCGCCAAGACCGCGATCGAGGTCCACACCGTGCCGCCCGGCGCGATGGTCGAGGTCGAGGGCCGCAACGCCGGCACCGCGACCGACGGCACGCTGACGATCCAGGATCTCGAGATCGGCCGCGCCTACCCGATCGTCGCCCGGCTCGACGGCTACGAGGCCAGGCAGGCGGTGGTCCAGCCGCACGACGGCTCGAACGCCGTGACCCTCGAGCTGGTCGGCCTCGCGGCGATCGTCGAGCTCGACACCATGCCGACCGGCGCCACGATCGAGATCGACGGCAAGCCGGCGGGCACCACGCCGCTCGCGATCAAGACCCTGGCCCCGAGGTCGATCGCACAGATCACGTTCAAGCGACCCGGCTACCACGACGCGGTCGCCAGGCTCACCGTGCCCGGTCCCGGCAAGGAGACCCGGCTGATCCAGCCGCTCGCGGTGTCCGAGGAGCTGGCGCGGATCAAGCTGGTGTCCGAGCCGCCGGGCGCCCAGCTGATCCTGAACGGCCAGCTCGTCGCCGGCGCGATCACGCCGTGCGAGTTGCTCGTCGAGGCCGGCAAGCCCGCGCGGTTCGAGATGACGATGGCGCACAAGATCCCCGCGATCCTGGCGCCGTTCACCCCGCCGCGCGGCGCCGAGGACATCGAGCTGACCGGCACGCTGAGCGACGGCGTGACGCTCCACCTGCGCGCCAACCTCGACGCCAAGTTCCGGGTCGCCGGCATCCCGTACTGCGAGGACGTGTCCGGGCCGTACGACTGCGTGGTCACCCCGGGCCAGCACGTGATCGAGCTGATCGCACCCCAGGCGCCGAAGATCACGCGCACGGTGACCGTCAAGCAGAAGGACGTCGAGGTCAAGTTCGACCTCGGCTACGTCGAGGCGGTGCCCGGCAAGATGGTCCAGGTCGCGCCCGGCACCGCGACCCGCCGCGCCGTGTACGAGGTCGGCCCGCACCGCGTGATCGTCACCGGCGGCGAGGACGGCAGCCACCCGACCAACGTCGTGGTGCGCTCGGGCACGACTGCAACGGTGAATTAACGTGACCGATAGCCTGCTCGCGATGCTCGGGCTCTACGGCGGGACGTTCGCCGTGGCCGTGATCGCCGGCCTGGTCCCGCTGGTCAACGCCGAGGTGTTCCTCGTCGGGGTGGTCCGGATCGTGGTCGATCGTCCGGCGCAGCTGACGCCGATCGTGATCGCCGCGGCGTGCGGCCAGATGGTGGCCAAGATCGCCCTGTACCACGCCGGACGCGGCATGCTCGACCTGCCGCGCGGCCGCCACCAGGCCAAGATCGAGCGGGTCCGGGCCGCGATCGATCGCTGGCAGACCAAGCCGTACCTGATCTACGCGGTGTCGTCGGTGCTCGGCGTTCCCCCGTTCTATCTCACGGTGCTCGCCGCCGGCGCGATGCGGATCCGGTTCGACGCATTCCTCGCGATCGGCCTCGGCGGCCGGCTGGTCCGGTTCGCGATCCTGGTGGCGATCGCCTGGGCCGCATGACTCGCATGACTCCGGCGGGCGGGCGCGGTACAACCGGAAGCGAGTGAGCGAGATCCATACGCAGCTCCTGACCGACGACGCCAGCGGCCGGCTCGTGGAGCGCCGGTTCCGGCTGCGCGTCGTCGCCGGTCCCGACCAGGGCGTGGATCACGTGCTCGAGGACGGGACCACGATGGTCGGCACCCACGCCGACAACGATCTCGTGCTCACCGACGCCACGGTGTCGCGCTACCACCTCGAGATCCGGGTCCGGCGCGACGGCATCGAGGTCCGCGACCTCGACACCACCAACGGCACCAAGCACAGCGGCGCACGGATCGGCCAGGTCGTGCTCGTCGGGCCCGCGCGGCTGCGGCTCGGCAAGCACACCGAGATGGACGTCGAGCCGGTCGACTCCAGCGTCGAGCTCGGCGAGTGGCCCGGCGATCGGTTCGGCGACGTGCTCGGCTCCACGCCGCCGATGCGCCGGCTGTTCGCGCTGCTCGCCAAGGCGGCGTCGACCGAGGCCACGATCCTGTTGCAGGGCGAGACCGGCACCGGCAAGGAGGCGATCTCCGAGGCGGTCCACCACATGAGCCGGCGCGCCAAGGGCCCGTTCATCGTCGTCGACTGCGGCTCGATCCCGCACGAGCTGATCGCGTCGGAGCTGTTCGGCCACGCCAAGGGCTCGTTCACCGGCGCCGGGGCCGACAAGCAGGGCCTGATCGAGGCCGCCAACCGCGGGACCTTGTTCCTCGACGAGATCGGCGAGCTCGCGCTCGATCTGCAGCCCCAGCTGCTGCGCGTGCTCGATCGCCGCCAGGTTCGCCGGGTCGGCGAGACCCACGCGGTCGACGTCGATATCCGCGTGATCGCCGCGACCCACCGCGACCTGCGCGCGATGGTCCGCGCCGGGCAGTTCCGCGAGGACCTGTACTACCGGCTCGCCGTGGTCGCGACCGCGGTGCCGCCGCTGCGCGAGCGCAAGCCCGACATCCCGGCGCTGGTGACCTGGTTCGCCGAGCGGATGGGCCGCGGCAACTTCGCACAGTCACCGGCGTTGCTCGATCTGCTCGAGCGCCACGACTGGCCGGGCAACGTCCGCGAGCTGCGCAACGTGGTCGAGCGCGCACTGTCGCTCGGCGACTCGGCGCTCGCCGACCTCGGCGATCATGCGCGCGCCGGTGAGCTCGGGGACGACGCGATCCGGCGACCGCCGGCGACCGGCTCCGGCGGGTTCACGCCGCCGGGGATGTCGGGCGCGTCCGGCGCGTCGGCCGGCGCTTCGTCCGGTACTTCCGGCGACGTGCTCGAGCTGCCGTTCAAGGAAGCCAAGGCCGCGCTCGTCGAGAGCTTCGAGCGCGACTACCTGACCGCGCTGCTCGCGCGCCACCGCGGCAACATCTCGCGCGCCGCGTCCGAGGCCGGGATCGATCGCAACTATATCCATCGCCTCGTCAAGAAGTACGGCCTCGAGGTCGACCGCGGGTGAGCCGGTCGCAGATGAGCCGACCGCGGGTCAGCCGACCGTGCGTGAGCCGGTCGCGGGTCAGCCGACCGCAGGTGAGCCGGTCGCAGGTGAGCCGACCGCGGGTCAGCCGGTCGTGGATGCTCACGCTGCTCGCGCTGGCTGCTTGCAAGGGCCATGGCTCGCCGCCAGATCCTGCGCCCGGTGCGCCCGGAGCCGGTGCCAGCGCCGGTGCCAGCGCCGCGATCGACGCCGCCGGGCCCGACGCCAACCTCGATACTTGTCGCGCTGCGCTCGCCGGCATCGCGGTCCTGCCGCCGACCGATCGCGCGCAGGCGCTGCTCGACGCCTGCCACCCCTGCGGTGACTGGGCGCCGCTGATCGACTGGAACACGCCGCTCGCCCAGGGCGGTCCGCCGTTCGCGGCGATCGAGCAGGCGCTCGCGGTGTGCGCGGCGTACTGCGAGCCGAGCGTGAAGCGCCTGCTGCTCGACACGCTCGACGCCGCGCGCGGCCAGCCGACGCGCACGCCGTGGCGGCGGCTGGGCGAGGCGTGCAAGGCCAAGGTCAGCGCGGTGCCCGACGCGCGGTTCATGTCGGCGCCGTACTTCGCGCTCGATCGGATCGCGCGCGCGATCGGCGGCGCGCCCGGCGCGGGCGATCTCACGATCCCGCTGCCGGCGCTCGGCGTCACCGGCCTCGGGGTCGAGCTCCCGAGCGTACCCGGCGCGGCGACCGGCGTGGCCAACGGTGCCGTGAACGGCGCTGTGAACGGCGCCGCGCCGAAGCTCACGCACGACGCCGGGCCGGTCGCGCTCACCGTCGACGCGATCCAGATCCTGCTCGGCGCGTTGCCGTCCGCCACGCTGTCGGCGACCGGCCTCGCGGTGACCGGCGACTATCCCGGCGCGGCGCTCGCACCCGCCGCGCTGGCCGCCGAGCTCGCCAGGCGCACCACCGCGGATCACCCGGCGGCGGTGCTCGCCCCGCACGCGCTCCACGCCACCCGCGTGGCCGAGGTCGTCGCGGCGGCCGGCGGTCATCCGGTCCGGCTCGCGGTGGCCGTGCCCGGCCCGCGCGGCTGGTCGGCGGCCGGCACGTTGCCGATCGCGCTGGTCGCGGCGCCCGCCCCTCGCGGCACCACGCTGCAGCTCGGCGCTGTGCCCGACGCCGCGCTGGCGGCGCTGCACGCGGTCCCGGCGACGGCCCGGATCCCGTCGTTCACGATCGCGATCGATCCCGCCGCCACGGTCGACGGCCTGACCGCCGTGCTCGCGGCGCTCGTCGTCCGCGGCGCCACCGAGGTCGCCCTGACGGCGCCGGTGACGCTCCGCACCACGGCACCCGGCAGCGCCGCGCCCAGCGCCACCACGCCAGGCACCACCACACCTGGCCACGCGAAGTCGCCGAGCACGGCGCCGTAACCCGCCCGGGTTTTTCACGCTGCGACACGGTGCGGCGCTTGACAGCATCGCGAACTACATGCCACAGACAATCTGTGACTGGTGCAAATCGCCTGCAAGTGCGCCCTCGCGGCGTCGCGGCGATCACGGCCCTGCTGTTCGTCGTGTGCGGCATGCTCGCCGCCCACCACGAGGCGTCGACGGCGCACGTCGTCGACCACGCCGGTAGCTATGTCCACGCCCGCGAGCTCGTGGGCCACCACACCGGCGATCATTCAGATATTCACGGTCAGCGCGATCCGGATTCCGACACCGGCGAGTGCGCGCTGCTCACCACGTTCCACCAGGCCGCGAGCGCACAGCTCAACGCACCGGTGCTGCACCTCGTCGCGGCCACGGTCGCGACGGCCCCTGTTCCGCCCGCCGCGTGCGCGCTGGATGCGATCGCCGTGTACCGGCTCGCACCCAAGACGTCGCCGCCCGCTGCTGCTTAGTCCGGACCATTCGTCAGGCGACTGGCGTCCACCGACGTAGTTGCGGCGTCCCGGATATGCAGTGGAGTCCCTCGCAAGCGTCTCCGATGTGTACCCGGGCGCCGTTGCGCGGCTCGCTGGCTGTCGTGGTGAATGGTCCGGACGCCTTGTTTGATCGCCGCCGTCGCTGATCGCGCGGCGTGATCGCACGGCGCACCAGCGTCGCGTACGCCCTCGGGGCTGGGCTCCGCGGGCGGCCGATCTACCGATCGCCCCGGCGTACGAGCGCGCGCTCGGGCGACCGCACCGGCGTGCCCCATGGACTCTGGGGCTGCCCGCGGGCGCCCCCACGCGCGCGAGGAGTCACTCGTGATCCGTCCTGGCCATTGCATGATTGCTTTGCTCGCATTCCCACGTCTGCTGTACGCACAACCCACCGGCGCGGGTACGCCTGCGCCGGGTGCGCCACCGGCACCACCGGCGCCGACGGCACCTGAGCCTGCGGCGCCCACCACACCGGCCGCCCCCACCTCGCCGGCCACACCCACACCGGCCGCCCCCGCGCGTCCCGACAGCCCCGGCACCGAAGAGCCGCCGCGGATCGCGCACCAGACCGCGCCGATCTACCCCGACGTCCCCAAGGCGCAGCAGAAGCGCGTCGACGTCCTGGTCCACGTCGAGGTCGACGCCAGCGGCGCCCCCGGCAACCCGCGCGTGATCTCGCCGCCGAACCCGGCGTTCGACGACCTCGCGATCGCCTCGGTCCTCGAGTGGACGTTCGAGCCCGCCCACACCGGCGGCGCGCCGGTCGCCAGCCACATGACCGTCACCGTGCGGTTCGACCCCGACGCGACCGCCGGCGGCGAGACGATCACCGTGCACGGCACGCTCAACGCGCTCGAGCGCGGCCACCAGGCGGCGCCCAGCGTCGGCGCCCAGGACGTCCACGTCGAGGCCGGCAAGCTCGCGACCGAGATCCCGCACAAGGACGCCACCGAGCTGCTCGGCTGGGCGCCCGGCTTCCTGCTCACCAACGAGGGCGGCGAGGGCCACGCCGAGCAGATCTTCCTGCGCGGGTTCGACGCCCGCGAGGGCCAGGATCTCGAGCTGCGGGTCAACGGCGACGTGGTCAACCAGGTCGGCAACCTGCACGGCAACGGCTACGCCGACCTCCACTTCGTGCTGCCCGAGCTGGTCCAGTCGGTGCGCGTCATCGAGGGCCCGTACGATCCGCGGCAGGGCAACTTCGCGGTCGCCGGCAGCGCCGACTACGAGCTCGGCCTGACCCAGCGCGGGCTCACCGCGCGCTACGAGCTGGGCTCGTTCGGCACCCAGCGCGCGGTCCTCTTGTGGGGCTCGCCGGCCGCGAACAGCCACAACTTCGGCGGCGTCGAGCTGTACCAGACCTCCGGGTTCGGCGAGAACCGCGACGCGCGGCGCGCCACCGCGCTCGGCCAGCTCGAGGACAAGCTCGGCGACGACGGGCTGTGGCGGCTGACCTCCGGGATCTACCTGACCGACTACCACTCGGCCGGCGTGATCCGCGAGGACGACTACGACGCCGGCCGCAAGGGGTTCTACGACACCTACGACTTCGGCCAGGGCGGCGCCGCGAGCCGCGCGTTCGTGCTCGGCGATCTCGAGTTCCAGCACCCCGGCTACACCACGCACCATCAGCTCTCGATCACCGCGCAGGCGATGCGGCTGCGCGAGGACTTCACCGGGTTCCTGCTCGACCAGCAGACCGCGCTGCAGAGCCCGCACGACCAGCGCGGCGACCTGATCGACCTCGAGTCCGACGCGCTCACCGCGCAGGCCCAGGGCTTCCTGCGGCGCACCGGCGAGCTCGCCGGGCTGGCCCAGGCGCTCGAGCTCGGATACGCCGCGCGGCTCGACGCCACCAGCGGCCAGCAGTACCGGCTCGCCGAGACCGCGATGCCGAGCTACCCGTACCACAAGGACGAAGATCTCGACGCGCTGCTCGGCGACGTCGGGCTGTACGCGGCGCTCGACGCCCGGCTCACGCCGTGGGCCGCGCTGCGCGGTGGCGTGCGCGCCGACCTGTTCACCTACAACGTGCTCGACAACTGCGCGTCGCAGGACATCGCGCACCCGGTGGCGTCGAACCCGCCGGGCGACGCGAGCTGCCTGTCGCAGGCCGACTTCGGCAAGTACCGCGAGCCGGTCGAGCGCGCGACGACCTCGGGGGCGATCGTGCTGCCGCGCGCGTCGCTCGTGCTCGGCCCGTTCGCCGGGCTGTCGCCGTCGCTGAGCTACGGCCGCGGCGTGCGGTCGATCGATCCGTCGTACATCTCGCAAGATCGCCAGACCCCGTTCGCCGAGATCGCGTCGTACGACGCCGGCGTCGCCTACCAGGGCACGCCCGCCGACCTCGCGCTCGAGCTCCGGCTGTCCGGGTTCCGGACCCACGTCGATCAGGACCTGGTGTTCAGCGAGACCGTCGGGCGCAACGTGCTCGCCGGTGGCTCGACCCGGCTCGGCGGCTCGCTGTCGGGCCGGCTGCGCGGCGCGTGGTTCGACGACAACGCCAGCGTGACCGTGGTGCGCTCGACGTTCGACGACACCGGCCTGCTGATCCCGTACGTCCCCGACGTCGTCGTGCGGTCCGATGGCGTCGTGTTCCATGCGCTGCCCTGGCTGGTCCACGGCACGGCACCGATCGCGACCGCGGGCGCCGGGGTGACCTACGTCGGGCCGCGCGCGCTGCCGTACGGCGAGCGGTCCGATCCGATCTTCACGATCGACGGCTCGGTCTCGGTGGCGTGGGATCGCTACAAGCTCGGGATCCACGCGGCCAACCTGCTCGACACGCGCTACCGGCTCGGCGAGTACAACTACGCGTCGGACTTCCACAGCCAGGCCGAGCCGACCTTGACGGTGGCGCGCCAGTTCACCGCCGGCGCCCCGCGCACCGTGCTGCTCCAGATCGAGGTGACGCTGTGAGCCACCCAGGCCGTACCGCCATCGCCTGCCGCGCACGCCTTGCCGGCCTCGCGATCTTCGCCGACCTCGCCGGCCCCGCGATCCTCACCGGCCTCGGCGTCTTCGCCGGCTTCGGTGGCTGCGGCACCACCGGCGGCGACGTGATCGCGTTCGCCGTCACCGCGCAGGGCGCGCCCGGCGCCGCTGCCGCCGACACCGCGCTCGGCTGGCACGTCGAGCTGACCCAGGCCACGCTCCACCTCGGCGCGGTCTACCTCAACCTCGCGGTCCCGATCTCGGGCTCGCAGGAGACCAACTGCATCCTGCCGGGGATCTACACCGCCGAGGAGCTGGCCGCGCTCGACGTCGACGCGCTGTCGACCGCGCCGCAGCCGTTCCCCCAACCGGCCACCGGCACCAACGACCTGGCGCGCACCGCCGAGGTCTGGCTGACCGGCGGCAACGTCAACGCCGGCGCCGATCCCACCGTGATCGCCCGGATCTCCGGCACCGCGACCCGGGCCGCGACCGCGGTGCCGTTCACCGCGCAGATCACGATCGGCGACGCCAATCGCGGCATCCCGCCGAGCAACCCCGCGCAGCCCAGCCAGCACCCGATCTGCAAGCAGCGGATCGTATCGCCGATCCCGATCGATCTGCGGCCGCGCGACGCCGGCACGCTCGCGATCACCGTCGACGCCTCGGGCTGGTTCGCCAACGTCGACTTCACCCTGCTGCCCGCCGGCGGCGCGTTCCCCGACGACAACACCAACCCCGCCAGCCAGAACCTGTTCACCGCAGTCCGCGCGGCGGCCGCGACCTTCCGCCTCGGCTTTCTCTAGGGGCCTACCCCCCCCCCTCTGCCTCGGCAACCGGGGCAGTCACCCCCGGCGACGCGCGTCGCGTCGCGCGACTCACGACTCGATCACCAGGAGCTCCCATGATCCGTCTCACTCCGATCCTCTTCGTGCTCGCCGCGTGCGGCGGCGACGACGGCCCGCCGGCCGCCAAGGTCTGCGGCCACGCCAGCGGCATGGGCGTGCTCGCCGACTTCGACGTACCGTGCGACCCCGGCGGCAACGCCATCCTGCTCACCGCCTCGGGCGAGGCGTTCGCCAAGACCGGCTACGCGTTCCCGCCGGCGAGCCCGGACGACGTGTTCTTCGTCGACGGCTGGGCGATCAGCTACGACCGCGTCCTCACCACGTTCGATCACGTCACGCTGTCGCGCGGCCCCGACAAGTCGCCGACCGATCAATCGCAGTGCGACGATGGCAACGGCGGCTCGATCCTGTGCGGCACCGGCAGCTCGGTGGTCGCCGAGGTCGATGGCCCGTTCGCGATCGATCTCCACAAGGGCGGCCCGCTGCCCGACGCCGACGGCGTCGATGACGACGCCGCGCCGATCGCCGCGTTGACCGGCCTCGACAAGGCCGGCGGCGCCGCGTTCGATCCGACCACGAAGTACGCGTTCGGGTTCGAGGTCGTGCCCGCCGCCACCGCCGCGCACAACGTCAACCTCGACGCCGCCGACCTCGCCGACTACCAGGACATGGTCGCCAAGGGCTACACGACGCTCTTGGTCGGCACCGCGACCTGGACCGGCAACAACCACGGCAGCGACGTCGCCGCCGGGTGCACCACCTCGGCGGCCCCGACCTATGACTTCAGCGTGCTGCCCCGGACGCTGCAGTTCCGGTTCGGCCTCGTCGCGCCGACCTACTACCGCAACGCGCAGAACCCGGCGCTCGGCGGCACCCCGCTTGCCAGCGAGGAGCACCCGCGCGGCATCCAGACCACCGCGAACCAGTCGACGATCGCGCAGGCGACGTTCCACATCGACCACGCGTTCTGGGAGAGCTTTGTCCACGACTCGCCCGCCCACTTCGACTCGTTCGCCGCGCGCTACGCCGGCGTGGCCACGCCGCCGGTCGCCACGCTCGAGGACTTCCGCGGCTACGCGTTCAAGCCGTTCATCGATGCCCAGGGCCACCCGGTGCCGTGGCGGTCGTGCGTCGACGCCGCGACCTATACCGCGCCCGGCGCCGGCGCGATGAGCTTCGACACCCTGACCATCGCGGTCGACCCAGCCGGCGATCCGTCGCAGGTGATCCGCGACTTCTACGACTACACGACCTACAACCACTCGACGTTCGGCCACCTCAACGCCGACGGCCTGTCGTTCGTCGATCGCCAGTACCCGTCGCCGCCGTGATGTAGGTAATTGCAATACAAGTGACACCGGCATGCGCGATCGTGACCAAAATCCTTGGCCCGACCGCCTGCCGGCGCGAAGATCCCGCTGGGAACCGGATATGTCACGCGGACTCTGTTTGTCATTGCTGCTCTGGCTCGCCGCGGGATGCGCCGAGGAGCGGCTCGTCGTCGCCGACGCGGACTGGGCCACCGTGCCCGCGGCCCAGCGCACCAAGGTCGATCGCCAGTTCGCCACCGACCTCGCCGCCGCCCGCGCCGAGGCCAGCCTCGCCGCCAAGAGCCTCGCCGAGGTCCAGCGTACGATGCCGGCCGGCAAGCCATCCGCGGCGCCGGCCGCGCCGGTCAAGCCATCCGCGGCGCCGGCCACCGGCGACGCGGCCTGGACCACCGAGCTGCGCTCGCACGATCGCGCGCGGATCGATGCGCTCGCCAAGATCGACGAGGCCACCCTCGCCTGGCGGCGGGCCGATCTGACCTGGCACCAGCGCTGGCTCGAGGCCGCCAACGATCGCGTCTCCCTGGTCGAGTACCAGCACGAGCTGACCCGCGGCCAGACGGTCGATCGCAACCTGGTCGGCGACGACACCTACGAGACGGCGCCGCTGCGCGGCCAGTTCTCGCACGCCCAGGTCCGGTGGTACGCCGCGGCCGATGCCGCCGAGCGCGCCCGCGCCGACTTCGGGCGCGCCGCCGGCAACCTCGCCCTGGCCAAGGATGCCTACGCCCAGCTGATGCGCAACGGCCCGGGCGGCTCGACCGCCGACGTCGCCGTCGCCGCCATCGATCAATCACCGCCGCCGCTCACCCTGCCGAGCTGGAACGTCACCCGCGCCGACATCCGCCGCCGCCACGGCCTGCGCCACTTCCTCGACGAGGTCGCCGGCACGTCGCCGCCGCCCCAGCACCCGCTCCACATCAGCGCCGCCCTGCTCGCCTGGCAGCCCCCGGCCGAGACCCATCCACCCGCCCCGCCGCCCGCCGTGGCGAAGCCGGCAGCGACCCCCGCCGCCCGCCTCGCCACATCGGCACCGGCGTCCCCCGCGCCGGCCGCCGCCAAGCCGGCGAGCCCGTCACCGACGCCGGGGGTCACCAAGCCGCCGGCCAGCAGCACCGCCAGGCCCGTCGATCCGTCGGCTCCGCAGCCGCACTGAGCCTGGCTCCCGCTACCACTTGCGGTCGTCGAACCACTTGCGGTCGTCGACCAGCCGGACGTCGACCTTGGCCAGCAGGCGCTGGACCCGCTCGGCCATGTCGTCGAACTCGGTCAGCTGCGACGCCTCGCCGAGCTTGCGCGCGAAGTTCATCACGCGGATCAGGTACGAGAACAGGTTGCCCTCCTCGTGCTCGAGCGAGTGCTTGTCGACGAACTCGAGGAACCCCAGCCCCGAGTCCTCGAGCTGCGCCCAGATATTCTTCGGCTTGCGCCCGCCGTGCAGCTCGGGGTGCGGGACCTTGGCCGCGAGCTCGGACTGGATCAACTCGACCCGGGTCAGCGGCCGCGGGTGCTCCTTGTCCCACGCGGCCTCGACGTCCTCCCACGTGGTGTGCGGGTTCTGATCGCGCAGCTCGCGCAGCTTGGCCCGGCACCACTCGCGCTTGGCGTCCTCGCCCTTGCGGTCGAGCAGGCGCTGGATCACGTCGTGATCGATCAGGTACTCGACGAGCTGGCGCAGCTCCTCGTAGTCGAGCTGGTGGTTGAACAGCACGTAGTAGATGAACAGGCCGTCCATGCCCTGCAGCTTGCGGATCATGTCGCCCGCGATCTGCGTGCCGTGCTCGTCGATCACGCCGATCGCCTTCAAGTTGTCGACCAGCTGGGCGAGCAGCTTCTGCTGCTCGCCCCGCTCGCGCTCGGTCAGCAGCAAGTTCTCGATCACGGTGGTGATGTTGAGCCGCATCGACGGCGGCAGCGACGCCTCGGCCGTCGCCATCCGCGCCTCGACGGAATCGGGCGCGAGCTTGATCGCAGCCAGATCGGGCAGCCCGATCGCGAGCACCTGCTCGGCGGTGATCTTGGTCTTGCTGCGCAGCTCGGCCGGCTCGCCGCGCACCAGCTCGGCGTGGACCTCGGGCGTCCACACGATGTCGCCCTTGCGCTGGGCGTCGGACTTGTGGCGGTTGTAGACCGACTTCTTGACCCTGGCCTCGTCGTACGCCGGGCGCTTCGCCGCGTCCTTGAGCTCCTTCTTGAGATCGGACACGATCGCCTCGGGCGCGAGCGTGATCGCCAGGCCGCGATCGTCGAACTGCGGCCGGCCGGCGCGGCCCGCCATCTGGTGATACTCCGCCGCGGTGACCAGCCGCGCCTGCTGCTTGATGAATTTGCGCAGCGCCGGGAACACCACGGTGCGCGCCGGCAGGTTGATGCCGGCGGCGATCGTCTCGGTCGACACCACGAACTTGATCAGCCGCTCGAGCGCGAGCTGCTCGACCAGCTGCTTGTAGCGCGGCAGGATGCCGGCGTGGTGGATGCCGATGCCGTGGGTCAGGAGCGGGCGGAGCTCGCGCGCCGCGCCCGACGGCAGCAGCGCCTCGTCGCACAGCTTGTCGACCTTGGCCTTCTCCTCGTCGGTGGTGAACCGCCGGCACGACTTGAGCAGCCGCGCGATCTCGAAGCACTGCTCGCGGCCGAACACGAACACGATCGCCGGGACGTCGCCTGCGAACGCCAGCTCGCGCACGGTGTCGATCAGCATCTCCTCGCGGTACTCGTGGACCAGCGGGACCTTGCGGTCGCGCGAGTCGACCAGCGCCATCGCCATCCGCCGGGTCAGCTCGACCCAGTGGCAGAACTTCTCGGGATGGCCGACGGTGGCCGACAGCACGACGAGCTGGGTCCGCGGATCGAGCCCGATGATCGATTGCTCCCAGACGTAGCCGCGCTCCGGATCGTTGAAGTAGTGGCCCTCGTCCATCACGACGATCTCGGCCGGCGAGACGTGCTTGTCGGCGACGATCCGGTTCCACAGGATCTCGGCGACCTCGACCTGGATCGGCGCCTCGCGGTTGACCTTGTAGTCGCCGGTCGCGAACCCGACGTTGGCGTCGCCGAAATCGGCGCACAGCTCGCGGTACTTCTCCTCGGTCAGCGCGCGCAGCGGCGTGGTGTACACCGCGCGGTGGCCGCGGCCGAGCGCGGCGTGCAGCGCGGCCTTGGCCATCAGCGTCTTGCCGGTGCCGGTCGGCACGGTGACCAGCACGCTGCGGCCGGCAAAGATGTGGCCGAGCGCCTGCTCCTGCACCGGGTACGGCTCGAGGCCGCGGCTCCACAGGAACTTCTCGTAAAACGAAAGCTCGAGCTCACCGTCGGTAGGCACCGGCTCACTGTATCAGCCACGGGAGCGGCGCGCCGTCGGCGAGCGCGATTCGCCCGCCGCGCCGCGGCACGTTTGTGCGTGAGTGCAAGTGAAGATCGAGGCAACGCGGCCGCCAAAGTGTCAGTCATATCCGTATGCGGAAGCTGCCGCTCGGCGTGGCGATCTCGATGGGCGTGCACGCCGTCGCGCTCGTCTGGGCCAGCACGCATGTGCTCGGTCGCCGCCCGCCGCCCGCGTCGCCGGTGACGACGCTGATCGAGATCGTGGCGGTCGATCGCCCGGCCGGCCCGCCGCCGCCGCCGCCCGCGCCGCCGCCACTCGACGTCGCGCTGCTCGACGATCCGGCCCCTCGCATGCCGCCGCCGCCGGGCGCCAGCCCGTCGCGTCCGCCCGCGCTGCCGCCGATGCCGCTGCCGCTGCCGAGCGCCAGCCCGCCCGCGCTGCCGCCGATGCCGCTGCCGAGCGCCAGCCCGCCCGCGCCCAACCGCGCCGCCGTCATGTCGACCACCGGTGCTGCCGCGGGCTCGGCCGCCGCGCCCGGATCCGAGACCGCGCCGCCAAGCCGGCCGACCAGCTCGCTGCTCGGGATGCGCCACGGCGACACCCCGCGCCCGGTGCTACCGGTCGGCCACTGGGACGCGCTCGATCACGTGCCGCGCGGCACCAGGCCGGAGCAGGATCGCTCGACCGGCATCCTGCACGACGCCCCCGGCGGCGACACGCAGTCGAACCAGGGCCCGTTCGTTGCCAACGTCGCCGCCGATGGCAGCGTCAAGCTCAGCGACCAGCCCAACCTCAGCGTCCACGTCGCCCTGCCGTCGCCTCGCATGATCGGCAACGGCCTGTCGGCCTGGTTCAACGGCGACAAGTACAGCGGCGGTGGCCGCACCGCCGACGGCGACGACGGCACCACCGTCAACGCGCCGCTCGCCAAGGCGCTGCAGGTATCGTCGGGGGCGAGCACCAACCTCGGCGATCGCACCCAGCCCAACGCCAACGACAGGGTGCCGACGGCGATCGTCCCGATCATCGGCGGCAAGTTCGATGTCTCCGACTGGCTGATGCGCAACCACGGCATCGATCCGTACGCCGCCAAGAAGCTCGCGTTCCTCGACTCCACCCGCGACGAGCGAGTCCAGCGCGGCAACCGGTTCCGCGCCGACCAGCTCGCCCACGCCACCCAGCTCATGAAGCGCAACCTCGATGCGCTGTGGGCCGCGAGCCTCGACCTGGCGACCCGCAAGCGCGCGCTGTTCGAGCTGTGGGACGAGTGTGCCGAGACCGGCGATCCCGGGCTCGTCGAGAGCGCCCAGGACGCGCGCCGGCTGGTGATCGGGTTCATCCGCGCCCACCTGCCGGCGGGCGGCCCCGATGCGTTCACCGCCGACGAGCTCGCCGCGCTTGCCAAGCTCCGGCAGTCGAAGGCCGCGTTTCGCCCGTACGATCCGTAGTCGGACCGTCGTCGGGCCGTCGCCGGGCCGTCGCCGGGCCGTCGTCGGGCCGTCGCCGGGCCGTCGCCGGCCGTGCCAGACCATGCCCGGTCCTGATGCCCGGTGATCGCCCGGCGATCGCGGTGGCCCGCGCCCGCATGTAGTCAACCGAGGTGCTATCAAGGGGCCATGGCCTTCGATGGCCCCCTGATCGGTGGACGGTATCGGCTCGGACCGCAGCTCGGCAAAGGCTCGCAGGGCGAGATCCACGTCGCGCGCGACGAGAAGGCCAAGCCGAGCGACGAGCGCGAGGTCGTGGTCAAGCGGCTGACCCCGCGCGGCACCTGGAAGTCGTTCGAGCTGTTCGAGCGCGAGGCCAAGGTCCTGTCGCAGCTCCGCCACGCCGGCGTGCCGCGCCACATCGCGACGATCGAGGAGCCGCCCGGCACGTTCAACCTCGTCATGCAGCGCATCCCCGGCGACAACCTGCGCGACCTGACCGCGCGCCGCCGGATGTCGCAGCTCGAGCTGCGCGACGTGCTGATCCGCTGCCTCGAGATCCTCGATTACCTGCACACCCGGACCCCGCCGGTCGTCCACCGCGACCTCAAGCCGTCGAACCTGATGCGCTCGCCCGACGGCAAGATCTCGCTGGTCGACTTCGGCGGCGTGCTCGACGCCGCGCGCGATCACGGCGGCTCGACGATCGTCGGCACCTACGGCTACATGGCGCCCGAGCAGCTGCACGGCCAGGTCACCCCGGCGACCGACATCTACAGCCTCGGCGCGACCATCGTCGCGCTCGCCGGCGGGGTCGAGCCCGAGGACGTACCCCGCAAGGGCCTGCGCATGGATCTCGAGCGCGCGCTGCCGGCGCTCGATCCGGGCCTGCGCGCCGCGCTGATCGCGATGACCGAGCCCGATCCGGACAAGCGGCCGCAGCGCGCCCGCGACGTGGTCGCCCTGCTCGCCAAGTACAAGCCGGCGCCGCCCGCGCGCGACGATAAGGGGCGCCCCGAGTCGCGCTCGCTCGCGGTGCGCCCGGGGTCCAGCGCGCTCGCCCCGCGCCACCTGTTCTCCGACGTCCAGGAGCCGCTCGGCACCCTGCTCCGGCTCGGCGTGCTCGCGTTCGGCGCCGGCGGCTGGATCGGCATGGCCGGGATCCGGCTGTCGCTGTTCATCGTCGTCTACACGTTCGGCGCGCTCGCGTTCCCCGCCCGCAAGCGCGTCGTCGGCGTCGGCCACGAGATCGACGCGATGCTCGCCGAGGGCCAGGGCGGCTTCACCGACATGATGCGCACCGCGATGGCCCGCCGCCGCTGAGTCAGCGAGTCCTCGAGCTGACGATCTGTTCCGTGCAGGCGCGGCCGGCCCGCGATCCGCTACCTCACTCGTCAAACACCGGCGGTGGATCGTCGACGTCGCCCGGATCGGTCGTGCACGAATCGCTGCCGTCGCCGGGGGCGTCGCTGCCGGCGTCCGCAGGTGGCGCGGCGTCGGGGGCGGGCAGCGCGGCATCCGCCAGCGGCGCGCCGGCGTCGAGCAGCATGACGATAGCCGGCGCGTGCAGCGAGCGCGCGTCGGCTATCGCCATGCGCGCGTCGGCCACCGGCACGCCCGCGTCGGGCTTGGGCGGCGCCGGAATGCAGCACACCGCGGACTTCTTTGTGTCGTTGGTCCAGGTCTTCGTGACCTTGTTGCACAGGTTGTTCGCCGTGGCGTTGAGGTCGCCGAGCAGGCTGCCGAACTTGTCGTTGCAGAGCTGTAGCGCCTGCGCCGGCGACGGCTTGTCGCTCGAGCTATCGCTGCTGGCCGCCTCGATCGAGTCCAGGTAGCCTTTCAGAGCCTGAGTCCAGTTGGTGCCGCACTTGATGTCCTGGTTGGTCGCCAGGTACTCGGGCGCCCTGCACGACAGCGGCGTCTTGGTCGACGAGCCAGCGCACGCGATGCCGCTGATGTAGCAGCTGACCATCCACTTGC
The DNA here is from genome assembly GCA_036271215.1 of Kofleriaceae bacterium. GTDB lineage: Bacteria > Myxococcota_A > Polyangia > Haliangiales > Haliangiaceae > JABFXX01. The sequence goes on along the minus strand of DATBBB010000230.1, from coordinate 22,679 downwards.
CGCAGCTCGTGTACGGCTGCCCCGCGGACATCTGCGACATGGTGTTCGAGCTACTCGAGACGTTGTACGTGCACGTCACGATCGGATCGATCGTGTGCGACGCGTCGCCCGCCTTGCAATCGTTGGTCACGTCGAGATCGACCGACGACGTCGCGACCGGCCGCATGCACCCGATCGCCGCGCCGAACATCGCCAGCGCGCTGACTCCGACGCCAGCGACGATCCGCTTCGCCAGCTGCCCACTCTCGATCGCTCGCATCGCCTGCCTGACCTGTGATCCCGGTGCGCCCATTGCGAAATCTTCTCAGAATCGACTCCGCTATCTCTGTAAAAATGCAGTCCAGCAAGGTGAGCATCGCCTCCTGAAATGCACCTCTCGCAGCGCGAGCTTCCGTTGGGTCAGCGCGCCGTGGACGCAAAGATGGTCAGCTCGAGGACTCGCTGACTCGGGCCGTGAGCCTCGGGATCGAGGGAGGCGCTACGCCGCCTGCGCGATCGACGGCGCCGCGCGCAACGTCAGCACGGCGACCTCGGCGTGCGTGCCTTCGCCGACCCGGCGCGTGACGCCCGAGAACCCGACGCCGGGGGTGACGTACAGCGTGCTGCGTCGATCGACCGCCCCGGCCGCACCGCCGAGATCGTACAGGCCGCGCCGATAGCGCAGGCCGACGCGCTTCATCAGCCGGTCGGTGATGAACGGCAGGTAGATCTGGCCACCGTGGGTGTGGCCCGACAGCACCAGATCGGCGCCGCGCCGCGCGAGCTGCGGGCCGCGATCGGCGAGGTGGCACAGCACGAGCTTGGTGACGCCGTCCGGCGCACCGGCGAACGAAGCGTCGAGATCGTCGTGGCGGGTCACCGGATCGTCGACCCCGACGATCGCCAGCGGCGCGCCGCGGACCTCGGCGACCGTCGTGGTGTTGCGCAGCACCTCGTAGCCGTTGCGCTCGAGCGCCGCCCGCACGCCGTCGGCCCACACGAAGTAGTCGTGGTTGCCGAGCACCGCGAGCACGCGCGGCGCGGTGAGCCCGCCGAGCTGCTCGGCCGCGCGATCGACCTCGTAGCGCCGCCAGCACACGTAGTCGCCGGTCAGCACGATCAGGTCGGGCCGGGCGGTGTTGGCCGCCGCGATCGCGGCGCGGATGTGCGCCACCGGCGTGAGGTTGCCGACGTGGATATCGGACAGCTGTGCGATCCGCACGCCGTCATGACGCGGATCGAGCCCATCGATGAGCACCTCGTGCTCGGACACCCGAGGCGGAACCGGAGCTGGCATGAGCCGCAAATGTAAGCCGTCCGGCTCGCTTGGCAATGCGTGTTCAGCGCACTGCGGCATGGTTGGCTTTGCATCCCCCGCGATCGCCTGGCAGCATCAGGGGACATGGCTGCCGCGGCACGACCTGGCCCTTCGGATGCCCGAGTTCCGTGCCCGCTATGCGGTGGCTTGATCCATCCGATCGCCGGCAAGTGCAAACACTGCAAGGCGGATCTCTCCGGATCCCACGCGGTGCGCCCGGCGGCCGCCACCTCGCTACCGCCGCTGCAGGCGCGCGGCCCCGGCGGCGTCAACGGCGTTCACTTCCTCGGTCCGTCGGGCATGCCAGCGGCCGCGGCGATGCCCGCCGTGCACGGCCCCGCGATCGCGCCTGCCAAGTACGATCCGATCGCCGCCGCGCCCGCGCAGGTCCAGGCCCCGGTTCGGCGCGGTCCCGTGCAGCCGGTGCTGCCGCCCCGCCCGACCGTCCGCGGCTATGCCGCCGAGCCGCGCGCGTCGAGCTGGCGCAGCTGGCCGGTCGTCGTGATCGCGATCGCCATGGTCGCGATCGTCGTCGCGGTGATCCTGATGGTGTGGCCGGCCGGCCGCCGCGATGGCGACGGCAAGCGTGCGGTCGCACCGCCGCCGGCCCCCGAGCGCATGCAGACCGCGCCCGAGATCACCCCTCCGCCGGGGTCGCGCCAGCCGTCCCAGCCCTCCCAGCCCTCCGGGCCGCCGCCGCGCAACCCCGATCCGATGCCGCCCCGCGATCCGGGGCCGCGGGCGGCCGACCCGAACGCGGACCCGAACGCGGACCCGAACGCCGATCCGAACGCCGATCCGACGAACGACCCCGCGCGTGCGCCTGCCCGCGGTCCCGCGCGCCAGGATCCCGACGACCTCGTCGATCCGTTCGCCACGCCGCACACCCAGACCGCGCCACCGCCCGGCCGCCGCCGGCTCGGCCTCAACAACAACGGCATGCTGATGCTGACCATGGCCGAGCACCTGTGCCACAAGTTCATGCAGTGCGGCAGCTACGATCCCAACGTCCACCAGATGTGCGGCGCGCTCGCGGGCAAGACCCTGGCGCCGCCCGACTGCCCGGCCACCACACGCTGCCTCGAGCGCATCGACACCCTGAGCTGCGCGATGCAACACGGCGACCTGTCGCAGGTCGGGCTATTCTTGACCCAGTTCGCAGATTGCGCGGAGGCGGCGCGCTGCTGAGGTAGCATTCCTCGGGTGAAGCTGCCGTTCGAGATCTTTCGCGAGCCCGCCGCGATGCGGGCCAAAGCCGAGGACCTGCGGCGCGACGGGCGCCGGATCGCCGTGGTCCCGACGATGGGCGCGCTGCACGACGGTCACCTCGCGCTGCTCCGGGTCGCGCGCGCGCGGGCCGACGTCGTGATCTTCACGCTGTTCGTCAACCCGACCCAGTTCGGGCCCAACGAGGACCTGTCGCGCTACCCGCGCGACGAGGCCGGCGACCTGACCAAGGCGCGCGGCGCCGGCATCGACCTCGCGTTCTGCCCCGACACCGCGGCGATGTACCGCCCCGGCGCGCAGACCTTCGTCGACGTCCGCGAGCTGCAGCAGCCGCTGTGCGGCGCGAGCCGGCCCGGCCACTTCGCCGGCGTCGCCACCGTGGTCGCCAAGCTGTTCCACCTCACCCAGCCCCACCTCGCCGTGTTCGGCGAGAAGGATTACCAGCAGCTCGCGATCATCCGCCGCATGGTGCGCGACCTCGACTTCGCCATCGAGATCGCCAGCGTCCCGATCGTCCGGGAATCGGACGGCCTGGCCCTCAGCTCGCGCAACACCTATTTGTCGCCCGAGCAGCGCCGCGCGGCGCTGTCGCTGTCGGCGGGCCTGACCGCGGCCGAGCACGCGTTCGCCGGCGGCGAGCGCCGCGCCGAGGCCCTGCTCGCCACCGCCCGCGCCCCGATCGACGCCGTCGCCGCCACCCGCAACGACGTCCGCATCGACTACCTCGAGCTGCGCGACGCCCACGAGCTGACCCCGCTCGACCAGGTCGATCACCCCGCGGTGCTCGCGATGGCGGTGTTCGTCGGCACCACCCGCCTGATCGACAACCGCGTGCTCGGCTGACGCCTACGCGGCCGGCTCGACCGGCCACGGCTCGCCGCGCATGCCGGTGAGCATTGAGCCTTGGATCGATACTGGCGATCGTCGCTGCTTCCACGCACCTGCCACGCAACGGCGCGATCGAGAACCGTGGTGCGCGGAATCCTGCTGCGTGTCCGCGACCTCGTCGACAAGCGATCTGTTGCATGCCAGGATCGCCCACGTGCAGACGACTGCGATCCTTCCGTGCGACGTGCTGTTGTTCATCACCACGGCATCGGAACGGAAGGCACTTCGAGCAACTCGCGGCAGAGCTTGGTCTGGTTGCGGATTGGCAGGCGGCAGCGCGCCACGACTCGTTGCTCGGTGAGTACTTCGACCTCGGCAACATTGGGGGACACCGCGTGCTCGCGATCCCCACGAGGATGGGTTCCCTCGCGGCCGAAGGCTCTGCTCGACAGGCCGTCCTGTTCCAGGCAGTCACCCAGGCGCGTGCATTGATCGCCGTCGGGATGGCGTTCGGTATCAGCCGCAGCCTGCAGCAATTCGGTGAGGTGCTCGTCTCGCGCCGCGTGTTCCCGTACGACGTGCGCGAGATCCGCGACGACGGCCCGAGATATGTCTCCGACCATGGGAAGACCGCCAGCCTCAAGGCGCACGGAGGGTTGGTGACGATGTTTGAGCGGGCGAGCAAGCGCGGGCAGTTCCCGTTTCCGATCTCGTTCGGCACACTGCTGTCTGGCGGTGCACGCATCTCGAGCGCGCGTTTTCGTGACGAACTGGCGCAGACCGTGCTGCGCGACCCCGCACACGGCACTCCGATTGGAGGAGATATGGAGGCGGCAGGGCTGCTGTCGGTAGCGCACCGATGGATCGTTGTGAAGGCGATCTCCGACTTTGCCGAGGGTTCGGTATCTTCGACCGACGATGCAAACCGAGCCCGGGCGTGTATGAACGCCGTGCGGCTCACACTGACTGCACTACAGAATCACGGGTTCGACCGATGAACCGAGGACCATCCCCTGTGAACGCACGCGATTACTTCAAGGAGCCGACGCCAGCGTGGAAGATGCATCCGATCTTTCGCTATTGGCAGGGCGTCAAGGCCGACCCATCAGTCGCAGATGTGCGCATGGAGCTCTACCGGCCGAAGGAAGGGCTCGTCTATCGACCCGCCGACATCTACCTGCATGTGAAGCGAGTCGACGGGCGCGAGGATCAGCCTCAGAAGATTGACTGGGAGGACGTGGTCAATGAAGGCTTGCTCCACCTCCAAGTGAAAGCGGTCAACGCGGACAACGAAGCTCAACGTTTCGCACTCTGGCTTCAATCAAGATTTACGTCGGTCGAAGGGCACTTCAACGAGTCATTCTTCAGCGCCATCCTGCCGGAAGCAGTCGAGGAGGGACCATTTGCAAAGGGCTCGAACGTCTCGAGGATACTCAGCCGCATCGGGCGGCAGCGCACTCTCAAAGAGCAGGCGTGGCAGGAATGTCGCGAGATGATCGACAACGTGCTCGCTGGTCGCTGGTCAGAGCTGACATCCGCCGCTCTGCTCAACTACCCCGATCCGGAGGCCGATCCCATTCTGGAAAAGGCTCTTGCACTTTACCTCGACGAGTACTTCAATATTTCCAACCGAGATTTGCTTGGCTGGCAATAGGACGGGTAGCCAATCAGTCGCGCTCCGCCGCCGCCGCGACAACCGCGTGCTCGGCTAAGCCTGCGCCGCCGGCTCGACCGGCCACGGCTCGGCGCGCATGCCGGCCTGCCAGTTGTTGTGCCGGCCGTCCCAGTGGCCGATCTTGACCTTGCCGAGGTCGAAGCCGTCGAGGCAGCGCAGGTTGATCGAGACGTAGGCGCCGCCCAGCTGCTCGAGGTAGCCGGGCGCGAAGCACTGGATACCGCAGTGCTTGCAGAACTTGCGCTGGCCGCTCTTGCTGCCCCACTCGTAGGACAGGAGGTCGGCCTCGCCGGCGAGCAGCGTGAACTGGGCCGGCTTGGCCATGCCGCCGAGCATCGCGGTCTTCGCGCAGATCGTGCAGTTGCACATCGTGCCGGCGGACGCGTCGAGCTCGACTTCGAACCGGACCGCGCCGCAGTGGCAGCCGCCGGTATGCTTCTGGATCTTGGGTTCGGTCGTCATGGGCAGAGCTTGCCCGGGGCCAATGACAGCCTTATGTCAGGTTTCAGGCGGCCCGGGCGATCGTCGCCAGCTTGGCGGCCAGGCCGAGCCGATAGAACCGGCGCAGCTCGGCGAGCATCTCCGGGATCCGGCGCGGGCCGACGAACACCTGCTCGAGCCAGCTCGCGTAGCGCCATGCGTTGTCGTTGGCGGCGCGGTAGCGAGCGTGCTCCTCGTGATCGAGATCGGGCTCGTAGATCGCGTCGCCGAACAGCCGGCGGCGCAGCGCGGCCGAGATCCCGAGCTCGGGCGCGGTGGTGAGCAGGCACGTCACGTACTTGTCGACCTCGGCCTGCAGCTCGAGCTCGAGCTGGCTGACCGGGCGCTCGGCGCGCGCGCACCAGATCGCATAGATGAAGTGGCTGACGCCCTCGACCACGAGCAGGAAGTCGCCGAGGTTGTGATCGCCGAGCCGGCGCGCCGGATCGTGGGCGACCAGGTTGGCGACCACGCCCGGATCGATGAACAGCGCGAGCGCCATCTCGCCGTCGGTCTCGCAGACCAGCAGCTGCTCGCGCGGCCGGCGCGCGGTGACCAGCGCGTCGCGCAACTCGGCGCCGACCATGAAGTCGGCGATCGCGACCCCGGTGTCGACGCGGTACAGCGTCTCGAGGCCGCGCTGGACGCGGTCCAGCATCCTTACTGGATGACCTTGGTTCCGGAATCGACGATCAGGCCGGCGTGCTTGAGCTTCTTCTCGACCCACTCGTCGCGCGTGCGCAGCCAGATCTCGTAGAGCCGGCCGAGGTCGCTCGAGCCGTTCAGCTCGGCGAGCGTCACCCGCTTGCGGACCGCGGCGAGCACATCGACGAACTGCGGGAACTTCGCGGCGAGCTCTTCATAGACCTCGCCGATCGACTTGCGGTTGCCGAGCGAGCGCGCCAGCTGGGTGTACGCGGTCTGGCCGAGGCCGACGTAGTAGTCGACGTCGACCAGCGAGCGGTTCAGCGATTCGGAGAAGAACCCCGCGAGGTAGAGCGAGGTATCGCCGACCTCCTTGAGCGTCTTGACCCGCTCGCCGGGGTGGTGGCCGGCGGCGGCCAGCTTCATCCCGAGCGGCTCATCGGTCAACCGCGTGGTCGTGAATTCACCGAGCAGCCCGACCAGGTACCACTCGGCGGGCTCCGAGGCGTCGAGATCGACCGCCGACAGCGCCTCCGTCACCACCTCATGGAAGAACTCGTCCACCGAAGCAGCCAATGTTACGTCCATACTTGATCTTTCAGCCGCTCCGCGCAAAACGCAAGAAGGCCTCTAATCCCGGGGCCTTAGTTAGCCGGTGACAGGTAGGTCTTGGGGCACCTGGCACGCGTGCTGCGGCCGGGGAGCCGGGTCCGGCGTCGCCAACGAATTCGGACGGCTAGCCCCTTGCGCGGGCCGACCAACCGCCTTACCAAGGCGCTGTTAGCAGTCACCCCCGGTGAGTGCTAACAAACGGCGGTCTACGTCGCCCTCGGCTGAGAACATCACAGGAGAAAGTCACGCCATGAACGTCCGTCCGCTTCAGGATCGCATCCTGGTTCGCCGCGTCGAGGAGGTCGAGAAGACCCGCGGCGGCATCATCATTCCCGACTCCGCCAAAGAGCGCCCCCTCGAGGGCAAGGTCATCGCCGTCGGCTCGGGCAAGCGCACCGAGGACGGCACGCTGGTCACGCTGGACGTCAAGGCCGGCGATCGCATCCTGTTCGGCAAGTACGCTGGTACCGAGATCAAGGTCGACGGCGTCGAGCACATCATCCTGCGCGAGGACGAAGTCCTCGGCGTGATCGATTAGCAAGGGGCCTTCCCGCCCCCGCTTCCCCGGCGAGGCCGGGGAATTCACCCTCCGCGCGTCGCGTCGCGCGGCCGTCCATACCCACCCCAGACCGCATCACGCGGTCTTCCATCCAGAACCACCCAGACCGCGCGTTGCGCGGAATTTTCAGGAGCTCCGCACATGGCTGCTAAAGACATCATTTTCGACGAGAAGGCTCGTAACCGCGTGATGGCAGGCGTCGACACGCTCGCCAACGCCGTCAAGGTCACCCTGGGCCCGCGCGGCCGCAACGTCGTGATCGAGAAGTCGTGGGGCGCCCCCACGGTCACCAAGGACGGCGTCACCGTCGCCAAGGAGATCGAGCTCGAGAACAAGTTCGAGAACATGGGCGCCCAGATGGTCAAGGAGGTCGCCTCCAAGACGTCGGATAACGCCGGCGACGGCACGACCACGGCGACCGTGCTCGCCCAGTCGATCTACCGCGAGGGCTCCAAGCTCGTGGCCGCCGGCCACAACCCGATGGAGCTCAAGCGCGGCATCGACCTCGCGGTGACCGCGGTCATCGAGTCGCTGAAGAAGCTGTCGACCCCGACCAAGGGCAAGGAAGACATCGCGCAGGTCGGCACGATCAGCGCGAACGGCGACACCGAGATCGGCGAGATGATCGCCGAGGCGATGCGCAAGGTCGGCAAGGAAGGCGTGATCACGGTCGAAGAGGCCAAGACCATGACCTCCGAGCTCGACGTGGTCGAGGGCATGCAGTTCGACCGCGGCTACCTGTCGGCGTACTTCGTGACCGACACCGAGCGCATGGAGGTCGTGCTCAACGACGCCTACGTGCTGATCCACGAGAAGAAGATCTCGAACATGAAGGAGCTGCTCCCGGTGCTGGAGCAGGTCGCCAAGAGCGGCAAGCCGCTGCTGATCGTCGCCGAGGAGGTCGACGGCGAGGCGCTCGCGACCCTCGTGGTCAACAAGCTCCGCGGCACGCTGCACATCTGCGCGGTCAAGGCGCCCGGGTTCGGCGATCGCCGCAAGGAGATGCTGAAGGATCTCGCGGTGCTCACCGGCGGTGAGGCGGTCACCGAGGACCTGGGCCTCAAGCTCGAGAACCTCACGCTGACCGACCTCGGCCACGCCAAGCGCATCACGGTCGACAAGGACAACACCACGGTCGTCGACGGCGCCGGCAAGAAGGACGCGATCGAGGGCCGGGTCCGCACGATCCGCAAGCAGATCGAGGATACGACCTCGGACTACGACCGCGAGAAGCTGCAGGAGCGGCTCGCCAAGCTGGTCGGCGGCGTCGCGATCATCCGCGTCGGCGCGGCGACCGAGGTCGAGATGAAGGAGAAGAAGGCCCGCGTCGAGGACGCGCTGCACGCCACGCGCGCGGCCGTCGAAGAGGGCGTGGTCCCGGGCGGCGGCGTCGCGCTGATCCGCGCGCAGTCGGCGCTCGACTCGCTCAAGCCGTCGACCGAGCAGGCGTTCGGCGTGGCGATCGTGCGCCGCGCGATCGAGGAGCCGCTGCGCCAGATCTCGTCGAACGCCGGCGTCGACGGCTCGATCGTGGTCAGCAAGGTCAAGGAGGCCCAGGGCCCGTTCGGCTTCAACGCCGCGACCCTCGAGTACGGTGACCTGGTCAAGGCCGGCGTCATCGACCCGACCAAGGTCGTGCGCACCGCGCTGCAGAACGCCGCGTCGGTCGCGTCGCTCCTGCTCACCACCGAGGCGATGATCGCCGAGCGGCCCAAGAAGGACGCCCCGGCGCCCGCAGGCGGCGGCGGTGGCGGCGGCATGGGTGGGATGGGCGGCATGGGCGGTATGGGCGGCATGGACTTCTAGCCCCCACGCACGATGGTCGGCCGCGCGTTCCTCGCGCGGTTGGCGGAACCGCCCCCGGCGGTTCCATCCACGAGCGGCGGCTTCGGCTGTCGCTCGCGGCATTTTCGGCCCCGACGCAACCGCGGTTGCGATCGAGGCCCTGGCCGCTCGCGGCTCGTACAGCTACTCGACGATCGCAAACATACGAGGGTTGCGGAGGCGGTACGTGCGCCCTTCTCGTTCCAGCTCGCCCTCCACACTCACCTCTAGCTCGTTCTGGTGAGCGTGCATGGCCGCCCTGTAGTCATCCGCACCGAGGGTCACGACGACTTGACGGATCACGTCATCGACGAGCGCTGCGAGCGTCGCGTTGCCTCCAGCAGCGGGTGTAGTGCTTTCCAGCCTCACGACAGCCCCCAGAACCTCGAAGCCAGCAATGGGCGCACGCTCCTTCAGGAAGGTCGATGCGGCGCGTAGAATCTCTGCTTCACCCCGCGAAAAGGCCAGATGGCTTGGTGCGTGGCCCAGGATCGGGCGTGACGGTGCCCAGCCGAAATCTAGGGCGAGGTTCCGCCCGTCATCCTCTTCGAGGATTCGCGCGATGGCATCGCAGTAATTGGCGTTCACACCGACTTCCACCCCCTCCACAAATCGGTCGAGCTTTCCGGTGGCCGTGGTCTCGCTGATCGATTGCCGGACTCGTTCTCCGACGCGCGCGAGCATGAGTACAGCAGCTCGCTCGAACGGGTCCGTGATTCCATCCCCAAGCGTGGACGCTGTCGCCAGCGCAGTCACGGGAGACTCCAGCACAACAACAAAGCTGCCGGCTTCGGGTGCGGCAAGCCGTATCTTTCGAAGATACTCCGTCGCGCGCTGCGGCTTTCTTCTCGAGAAATACGCTCGACGCGTGTGCGCTGAACAAGCCGCGGCCAGGACCAGATCACGCGTCGCCGCGAGCAGGGTCGAAGCTTCATCAAGTCCCATACGTCCGGAATCGGGAACATCCACAGAAACTCGCACTACGTCCTGATTTGAATGAAGCACGTCGCGAAAGATGTCCAGCTGGCTCCGCTGCTCGAAGATCTCGAGGTTGTAAAGAACCTCGGCAACGCGCCGGCCATAGTCGCCGGCAAAGGCCCGCAGGGGTACTTCGAGTCCCACTTTCTCATTGCCTTCGACCCGTTCGAAGACTGCGAACGCCGTATCTGACTCAGCAGCGGGTTCCCAGCCACGGGCGCGGAGGTAGCTCGTCAGAGCACTGGGCGTCAGCGCCGAGATGGCATCGCGATCCGTGATCTCTGCCCTCACAGGGCCTCCTTACGGCCGATCCGACCGATGAGATCCTTCAGCCCATCAACACTGAAGCGGTTCTTGCGCGGCAAATAAACCGTAATAATAGATTTATTGGCGCGCGCTGGCTGCCCCTGAAGTCAGGCCCAATAGCCACAGTATCTGAGCATCAAGCCTTCTTCGGAATGCTCGGTCCAAAGGCCAATATCATCGGGCACGAAGACCACGACGAGGATCCTCGGCGATCCATAGTCCTGGTGCCGCAGACCCTCGTAATCATCTTTATCGAGTGCATAGGAGATGGGATCTCCGTCAGGAGCAATCCCCAGGCGACACTTCGCCTGAATGTCGACCTTGGGGGACCGGATGAGGCCCATCGGTCCAGACGATGAGATGGTCACATCCACGTGGTCATCGTCAGGAAGCGGACCGTCGCAATACTTGAGGCCTGCCCCGGCAGCGACGGCATGGATGTACGCGCGACTGAACGCCTCTTGGTGAAAATTTCGGTACATATCGAGCTCTTACGGCATGTGACCTACCAAAAGAAGACCACGTCTTGATCAAGCTGCCTAGCCCTTTCGTGCAAGAAACTCCCCCGATCAGTGCGAATCCGACCACGGTCCAGATCCCATATCCGCACAGCATAGGATCCAGCCGAAACATGTCTATCACTTCTCGCTACGCAACAACGCGAATCCGGGGACCATCCTTGCCAATGTCAACGCGGTCGGGGTCTGGATCTACCCTCGATCAGCGCAAACCCGACCATGGTGCACATCTCTCCCGGCCACACGGGCACGACGGTGCTCACGTGGAGCGCACCCGGTTACTCGTCCACGAACGTCCAGGAGAGCGTGGACGGCGCCACCCAGCAGCCAATGTCGGGAGCGGCACGACCGGTACCACCACTGTGCCGTGGATCGTCGCGGGGCATTCTTACCGGTTCAACCTGTACCAGGGCACCACCAACGCACCGCTCCTGGCATCAGTCACGGTGCAAGGCGTGACGCCGTAGCGGCGGTGCTTGGCCGGAGATTCGGCCGTCGCGCGCGACATTTCGACGCAGCGGCAGGGTTTCGGAGCTCCGCACCGCCGGCGGGTCAGAGCCTGCGGCCGGGCCGGTGCAGGATCGCGCGCGGCAGGCCGCGGTCGTCCGCCAGCCGGTACTGCTCGGTCTCCCACAGCGCGGTCACGTAGACCAGGCCGACCTCGACGACCCACCACACGATCACGCTGAGCATCAGCGACACCAGGGTCATGTGGAGCTGCGGCCACCCGGTGCCGAGATCGAGGCCGAGCTGCGCGATCAGAAACGGCGAGACCGCCGCGGCGCCGCCGATCGCGAGCAGCCGGCGATAGCGATCCAGCCAGCGGACCCGAGCGGCGAGCTGGTCGACTCGGGGGCGGAACGGCCGCGTCGCGCGAGACATCGTTTCAAGCATAACACCCGGCCGGGCATATCTACCGGCTGGGCTACCGGCGGTGTTACTTCATGCACGCGAGCGCCTGGTCGGCGGTCTTCGCGCCGACCAGGCAATCGATGTCGTCGGTGTTGTTGGCTGACTGGCACTGGGTGACGCACATGTCGAGCCCGCGCTCGAGCTGCTTGTCGAGCTCGCCCAGCTTCTTCTTACGCAACGCGTCGCGCTGGTCGGCGGGCGCATGGGCGATCTCGGCGTCGGCGTTCTTCCAGTAGACCAAGGTCGCGAAGTTGCGGCATCCCTGCTCGCACTTCACCGGATCCCCCTTGCACGCCCCGACCACACCGAGGAGCAACATCATCGCAAGGTCGAGCCGCATGTCGCTGCCTACCACGAACGATCGGCCGCTGCGATACGGTAGGCTGCGGCCATGCGTCGCGCGGCGCTGTGGCTGGCTGCCATCGGCAGCCTCGGCGGCCCGAGGCTCGCCCGCGCGGAGCCGTGGACGCTGACGATGGAGACCGGCGCCGAGGCCGACTCCAACGTCGCGCGGGTCGAGACCGGCGGGCCCAGCGACGCCGAGCGGATCGCGGCACCGGCGGCCCGCGCGGGCGCGCGGATCGACCACAAGGATCGCGTGCTCGGCGGTGCCTACGCGCTCGACGTCTCGGCGCTCGCCCGCATGGTCGCGACGCCGCAGACCTGGCCCGACAACCAGACCGAGAGCGTGATGCTGTACTCCGGCGAGGCGCGCTGGCTGCGCGCGATCGAGGGCAGGCCGATCGCCGCCGGCGTCGGGATCACCGCGGCCGACGCGCTCGCGATCACCGGCGGGATCGGCGCACGGACGTTCCGCAACCTCGGCGCCGACGCCCTGCTGTTGCTCGCGGGCGGCGACGACCGCCACCTGACGTTCGCCGCCGGCGTCCGCGACTTCGTGTACAAGCCCGACCACAGCTACGACTGGCGCGGCCCCGGCGCGAGCGCGCGGCTCGACCTCGTGCTGTGGCAGCCCGAGCACCGGACCCACAGCCTCGAGCTGGCGACCACGCTCGCGTTCGAGCAGCGGACCTACGCGAGCCGCGCCGACTTCAACGAGTGCCCGGCCGGCACCGCGGCGAGCTCGGACTGCTCGATGCCGACCTCGCTGGTCCGGCGCGATCGCTACCAGCGCGCGACCGTCCAGCTCGAATGGATCGGCGACATCGTCGCGACGCTCAGCTATCAGCTGACCGTGATCGATTCGAACAGCTACGGCCAGTCGCTGGTCCGCCACCGGATCACGGCGGCGGTGACCACCGAGCTCGCCGACAAGCTGTTCGCGACCGCGACCGCGACCCTGCAGATCGATCAGTTCCCCGACGGCTTGCTGGTCGAGAACGACGTCCAGCGCCAGGAGTTCACCAGCCTCGAAGACGAGAACCACAGCTCGCTGCAGGTGCGGATCGCCCGCGAGCTGACCGCGGCGTGGTCGATCGAGGGCCGCGGCGCGATCTGGCGCGATCTGGGCAATACCGGTGGCGAGTCATTCCGGCGCGAGCTGATCTATGCAGGCGTGATGTACTCACACTGACCGCGGGCCTCGCACGAACCCGCTGTACGGCGATCCGGCACGCGCGCGAGTCCTGCGCCGCCGGCAGGCCAATCGCTGGCCAGGCGTGACCAATCGCTGGCCCGCCTGGCCAACGAGTGGTCAACGAGTGGTCAACGAGTGGTCAACGAGTAGCCCGGCACGCGCCGGCAAATCAGCTCACTTCCGGGCTCACCGTTGATCTCACCGCTGGCCGCGCAGCCGCTTCGACCGCGCCTCGATCTCGGCGCGCTTCTGCTTCACCTGCTCGAGCTGCAGCGCCACCACCGCGTGGGCCTTGTGGGCGGCGGCTGCACGCTGGGCCGGATCGGTCGACCGCTCGGCGGCGGCGAACGACGCGATCGTCGAGGCGTCGACCATGTCGGCGAGGATCGTCGGGATGAAGCTCTCGGAGCTCGCGCCCGGCAGCGTGGACCCGAGCGGCGCGGTGCCGCTCGTGATCGGCAACCGGCCGTCGCCCGTGCCCTCTTCGGCGGTGGTGCCGGTGTCGGTGGACTTGCGCGTGGCGCCGCGCTGAGGCTCGTCGTTATCGCGCGTGAACAGATCACCGGCGCGGTTGTGCTGCTTGCGCAGCATCGCGAGGTGATCGAGCTCGGCAGCCTGCTGATCGAGCCGGGCGAGCTGGCGGTTGAGCTCGGTCTCGCTCGCGCGCAGCTCGGCGGCGCGCTGGTCGAGCTCCTCGGGATCGGCGAGCAGATCGATCTCGAGATCCGGGATCACGATCCGGCGCGGCGCGGCCTCGAGCAGCTGCGCGATCGGCGCCCGCGCCCGCTGGAGCTGCTGCCCCCGCACAGGGGTAGTACCCGCGGCCAGCTCGGCATCGATCACCGAAAGGTAGGCGCGCTGCGCACTCAGAAGTTGGAGGGTTGCCTTCTTGATCTCACGGTCGACGGCGCTGAGCTGGTTCGCGGTGTCGAGCGAGCCCGGCAGGCTCTCGCGCAATTCTCGGTCACGTCGCCAGCTGGGACGTTGATTTTTTAAACGGTCAATCGCGTCGAGTTGCTCGAGGTAACGCTTGTTGAGCTGGATCCGGCGCGCGGTCAGCTGCACGACGCCTTGATCGGCGTCCCGCAGGTGCGCTCCCGCGGCGTCGGTCGCCATCACAGAGGCTGCCGTGGATGCCGGCGCGACCGCGGGCGGCACGGCCGGCGGCGTAGCGGGACGTGCGGACTGTGCGGGCGCAGTGACGCTGCGCACCAGCAACAACGTCCCCACGAGCCAGCCTCTGATCATGACTATGCCCATCTTGAAGCAGCCGGCATGCCACGCTCAAGTGCTACCTGCGATCGGCCGGTCTTCCGGGAAAAACCCGATCGGTGGTCCTGCGAAGCAGCGATCACGCCTCAGATTCCTGAGAGCGCTCGCCGGTCAGGCGCAGTGTCAAATAGCGCAACGCTGCAGTGGCCATGGCAGCTACACACGCCAGCGGTTCGCCATCGGGCCGCTCCCATACCAGGTAGTCGCGACCCTCGGCATCGACCACGGCGTGGAATCGCAGCCGGCGCAGCCGATACTTGCCACACACGAGCACGTCGCCGTCGAGCACGATCCCCGGCTCGAGCGGCCGGCCGTAGCGCCGCATCACGTGATCGAGCGCGGCGACCGAGAGCTCGCCGGTCGGGCCGTCGGGCGAGCCATCGGGCGAGCCATCGGGCGAGCCGTCGGGCGGATCTTCGTCGTCGCGGATCTGCACCCGGTCGCCCTCGCTGATCGCCCAGGTCCGCACATGCGCGCCGTTCGCCTTGATCCGCTCGTCGAGCAACAACACCGAAATATCTTACGCCACCCGGCTCCGCTGCCGCTCGCCGCTTGCACGTTCGCTTGTCACCGGGGACAGTTCCCCCATGTGCCTCCCTTACGGACACGGACGCGGCCCACGACGGCGATTCTGGGTCCTCGCGTCGCTGGTCCTCGGCGTCACCGGCATCACAGGCTGTCACAACCGCAGCACCGAGCACGCCGCGGATGCAACGCTCAAATTTCTCCCGGCCACGCTCGAGGTCTCGCGGCCCAGGGTCGGCGATCCGCGGATCGCGAAGGTCCGGATCTACGCCGATCCCGGCGTCCGCGCGCTGCCGCACTGGAAAGACGACATCACCGACGAGGTCGACTACGCCAACCAGCTGCTCCAGCCGATGCTCGGCGTGCGGCTGCAGATCGACGCGGTCAAGGACTGGCCGCGCACCGGCGATCCGCACGCGGCGAGCCGCGAGCTCCTAGCCGCCGACAAGGGCGACGACGCGGCGTGGGTGATCGGCTACGTGTCGCCGCCCGATGTCGCGAGCACCGCGATGACCGAGCTCGGCGAGGCCCAGCCGCTCGGCCACCACATCATCGTGCGAGCGTGGGCCGAGCGCGCGGAGACCGAGGCGCTCGCCGGCCGGCTGCCCGATCTCAAGAGCGGCGAGCGCGCCGACGTGCTCGCCGCGCACCGCCGCCACAAGCAGACCGTGGTGCTGCTCCACATGCTGGCGACCACGCTCGGCGCGATCGCCGAGGCCGACTCGGCGTGGATCCAGAACGTGTCGTACTCGCCCAAGCAGAACACGTTCGCCAACCGGACCCGCGAGCTGCTGCAGGTCGCGATCGACGGCCGGCTGTCCGGTGATCCGGACGCAGCGCTGGCCAAGAAGCTCACCGACGTGATCGAGAAGACCGAGTGGGGCGGCTGGATCCCGGCGTCGCACGACGAGGTCGTGGGCGCGCTCAAGCACGTCACCGACGCCGCGCGCGCCGGTCGGACGTTCGCCGGGGTGCCGCCCGCCGCGTTCGACGAGCTGGCGCGGATCACCACGCTCGCCAAGCAGGGCCAGCTCGACAACGCGCTCGCCGAGCTCGCCAACCTGCTCGCCGCCTATCCCGGCAACCCATCGATGCACGAGCTGAAGTGCGAGATCATGCTCGGCAAGCCGGGGATCGGCGACCCGGCCACCCGCGCCGCGTGCGCGCACGTCGCCGAGCTCGCGCCGGGCGATCCCACGGTGCACCTCGCGGTCGGCGAGGCGCTGATCCACGCCGGCGACGCCGCCGGGGCGCGGGCCGAGCTCGCGATCGCCGAGGACAAGATCGGCAACCTGAACACCGGCGCCGGCGAGGCCTGGCGCAAGGTGATCGCGCTGTACGCCGGGCTCGGCGCGCTGACCTGGACCGAGGAGGCGATCGCCAAGGCCGGGCTCGCGAGCGATCCGGCGGCGGCCGGAGCCGCGATGACCCGCGCGCGCTACGGCATCCCGCGCGGCGCCAGGTTCGTGGCGCCTGCCCGGGAGGCGGCGCTGGTCGCGGCGATCCGCGGCGCGCTCGATCAGGTCTACGCCAGCAAGTTCGGTGACGCCGAGCGCGCGATCGCGGCCGCCGAGAAGCAATGGCCCGGCGCGCCGGGGCTGACCGCCGCGCGCTGCGACCTGGCGTTCCGCACCGGCCAGATCGACGCCGCCCGCGCGACCTGCGCCCGCGCGCTGGCCGCCGATCCGGACGACTCGTGGGCGCTCTACCTCGAGGGCGTGCTGCTGCTGCGCGACGCCGGCACGACCCCGGCCGGGATCGAGCAGCTGAAGCACGCGATCGCGGTCGACCCCGAGCTCGCCCAGGCGTGGCGCACGCTCGGCAAGGCCTACGCCCGCGGCCATGATCAGCCGGCGTTCGACCAGCTCGACACCGCGTACCGCGCGAAGTTCGGTCAGGCGCTGCCGCCGTGACCGCGGAGTCCGTATGGCATACGGCCTTGCGTCGCCTCGATCGCCTCGCGAGACGCTCGGCTATACGGACCCGGACGCGCTCGCAAGCTCGCGCTAGCCGACGGCGCCGCCGTATACTCGGCGCCGTGAGCTTCCTGCGCCGGCTGCTGTCGTCCGACTACCGCGCCGCGGTGGCCGCCGAGGCCGCCGGCGATGTCGAGCTCGCCGCGGAGCGCTACGCCCTGGCCGGCGAGCTCGCCGGCGCGGTCCGCATGCACCTGGCGCGGGCCGCGCGGGCCCCGACCCGGACCACCGAGCTGGGCGCGCTGCGCGACGCGATGCGGTGGGCCGGCGATGACCCTGCCCTGCGCAAGCAGGCCGCCGCGGCGCTCGGCAAGGCGCTGTGGGAGGCCGTGCGCGCCGAGGGCATCGCCACCGAGCGCGACCGCGCCAAGGTCCGCGAGGCTGCCGAGCTGCTGGTCACCGGCGAGAACCACGCGCTCGCCGGCGAGGCGCTCGAGACGATCCGCGACCACCTCGCCGCGGCCAACGCGTACTCGGCCGGCGGCCTGGTCGAGAAGATGGAGGCGGCGCTCGCCAAGGACGACGCCACCCAGCACGCGGTCCACGAGGAGACCGACGCGTTCGCCGGCTACCAGACCGCGATGCACGTCGGCCGGCGCGACGAGGCGCGCCGCGAGCTGGTCCGCGCGGTCGCCGCGGCGAGCGCCGCCGCCGAGTACCGCCGGCTGCTCGATCAGCTCGACACCGCGCTGTTATCCGCCGGCAAGATCGAGCTCAAACGCCACGGCAAGCCGCTGATCGTCGCGTGCGCCGCGCCGCGCATCGTGCTCGGCCGCGATCCGCTGTGCGATCTCACGCTGCGCGCGGGCGGGGTGTCGCGCCAGCACGCCGAGATCGAGCACACCGGCGAGAGCTTCACCCTGCGCGACCTCGACTCGCGCAACGGCACCAGCCTCGCCGGCCTGCCGCTCGCCGGGCGGGTCCCGCTCGCCGGCACCGGCCAGCTCGGGCTCGGCGACGAGTGCGCGATCGACTTCGAGACCACCGCCGGCGTCCTGATCCTGCGGATCCGCGGCGGCCTCGACCGCGGCGTCGCGCTGATCGCCGGCATCGAGGGCACGCCGATCGACCTCGGCCTCGTCGGCCTGCCGCTCGACCTGATCTTCCAGCGCGGCCGCCCGCTGCTCGGCCGCGCGGCCGGCCGCACCGTGTTGTTCAACGACGACCCGCTCGGCGACGTCCGGGTCCAGCTGATCCGCGGCGACCGGCTGCGCGTCGACGGTGACGAGCTCGATATCGGCTGACCGGATCGCCGCCGGCCCACCGAGGCGCTACAGTCGCAGGCGCATGGCGAAGCGCTCGTTCTGGGACGCGGTGCTCGGGCGCAAGCCCACGCCGGCCGAGCTGCCGGTGCCGGCGGTCGAGCCGCAGCACCTCGGCAGCGCGGATGAAGTGTTCCTCGCCAAGCTGGTCGCCGATCTCGCCGACGGCAAGCGGCGGACCGAGATCAGCGCCCCGGACGTGTTCCATCACCTCGATGGGCTGTGGGGCGCGGGCCACGAGCGGCTCGCGATCGAGTGGGCCGAGAAGCTGCTCTCGGTGCCCGAGGTCGACGCCGCCGCCACGGCGCCGCTGCGCGCTGCGCTGGTCGAGCGCTACGAGCAGCGCGGCGAGCTCGACACCGCGCTGCCCCACCTCGACGGGCTGACCGGCGATCCCAGGTTCGCGCTGCGCGCGCACTACCTGCTCGCCGAGCACGCCCGCAAGCACGGCGCCCACGAGCGCGCGCTGCGCCACTACGAGGCGGTGCTCGGCCGCGACGTCGACTACCCCAACGTGCGGATGCGGGTCGAGCGGCTGCGCGCGCTGACCGGGCGCACCGCCCCGGCGGCCGGTGAGACGATCGCGGCCGGCGACATCGCCGGGGTCCAGGCCGGCGCGCGCTACCGGCTGGTCCGCGAGCTCGGGCGCGGCGCGACCGGCGTGGTGTACCTGGCGCGCGACGCCGAGCTCGAGCGCGACGTCGCGATCAAGCTGCTCCACCCGCACCTCGCCGGCACCGAGCGCGCCGACGCGCTCGCCCGGTTCTTCCACGAGGCGCGCGTGATGGCGTCGCTGCGCCACCCCAACGTCGTCGCGGTGCTCGATCTCGACGAGGCGTCGCGCCGGATCGTGATGGAGCTCGCCGCCGGCGGCACCCTGCGCGACGTCCAGCGCGACCGCGGCCGGCGCACCCTGCGGCGCGCGATCGAGCGCCACGGCCAGATCCTGAGCGCGCTCCACGCCGCGCACCGCCGCGGCATCGTGCACTGCGACCTCAAGCCGGCGAACCTGATGTTCCGCCGCGACGCCGAGCTGCCGGGGGTCGAGGTCATGCTCGGCGACTTCGGCGTGGCCCACCTGCCCAACGTCAGCGGCCAGGCGACCAGCGCGCACCCCGAGGCGGTCGGCACCCTCGCCTACATGGCGCCCGAGCAGCGCCGCGGCGAGCTCAGCCCGGCGAGCGACGTCTACGCCAGCGCCGTGGTGCTCTACGAGATGTTCACCGGCCACACGCCGTGGAACCGCGAGGCCGCGATGGCGGGTGTCCGGCGCGCGGACGACTTCCGCCTGCCCGCCGACGTGCTGACGATCGCCGCGCCGCTGGCCGACGACATCCAGGACCACATCATGCGGCTCGGCGACCCCGATCCGGCGCGCCGGCCGACCACGCCCCAGGCGCTCGCCGAGTCGCAGCGGCTGCGCGAGCGGATCATCGCCGCCGACGCGCGGTAGCCACCGCGCCGAGACCACCGCCACACGATGGCCACGGCACGATCGGCGATCGCCGGCACACCCATCGAGGTGGCCGGCTGCCGTCGTGCGCGATGCAAACTATTCAGGCTCGGTTCAAGCTCAGGCGCCAGCGCCCGCCGGGGGTGCGCCCTGCGGAGCCGCGCCACCGGCCGCGCCGCCAGCCGCCCCGCCAGCCGCCCCACCGGCCGCCCCGCCGCCGAGCTTGCCGAGGATGCTGCCGAGGCCGCCGGCGCCGCCCGCGCCGCCCGCCCCGCCGCCGATCGCGCCGAGGATGGTGTCGGCGATGCCGCCCCACTGGGCGCCCTTCGCGCCGAACAGGCTGCCGATCTGGGTGCCGATGCCGGCGCCCCCGGTGATGGCGTCGAGCTGGTCGAGGGAGATGGTTTCGAGAGCGAGGGTCGTGGGCGTGTTGTTCATGACCAGCCATAGTGCAGCGCGCGTGCCGCGGCGATTTTTAGCGATTCCAGCGAGATACAACTCGAGTTGCCGCTACCTCCGGGCTGCAACGTGTCACTCGCGCGTGGCACCGTTCGCGGAGATCGCCGGCAGGTATGAGCGTTACTTCTTCTGGCGCGCGATCCAGGCATCGATCCGGCGCTCGAGCACGTCGAGCGGCAGGGCGCCGGCGCCGAGCACCTCGTCGTGGAAGCTGCGGATGTCGAACCCGGCGCCGAGCGCGGCCTGCGCCTTGGCGCGCAGCCGCGAGATCGTGAGCTGGCCGATCTTGTAGCCGAGCGCCTGGCTCGGGTCGGCGATGTAGCGGTCGGTCTCGGACTGCACCGACGGCTCGTCGATCGTCGAGTGGTCGTGGAAGAACTGGACGACCTGCTCCCGGCTCCAGTGCTTGGCGTGCAGCCCGGTGTCGACGACCAGCCGGATCGCGCGCAGCATCTCGTCCTGCAGCCGGCCGTAGTCGTTGTACGGATCCTGGTAGAACCCGACCTCCTTGCCGAGCCGCTCGGAGTACAGCGCCCAGCCCTCCTGGAACGCGACGTAGAACGCCTGCTGGCGGAACGCCGGCAGCTCGCCGAGCTCTTGCTGGATCGCGATCTGGAGGTGATGGCCGGGCACGCCCTCGTGGTACGCGGTCGACTCCATGTCGATCGTCAGCCGCTTGGTCGGCTCGTAGGTGTTGACCCGCACGGTGCCGGGCCGCGAGCCGTCCTTGGTGCCCTGATCGTACTGCGCGCCCGAGGCCTCCTTCTCGCGAAACTTCTCGACCGGCTCGACCTGCATCCGCTGCTGGGGCAGCCGGCCGAACAGCGCCGGCAGCTTGGTGTACATCTGGTCGACGTACTTGCGGTAGCGCGCGAGGATGTCCTCGCGGCTCTTGGCGTACAGCTTGCGGTCGTGGCGGACGTGGTCCTTGAACTTCGCGAAGTCGGGGAACCCGAGCTTCTTGCCGATCGCGGCCTGCTCGACCTCGATCCGCGCGACCTCTGCGAGCCCGATCTCGTGGATCTGGTCGGCGGTGAGGTCGGTCGTCGTGGTGCGCTTGATCCGGGCGTTGTAGCGCGCGACGCCATCGGGCAGCGCCCACTGGCCGACCTCGGTCCGGCCGTGCGGAACGTACTCGTCGCGCAGGAACGCCGCGAGGTTGACGTAGGTCGGCAGGACCTTGTCGCGGATCGCCGCGAGCACCGCCGCGCGGATCCGCTCCTGGTCGGGCTTGGCGATCGCGTCGGGGAACTTCTTGATCGGCTGCGCGAACGGACTCGCCTCGGGCGCCACCTTCGCCAGGCCCAGGGTCTGGGTCACGCACTGCTCGAGCAGGATCTTCGGCGGGATGATGTGCTTGGCGAGCCCGGTCTTCATCAGCGTGATGACCTGGTCGAACACGACCGGTATCTTGTCGAGCCGCGCGATGTAGTCGTCGTAGTCCTTGACGGTCGCGAACGGGAGCATCGCGACCAGCGCGGGGAACTGGATGTGGATGCCGCTCTGCTGATCGATCGGCATCAGCCAGTCTTCGAACCGCGCGTCCTCGAGGTTCTCCTTGAGCGAGCGGACCATCAGCTGCTGGTTCAGCGCCTCCTGCTCGGGGAACCCGGTGACGTCGATCGCCTCGAACCGGGCGAGGAACTTGCGCGCGGTGTCGAGCCGCTTTGCGATGCCCTCGAGCGAGGTATCGGACCACTGGTCGTTGTACCGGCGGTCGCCGAGGATGCTGGCAAACTCGGGCGACTGGCGCAGCTGGTCCTCCCAGTGCTCGGCGAGCAGCGCGTCGAGCTGCTTGCGGCGCTCGTCAACGTTCGGGACGCTCGGGGCCGCCGGGACGCTCGGCGCCGCCGGCGCCGGGACGACCGCGGGCGTCGATTCGGCCACGGCGTGCGGCGCGGCGACCGGTGGCTCCGCCGGCGCGACCGGCGGAGGTTGCTGGGAGCACGCCCCGGCGGTGAGGCCCAGGACAAGAGAAAGTCCGACGACGAGTCGTTGCATGCTCGTGCAGTGTGAGCACGAGCTGATGTGATCGGCAATGCGACACTCGACAGGTCACATGCGACGGTAGCCTGTCGCCGCGACCCACCGCGACACCGCACGTCGGGGAGAACCGCCCCGAGGCATCATGCCTGTCAGCGCGATTGTTCAGATTGCCAGTCTGACAGGCCGTCTGGCACGTCCCGCGCGGGTTGTCCGATGCCGTCCGGTGCCGTCCGGTACCGCTCGGGTACCGCTCGGTACCGCTCGGTACCGCTCCGGCCCGTCAGGTCTCGTCTTTGACCGGTGTGGCCTTGAGTGCGGCCTTGCCGTCCTTGACGTAGACCGTGAACC
>DATBBB010000229.1:0-17434 GCA_036271215.1 Kofleriaceae bacterium | reverse complement strand
GACGAGATCAAGGTGAAGCTCTACCGGGACCCGGAAGCAGGTCCCGATGCCCATCGACGGGACCTCGTCCGCGTGCTCGTGGATGGCACGGATCTCGGTCTTCTGTCCGACGGTACGCTCCGCGCCGCCGAGATCCTGATGTGGCTCTTGTTCCCTGGGGTCAAGCTGCTCCTCATCGAGGAGCCCGAAACCGCCGTTCATCCCGGACTCCTCTCGAGGCTCCTGGCGGAGTTCGATGCTTACACCGGCGATCGCCAGATCGTGCTGTCCACCCAGGCCCCGCAGGTGGTGAGCTGGGCCGATCCGCTCGCGATTCGGCTCGTCGAGCGCCGCGCCGCGCACACCGAAGTTCGCCGGCTTCGCGACGAGGAAGTCGCGCGCCTCGCTGGATACCTGCACGACGAAGGTACCCTGGGGGACTTCGTGTACTCCGGGGCGCTCGATGGCTGACCTCGAGCTCGGCGTGCTCGCCGAAGATCGCAACGACTGCGAAGTCATCCGCGTGCTGTGCCGGCGAATCCTGGAGGAACGCGGCATCGGCCCTGGCACATGGCGGCTACATCCGCGAGCCGGGAAGGGCTGTTCGAAGCTGCGACGCAAGGCCGAGAGCTGGCTCGTCGAGCTGGCCGATCGAGGCTGTCACGCCGCGATCATCTTGCACGATCTCGATCGCAACCCGTTGAATGGTGAGCTGAACGACGCTGGGGCACTCGAACGTCAGCTCTCTGCGATCTCCGTACCTCGAACGCTGACGCGGCTGATCTGCATTCCCGTGGAAGAGATCGAAGCCTGGTTCTTCTCGAGCGAGAAGGTGCTCTCGAGCGCGTGCGGCAAGCCGCAGAAGCCGCGTCCTTCGCCTCATCAGATCAGGCGCCCCAAGGAGAAGCTGATCGCGCTGTCACGCGATGCGAACAAGCGGCCCCGCTACTCCGAGAACGACAACCCCAAGCTTGCAGAGGATCTGGACTTGGTCGAGTGCGCGAGGCGGTGCATCGCATTCGATGGCCTGAAGCGGTTCGTGCTCGGATTGCCCCAGCTCCGTTCGTGAGCTGCACGTTTACCGAGAGGGAGCCTCCCGCGCCTGTTCTGGCATAGCCGGGACATTCACCCGCCGCGCGTCGAGTGGATCTCGCTCGGTGCGCTCAGCGGGTCAGCTTGCGGTACTCGTTGATGTGGCGGATCGCGGACCGCGAGTCGCCGGTGCGATCAAAGAGGGTGGCGAGGTTGTAGTGCGCCTCGGCGAGCCGCGGATCGAGCTCGAGCGCGCGGCGGTAGCAGCCGATCGCGTCGTCCTCGTTGCCCCCGTCCTGCGCGATCACGCCGAGGTTGTAGTGCGCGGTCGCGTCGCACGCGTCGAGCTCGAGCGCGCTGCGGAAGCAATCGCGCGCGGCCTCGCGGTCGCCGCTCTCGGCGAACATCCGGCCGAGGTTGATCCAGGCCTCGGTGCAGGCCGGGCGCAGCCGCAGCGAGCGGCGGTAGGCCTCGATCGCGGCCACCGGATCGCGATCCTCGAGCTGGAGCGCGCGCGCCAGCCACTGCTCGGCGGTCACCGGCGCCACCGCGATCGGGCTCAGCACCTCGACCACGCGCGGCAACTCGCGCAGCTCGCCGGCCAGATCATCGGCCGGCGCGTCGGGATCCGACGGATCCAGCGGCAGCGCGAGCTGGCCCTGCGGATCATGCAGCTCGACGTGCGCGCCGCGGACGTGGACCTGGCCGCCGCGCGCCTCGAGCGTCAGCTCGGCGATCGAGGTGCCGGTCGGCAGCCCGCGCTGGATCTGCGTCAGCTCGCGCCGCACACGGGTCAACGACAGCCCGGCGTCGACCAGGGCCTTGACCGAGCGCAGCGCCGACAGATCGCGGAACGTCAGCTGCGCCGGCACCGCGCCGGGCGCGCCGACCAGGCCGTCGCGAATACAGCTGCGGATCGCCGACTCCGGCAGGCCGATCAGCTGCGCGGCATGTCGCGCCGAGTAACTGGACCACACGCGTCGCATCCTACTCGCGAGCCGGCCGCGACCGAAAGTCGAGATCGGCCTCTGGTCGCAACGCTGTGTGATTTGTTGGGCCTTGCACAGCTCGTGCAAGAAGCCAGGGAAAATACAGCATGGATACACAGGCGCGGACGACGCTGCGCGAGGCGTGGGCGCCCGGTGTCGGATCGTCCGGCGGAATGATCCGCCCCCCGATCCGGCGTCTCCGATCCGGTGTCTCCGATCCGGCGCCGCCGATCCCGGGACTTCTCGGGATGGATCAAACGTCGTTAACGGTGGGCCGGGTCGCTCGTCCTTCCTACGAACCCATCGGAGGCCCGAGGCCATGTCCCGCAAGCGCACCTTGTTGACCGTGATCCTGCTATCTGCCACGCCGGCTGCCGCGTCCCCGGGAGCATCCCCGGCGGCACCGGCGCCATCGGCCGGCCCGACCGATCATTCGCCGGCACCGGCGCCGGCACCACCGCCGGATGCCAAGGCCGCGCCCGCGCTGCTCGCGCTGCGTACCCAGCTGCTCCAGACCCCGCGCGCCGAGGCCCAGCTCGCCACGTTCCGGCCGCTGTGCGATCGCGATGGCTACCCACTGGTCGGGAACGTCGCCAGCAAGGGCGACGTGTACCAACCGAGCCAGGTGTGCAGTTACGTGCGTGACGCACAGAAGCCCCACCGGTGACGACGAGCACGTTCGAGCTGGCGCTGATCGGCGGACCGTGGGGTCGGCGCCTCGCGCCACGCCGCGCGTGGATCGATGACCTGCCGTGGAACGCACCGCTGCCGGCGCTGCCGGCACTGCCCGGGCTGCCGGCGCGGCCGGCGCTGCCGGCGCTGCCAGCGCTGCCAGCACCGAACGACGCGATCGCCGCCCGCGTGGTGTGGACCCGCACCGCGTTCAGCGAGTACGCGAGCGCCGCGGCGTTCGCCGAGATCGCCGCGGCGTTGCTCGCGGCCGGCGCGCCGATCGATCTGATCGCGGCGGCCGGCGACTTCGTGGTCGATGAGATCGTCCACACCGAGCTCGCGGCCCGGCTCGCGGCCGCGCTCGGCGGCGCGGTGGCGCTCGAGGTCGATCTCACCCGGCTGGTCCGGCCGGTGACGCCGGCCGCGTGCCGCGATCCGCTGCTGCGCGCGGCCGAGCTCGTGGTCCGCACGTCGTGCGTCGGCGAAGCGATCACGGTGCCGATGCTCAAGCTGGCGCACCGGCTCGCGGGCGCGCCGCTGATCGAGGCCGCGCTCGCGGCGATCGTCGCCGACGAGGCCGGCCACGCGCAGCTCGGCGGGTGGTTCCTCGACTGGGCCGCGCCGCGGCTCGACGACGCAGCCCGCGCCCACCTCGGCGAGGTCGCCGGCGCCGCGATCCGCGAGTTCGCCCCGCTGGTCGGCGCCGGCTGCGCCGCCTCCGGGCTCGGCGTGATCGCGTGCGATCGCTACGATCCCGCGCTGGCGGCGGCGGTGACGCGCAACGTGGTGCGGCCGCTCGCGGCGCGCGGCATCGCCGTGGCGCTGCCGGCGTTCGCCGACGGGGTCATGATGGAGGCAGGT
The DNA here is from genome assembly GCA_036271215.1 of Kofleriaceae bacterium. GTDB lineage: Bacteria > Myxococcota_A > Polyangia > Haliangiales > Haliangiaceae > JABFXX01. The sequence goes on along the minus strand of DATBBB010000229.1, from coordinate 13,901 downwards.
CCTGCCGCCGCTTGATTCCCTGGCCGCGCCCGCGGCGGCGACCCCGGCTGCGGCCGGCGAGCCACGGGCCCGCGACGCACGCCCGGTCGCCGACGCACGTCCGGCCGCCGACGCACGCCCGGCCGCCGACGCACGCTCGGCCGCCGACGCACGCTCGGCCGCCGACGCACGCCCGGCCGGTGCGGCCGAGGCCGGCGATGGGCTCGTCGCGCTCGTGATCGCCGCGCGCGGTGGCGAGCGCGCCGCGTTCGCCGCGCTGTACGAGCGGTTTCATCGCGTGATCCACGCGATCGCGCTCGCGCGGCTGCCGGCCTGCGATGCCGGCGACGTGGTGCAGGACGTGTTCGCCGACGCGTGGCACAAGCTCGCGCGGCTGCGCGAGCCGGCGGCGTTCGCCGGCTGGCTGCTCACCATGGCGCGCAACCGCGCGATCGACGCCGCCCGCCGGCGCCGCTCGGCCGACCTCGGCGACGCCAGCCTCGCCGCCGAGCGCGCGGGCGATCTGGCGGTCGATCCGCCGCCGCGCGTCGAGGCCGCCGCCGCGCTGCACGCGATCCGCGCGCTCCCCGAGACCTACCGCGAGACCCTGATCATGCGGCTCGTCGAGGGCCTGACCGGCCCCGAGATCGCCGCGCACACCCAGATGACCCCCGAGTCGGTGCGGGTCCACCTGCACCGCGGCCTGAAGCTGCTCCGCGAACGCCTCGAAGCACAAGAAAGGCGGCCGCGATGAGCGACTACCTGTTCGACCAGACCGGCGACGACCCCGAGGTCGCCGCGCTCGAGTACCTGCTCGGCGACTACGGCCATCGCGCGCCGCTGCGTCCGCCGCCGGCCCGCCGCCCGCGGTGGCCCCGGATCGCGCTCGGCGCGGCGAGCGCCGCGGCGGTGGCGGCGATCGTGCTCGCGGTCGTGCTGCGGCTCGCCGCCGGGGGCCCCGGCGAGCCCGATCGCTGCCAGGCCACCGGCCCTGGGTTCGCGTTCGCGGTGGCCGGCGATCCGGCGCGGTGCGCCGGCCGCGTCGCGTCGCGCGGCACGTTGCCGGTCGGTGCGTGGCTCGAGACCCCGGGCGGCTCGGTGGCGGATGTCCGGGTCGCGGACATCGGCGACCTCACCGTGTACGGCGACTCGCGGGTCCGCCTGGTCGGCACCGGCGCCGCCGGGCATCACCTCGAGCTCGCGCGCGGCAAGATCGCGGCCCGGGTCGTGGCGCCGCCGCGGCTGTTCATCATCGACACCCCGGTCGCGACCGCGGTCGATCTCGGTTGCGCCTACGAGCTGTCGGTCGACCCCGACGGCCGGACCCGGCTGCGGGTGACCTCCGGCGCGGTCTCGCTCGAGGGCCACGGCCGCGTCGCGTACGCGCCGGTCGGCACCGAGGTGATCGCGCTGCCCGGCCACGGCCCCGGGACGCCGGTCGCGGTCGCGGCGCCCGAGGCGCTGCGCGCGGCGGTCGCGCGGTTCGACGGCGGCGACCCGGGCTCGGTGCGCGCGATCGTCGACGGCGCGGAGCCGCGCGACACGATCACGCTGTGGAACCTGCTGTCGCGCACCACCGCCGGCGATCGCTCGGCGGTGTTCGGCCGGCTCGACCGGCTGAGCCAGCGCCCGCCGACCGTCCGCCCCGAGGACGTCCTGTCCGGCGATGCCGGCGCCCTCGAGCGCTGGCGCACGTCGCTCGATCCGACCTGGAGCTGCGTCGGTTGCGGCCAGAAGCTGCCGCCCCAGAAGCTGCCCGGGCCATAAGAGATCGAGCATCGAGCTCGTTCCCGGATCGGCCGGATAGGACAGCCGGATAGGACAGCCGGATAGGAGACCGACGGTCCTCGTCGGGCGAAGCCGAGCAAGCCGTCGCGTCACGCGTGGCGGGCGATCCAGCCGCTGACGGTCGCGGCCAGCTCGTCGAGCACGTCGGCCGGCGTGCGGCCCGAGCGGACCCGCACGTCGAACCCGTGATCGGCATGCTTGACCACGTGCAAGGTCGCGCGCGCGCCGAGCCCACGCACCACCGGACGCAGCCGGCGCAGCCCGGCGAGCTCGTCGCGATCGCCCTGCACGAACAGCAGTGGCCCGGCCGCGGCGGCGAGGTGCTCGGCGCGCTCGATCCCCGGCTTGTCGGGTGGGTGCAGTGGGAACCCCAGGAAGATCACGCCGCGCACGCCGGGCAGCGCGGCGACCGCGTGGGCGCGCGACGTCATCCGACCGCCGAACGACTTGCCGCCGGCGAACAGCGCCAGATCGGCGAACCGGTCGCGCGCGGCGGCCCACACCTCGCGCACCGCGGCCTCGGCGACCTCGGGCCGATCCGGCCGCGCCTTGCCGGCGGCCATGTACGGAAACTCCCAGCGCAGGGTCGCGACCTCGCGCGCGGCGAGCGCACCGGCGACCGCCGCCATGAAGTCGTGGCGCATCCCCGCCCCCGCGCCGTGGGCGAAGACATAGAGCGCCCGCGCCGCGGCAGGCCGGCGCAACAGCGCTGGGTGGCCGCCGAGTACCAGCAGCTCGTCGTCGTCGCCAGGCGCGTCGTCGGGGTTCGCCGGGCGGGCCTTGCGTCGGGCGGGCATCGCATCATTCGGCGCGGCGGACGCGCCGCTGTCAATCGCTCCTGTTATCGTCGTGGCGATGCGCAGGTGCACCGTCGCGGGGCTCGGCGTCGCTGCGGGGCTCGGCGCCGGGTGCCACGTGATGGCCGAGGACCGGCTCACGCGGCCGGGGCAGCTCGAGCGGATCGCGCACCCCGAGGCGGCGGTCGCCCAGCGCCCGGCGCTGATCCTGGACGATGCCGGGCAGCTGCGGTTCATCGAGCCGCTCGCGTGCCCGACCGAGGAGCTGCTCCACGCGCACACCACGATCGAGCGCGCCACCCGACCGAACCTGGCGACCTTCACGGTCGGCGCGATCGCGACCGCGCTCGGCGGCGTGATGCTGACCAGCGGCCTGTTCGCGCAGCGCCCCGGCGCCAGTCCATATACCTACGCCGGGATCCTCGGCGTGGGCGCCGGCCTGCCGCTCGCGATCGGCCCGTGGATCGGCGACCGGACCGAGCTCGCCGAGCCGCCCGCCGGGACCGGCGACACCGTCGTGCGCCGGCCCGGCCCCGACCAGCCGTGCGGCGCGCGACCGCTCGCGGCGCACACGGCGACCTTGACCACCGGCGGCCTCGAGATCCACGGCGCGCTCGACGCCGACGGTGGGTTCGAGATCTCGCCGTATCAATGGATCGACGCCTACGAAGCGGCGAGCCAGGCCGGCGGCGCGGCGGAGATCACCGCGACGCTCGCAGGCGACGCCGGCCCGCGCACGCTCACCACCGTGCTCGATGCCCGCGCGCTCGCCGCCCACGCCGCCGGCTTCCTCGCGCACGCCGCGTTCGACGCCCGGATCGAACCGATGACGCTCGTGCCCGGCATCGTCGCGGGTGCGCTGCGCGCCAGCCTGATCGCCACCGCGCGCGGCCCCGCGGTCCGCGTGGTGCTGCCGCTGAGCAACGCCGGCCCCGGCGACGCGTCCGGCCTGCGCGGCCAGATCGCCGCGCCGGGCACCCCGGCGATCGATGGCCGGATGATCTATGTCGGCAAGCTGGCGCGGGGCGCGTCGGTCAGCCCCGAGCTCGTGATCCCGCTCGCGCCGCCGGCCGCCGCGGCGCTGCGCAACGCGACGATCGATCTGTCGGTCGAGCTGCGCGACGCGCACGGCACCGCGCCGGCCACGCCGGTCCGGTTCCACGGCGCGCTCGGTGCGCCGCGATGACGCGATGCCGACCTCGATCGCGCGCGGGCCGACCTGCCGATCGCCGATCGCACCTCGCTCGCCCGCAAGCTCGCCGCCGGCGGCCGGGTGCGCCGGCGCGCCGCGCGACGCACGCGATGCCCCCGGGCGCCGCGCGATGAGCCCGATCGCGATCGTCGGCGCCGGGATCGCCGGCCTGGCCGCCGCGCATGCGCTGGTCGGCGCCGGCTGCACCGTCACCGTGTACGAGGCCGCCCCGCGCCCCGGCGGCCACGTCTACACCGTCGACGCCGGCGGCCTCGCGATCGACATGGGCTTCATCGTGTGCAACCACGAGCGCTACCCCGGCCTGTTCCGCCTGCTCGGCGAGCTCGGCATCGCGACCCGGCCGACCACGATGTCGTTCTCGGTCGCGATCCCCGACGCCACCGGCGACGCGCTCGAGTGGGGCAGCGAGAGCCTCGCCGCGGTGTTCGCCGATCGCCGCCGGTTGCTCGATCGCCGGCACTGGCGGTTCCTCGGTGAGGTGCTCGGCTTCGTGCGCCAGGCCCGGCGCGATCTCGCGACCGGCGCGATCGGCCGGGCACCCGGCGGCGCACCCGGCAGCTCGCCCGCCGGCGCACCCGGCAGCTCGCCCGCCGGCGCACCCGCCGACTCGCTCGACGACTACCTGGCCCGCCGCGGCGCCAGCCGCGCGCTGCGCGATCACTTCATCGTGCCGCTCGCCGCCGCGCTGTGGTCGCTGGCGCCCGATCGCTGCGGCGAGTTCCCGGCCGAGACGTTCCTCGGCTTCCTCGACCAGCACGGCATGCTGCGCCCGATCCGGCCGCTCGCGTGGCGCACGATCACCGGCGGCAGCCGGCGCTACGTCGACGCGCTGGTCGCCCGGCTGCGCGCGACCGGCCGGTGCACGCTCGAGCTCGGCTCGCCGGTGTCGGCGATCGCGCGCGACGCGACCGGCGTCACGGTGGTCGCCCGCGGCCGCGAGCGACGCTACGATCGGATCATCGTGGCGACCCACGCCGACACCGCGCTCGGCCTGCTCGCGCGCCCGACCGATGCCGAGCGCCGCGTGCTCGGCGCGTTCCGCTACAGCACCAACCGCACCGTGCTGCACACCGATCGCCGGTTCCTGCCGCGCCGGCCCGCCGCGCACGCCGCGTGGAACTACGTCGCCGATCCGGACACCTCCCAGGTCGCGGTCACCTACTCGATGACCCGGCTGCAGGGCCTGCCCGACGCGCCGTACCTGGTGACGCTCAACCCGCGCACCTCGCCGGACGGCGTGCTCCACGAGGTGACGTTCCAGCACCCACAGCTCGATCGCGCCGCGCTCGCCGCCCAGGCCGAGCTCCCCGCGCTCGGCAACGCGCAGCGGACCTACTACGCCGGGGCCCACGCCCGGTTCGGGTTCCACGAGGACGGCCTGCGCGCCGGGCTCACCGCCGCCGCCCGCGCGCTCGAGGATCGCCACGCGCGCCGCCCGGCGGGGCCGCCGTGACCCGGCGCTCCGCGCTGATCCGCGGCCACGTGATGCACGCGCGCCACGACGAGCTCGCGCGCCGGACGTTTCGCTACCCGGTCTACATCGCGGCGATCGATCTCGACGAGCTCCCGGCGCTCGACCGCGAGCTCGGGCTGTTCTCGCACGGCGGCCGCAACCTGTTCGCGCTGCACGACACCGACTACGAGGACGGCGCCGGCGGCCTGTCCGCCGCGCTCCACGCGCTCGTCGCCGCGAACTATCTGCCGCCGCCGCACACCACGCGGCTGGTCACCAACCTGCGGGTCGCCGGCTACGTGTTCAACCCGGTCAGCTTCTTCCTGCTCTACGACGCCGCGGGCGCGCTGACCTCGGTCATCGCCGAGGTCAACAACACCTACGGTGGCCGCTGTCGCTACGTGCTCGGCCCCGCGCACCGGCTCGCGGACCACCAGCACGGCCGGCGCCCCGGCCTGGTCGGCTTCCGCCACGTCCGCGAGCTGTTCGTGTCGCCGTTCCTGCACGGCCCGGCGAGCTACGACTTCTGGTTCGATGCCCCGCTCGACGGCGATCGCCTCGCGATCACCATGCACGTCACCCGCCCCGGCGACGACCCGCCCGGCGACCGGATCTTCGTCGCCGAGCTCGCCGGCGCCCGGCACCCGCTCACCGATCGCGCGCTCGCCGCCGCGGCGCTGCGCTACCCGCTGATGACCGCGCAGGTCATCGGCCTGATCCACTGGCAGGCGATCAAGCTCCGGCTCCGCGGCCTGCCCTACCTGCGCCCCGGCCCCGACCACCGCCCCCGACCGCGGCCCCCCCGGTGATCGCGCGGGCGACGCAAGCACCGGGCCGCGCCGATCACAGTGGCCGCGCCGATCACATCGGCCGCCCGGCCGCGCCGATCGGACACAGAACCGGTCACGCAGTTCGCGCGTACCAGCGACCCACCCCGTGCACCCCTTGAAGTAACGTGTGACCGTGCCGGGGGCCGTCGCCCATCCGTTGATCGCTCCGCTCCCCCGGCTCGTGCCACCGGCCGGCCAGGCGTTGCGCTGGCTCGCGGTGGCCCGGCTCCGCGCCGGCTGGACCGGCGGCGCGCTCGATCTCGCCCTGCCCTCCGGCGAGCGGGTCCGGATCGGCCCGCCCGGCCCCGCCGAGGCTACCGCGCGGATCCACGACGATCGGACGTTCCTGCGCCTGGTCCTGCGCGGCGAGCTGGGCGGCGGCGAGGCGTTCGTCGCCGGCGAGTGGTCGAGCGACGACCTGGTCGGCACGCTGCGCCTGATCCTGCGCGCCACCGGCGCCCGTGGCGTCGAGTCGCCGCTGACCCGGCTCGCCCAGCTCCCCGCGCTGGTCCGCCACCGCCGCGCCGCCAACACGCTGCACGGCAGCCAGCGCAACATCCACGCCCACTACGACCTCGGCAACGCGTTCTACCGGCTGTTCCTCGACGCCGAGACCCTCGCCTACTCGTGCGCGGTGTTCGACTCGCCCGCCGCGGCGCTCGCCGACGCCCAGCGCGCCAAGCTCGATCGGCTGTGCGATCGGCTGGCGCTGGCGCCGCGCGATCACCTGCTCGAGATCGGCTGCGGCTGGGGCGGCATGGCGATCCACGCCGCGCGCACCCGCGGCTGCCGGGTCACCGCGATCACCGTGTCGCGCGAGCAGCACCAGCTCGCCGCCGCCCGGGTCGCCGCCGCCGGGCTCGCCGATCGCGTCGACATCCAGTACCGCGACTACCGGACGCTCGACGGTAGCTACGACAAGCTGGTCTCGATCGAGATGCTCGAGGCGGTCGGCTACGAGTACCTGCCGCACTACTTCGCGATCGCCAGCCGGCTGCTGCGGCCCGGCGGCCGGTTCGCCCTGCAATCGATCACGATGCCCGAGCCGCGGTTCGAAGCCTACCGCCGCCGCGTCGACTGGATGCAGACCTACATCTTCCCCGGATCGCTGATCCCCTCGCTCGGCGCGATCGCCCGCGCCGCCGCGCCCGCCGGGTTCCGCATCGAGCACGCCGACGACATCGGCCCCGACTACGCGCCGACGCTCCGGCACTGGCGCGCCCGGTTCCTCGCCGCGCTCCCCGCGGTCACCGCGCTCGGGTTCGACGAGCCGTTCGTGCGGACCTGGCTGCTCTATCTCGCGTTCAGCGAGGCCGCGTTCGCCGAGCGCACGCTGGGCGACCACCAGCTGCTGCTCACGATGCCCGGCTCCGGCTCCGGCTCGCCGCGTCGTGCGTGACCGTCACCGTCGTCGAGATCCCGCCGCGGACCCCGAACTTGCCGATCACCGTCGCCGTGCGCGGCGCGATCGCCGCGACCAGGTCATCGCAGATCTTGTTGGTCACCGCTTCGTGGAACGCGCCCTCCTCGCGGTAGCTCCACAGGTACAGCTTCAGGCTCTTGAGCTCCACGCACAGCGCCTCGGGGACGTAGTCGATCGAGATCACGGCAAAGTCCGGCTGGCCCGTGATCGGGCACAGACAGGTGAACTCCGGACACTCGAACGCGATGTGATAGTCGCGTCCAGGACGTGGGTTCGGAAACGTCTCCAGCTGCTTGTTCGGGCGCGTCGTCACCGGCGCTGCATAGCACACACAAGGTGATCACTCCGGGCCCTGGCGCTCCGGATCGGTTTGCCCTACAATGGAATTGCGACCATGTCGCCGAACACACACGCGATGACCGTTTGGCCATCACGCATCGTGGGCTTCGAAACGGGCCGTTGCGCCCACTATGAAGGCCCAACCCCGGGAGCCGCTGCAATTCTGCTGGCGGGCCGCTAGGGCTGGGCTCTGGCTTTATTGCCAGGGGAGGACAGACAACATGCCAAGTACCAGTCACAGCTCAATGGGGGGGCGTTCCTAGCCCTCCCGCTTAGACCTCAGCTGGGACTACCCAGCTGGGTAAAGGAATGAGCAAACGGGGCCGGCTGACCGGCCCCGTTCTATTTTTCGGGGCGGTTTCCGGATCGATCACCCTCCCGATCGAGCTCCTCCACCAGCCACTTCCCCGTCTGGCTCAATAACGGAGCACATGTGGGCACCATGTGCGTGCGACGGCGGACATCTGGAGCGGACGTATGAAGTGGTCATGTAGCGTCTGTCACATTTTGGTGAGCTCACCTGTGGCATTGGCGCTCGATGCGGCTGTGGCAGAGACGCTCGCGGTATCTCGTTGTTTTTCGACGAGTTTTTCGGTGGGGACATGGTAGTTCGTCTGGACGTGCGCCAGCGCTTACCCACCGGATTCACTGGTCCGCGATTCTCTGTTCCCGCAGAGGTTCGCTCGTGAATGGCAGCGTGTTGGTCGTCGATGACGACATCGACACCGCGCAGCTCCTGCGAGACGGCTTGCGCCGCCGCGGGCTCAGCGTCAACAGCGTGCACTCGGCCGCCGAGTGCCTCGCCCGGCTCGCGACCGATTCGGTCGACCTGGTCGTCACCGACATCTACATGTCCGACATGACCGGGCTCGATCTGTGCGAGCAGATCCGCGAGCGCTACCCCGACGTGCTGTCGATCGTGATCACCGGCCAGAGCACGCTCGAGAACGCGATCGGCGCGATCCGCGCCGGCGCCTACGACTTCATCCTCAAGCCGATCAAGCTCGACACCCTCGCCGTCGCGGTCGGCCGCGCGCTCGCCCACCTGCTGCTGCTGCGCGAGCTGCGCCACCTGCGCGCCGTCGTCGAGGGCGAGCCGGCCGACGGCATCGCCGGCAACAGCCCCGCGATCCGCGAGACGATCGAGATGGTGCGCCGGGTGTCCGGCAGCGACGCCACGGTGCTGATCACCGGTGAGTCCGGCACCGGCAAGGAGCTGGTCGCGCGCGCCGTGCACCGGCTGTCATCGCGCCGCAACGAGCCGTTCGTCGCCGTCAACTGCGCCGCGATGCCCGCGCCGCTGCTCGAGAGCGAGCTGTTCGGCCATGTCCGCGGCGCGTTCACCGACGCCAAGACCGCGCGCTCGGGCCTGTTCATCCAGGCCGGCGCCGGGACGATCTTCCTCGACGAGATCGGCGAGATGCCGGCCGAGATGCAGGTCAAGCTGCTGCGCGTGCTGCAGGAGCATACGCTGCGCCCGGTCGGCGGCGACGAGGAGATGCCGTTCCAGGCCCGCGTGCTCGCCGCGACCAACCGCAACCTCGAGCTCGAGGTCGAGCAGCGCCGGTTCCGCGAGGATCTGTTCTATCGCATCAACGTCGTCACGCTCCACGTGCCGCCGCTGCGCGCCCGCGCCGGCGACATCCTGCTGCTGGCCCAGCACTTCCTGCGGCGGATCGCGACCCGGATCAGCAAGCCGGTTCGCGGGTTCTCCGAGCCCGCCGCCCGCATGCTGCTCGACTACGACTGGCCCGGCAACGTCCGCGAGCTCGAGAACTGCATCGAGCGCGCGGTCGCGCTGTGCCGGCTCGACGAGGTCACCGTCGACGATCTGCCGACCAAGGTCCAGGAGTTCCACGCCACGCGGATCGTGATCCCGACCGGGCTGTCCGGCTCGCCCGACGCGATGATCACGATGGAGGAGATGGAGCGCCGCTACGTGCGGCAAGTGCTCGAGGCCGTGCGCGGCAACAAGACCCACGCCGCGCGGATCCTCGGTATCGACCGCCGTTCGCTCTACCGCCGGCTCGAGACCCCGTATGACGCGGCCCGCGCCGTGCCACCGCCCGAGGCCGGTGCCGGTGCCGGTGCCGCGATCGAGCAGGCGAAGACCGGCGACAGCGAGTAGCGCAGCGCTGTGCGCTCCCGCCACGGCGCACGGTGCTGCACTGCGAAACCGCACAGCCTCACGCAATTCGAACGCGGGTCAGCGTGAACGTTCTCAGTGATCCCCGGATGCAAGGACGCGAGCGCCGCGACCGGCGGAGCCAGACCCTGGCTCGACGGTGTGTACGCGGCTTGCATCCGGCCAGGGGGTCGTGCAGCGGTTGTCGCGAACCCTCATCCAGCTGAACCTCGCCACCCGGCCGTATCATGCCGAAGCGGATCAGGCATGGCTCGAGCTGATGGGGCCGCGCGTCCATCGATCGCGCTATCTGGCGCTCCTGATCCGGGTCTACGGGTTCGAGGCCCCGCTCGACTCCGCCTTCCGCTACACGCCGGAGCTCAGCTCGCTGATCGACCTGCATAGCCGGCCCCGGACCGGGCTGCTTGCCCAGGATCTGATGCGGCTCGGGCTGCCGGCCTCGGAGCTCGCCCAGCTTCCTCAGCGGTTCGCCACGTTCGCGAGCCCCGCCGAGGCGCTGGGCTGGATGTACGTGATCGAGCGCGCGACCCTGCTCCACGGCGGCGTGCGGCGGCACCTGCTGCTGCGCTTCCCCGAGCTCGTCGGCGCCACGAGCTACCTCGAGGCGTACGATGGCGTCACCAGCCTGCGCTGGAGCGAGCTCGGCAGCGCGTTCGACTCGATCGCGCACGCACCGTCGGTCACGCGGCAGATCATCCGCTCCGCGACCGACGGGTTCCGTGCGATGCGCGAATGGTTCCAAGACCTCGTTACCGGGCGCACCCCGCCGCAGGGCCTGCCCATGGTGACCTGACCCCTACAACGAAAAACGTCGCTCGCACCGACGGGGTGCAAGCGACGCTGGCGATGTTCTCGGCCGATGATCGGCTGCTGTCGAGGCTAGAATCGACCTGGAATCAGAACGTGAAGATCTGCTCGGGCCGCTTCTCGGCCGGCTTGGGCGCCGCGGTGTCCTGACGCGGCTTGATGATCGGCGGCGGCGGCTCGACCGCGAACCGCGCGGCCGCCGAGGTCATCGGGACCGCCGACGACGCTGACGACGCCGGCGACGTGGCCACCGAGCCCACCGAGCCCAGAGCCGCGGCGGGCGAGGTGGAAGCGGTCGACGGCGACGGCGACGTGGTGACCGGCGCCGCGGGGGCGATCGAGGGCCGCGCCTCGATCGAGGGCCGCGCCTCGATCGGCCTGAACGATGTGCCCGATGTGCCCGATGTGCCCGACGTGCTCAGGCTGGCCATCTGGACCCGCGGTGCCATTGGCGCGACCGGCCGGCCGGGAAATGACGGCACCGGCATGCTCGAGGCCGACACGCTCGGCGCAGGGCCCGGGCCCGGCGTCGCCGGTGCGTCACCGCCCAGGAAGTCGTTGACCCGCGTCTCGACGAGCTGGCTCATCGAGATGTTGTTGGTCTCGCAGAACGCCTTGAGCCGCTCATAGGTCGTCCGGCTGACGCTGATGCTCCGTCGAGTCTGCTTCTTCGCCATGATTCATCCTTACGCTACAGGTAGGGTACCGTCAAGGCGTGCCTACTAGCCCTGTACTCCTGCCTCGTGCATATAGCCATAGCATCTAGCTCTGACATGGAAGCTAACGCCCAGGGTTGGTTGCATCATGCAGATCCCGACCGTGGATCACGCACGGCGAACCATTCGTGATCACTTGGCGATCTGCCAAGCGATCGCGCAGCGATCAAATCGTCGACCCGATCGCCGACGAGATCAGCCGTTTCGCTTGAGCCAATCGAACGGCCGCAGGTGCGAGAGCAAGTCGGCCTCGGGCGAGCCCGGCGTCGCCATCACGTCGTAGTCCCAGCGCACCATCGGCGGCAGCGACATCAGGATCGACTCGACGCGGCCGTCGGTCTTGAGCCCGAACAACGTTCCGCGGTCGTAGATCAGGTTGAACTCGACGTAGCGGCCGCGCCGCCGCAGCTGCCACGCACGCTCGAGCTCGCCGTACGCCGCGGTCTGCCGGCGCTGAAGGATCGGTAGGTACGCCTGGAGGACCGACCGGCCGAGGTCGCACACGAAGTCGAACACCTGCTCGGCCGGGTGCTCGCCCTTGGCGCCCAGGTAGTCGAAGAACACGCCACCGACCCCGCGGGTCTCCTTGCGGTGCGGCAGGTAGAAGTACTCGTCGCACCACGTCTTGAATCGGTCGTAGTCACCCACCGGTCGGTGGCGGTCGCAGGCCGCCGCGAGCGTGGTGTGGAAGTGCACCGCGTCATCGGCGAACAGGTAGTACGGCGTGAGGTCGGCCCCTCCCCCGAACCACAGCGCGTTGCCCTTGGTCAGGCAGCGGAAGTTCGCGTGCGTGGTCGGGACCATCGGCGACCGCGGGTGGAGCACCAGCGACACCCCGCTCGCCCGGAACGACCGGCCGTCCCCCGGCATGTGGTCGGCGAGCTCGGCCGGCAGCTCGCCGTTGACGCTCGACCAGTTGACTCCCGCCTTCTCGAACACCGCGCCGCCCTCGAGCACGCGGGCCACGCCGCCGCCGCCGCCCGGGCGCTGCCACGCGTCCGCCGTGAACGCGGCGGCGCCGTCGGCATCGGCGAGCGCACGGCAGATGTCGGTCTGGAGCTCCGAGAAGAACTTCGCCGCGCGATCGAAAAGATCCGACACGTTCACATGGTAGCATCGACGACAGCGGTCGAGCTTGCACTACTGATGTCGGCAGCCATTCGTCTCGTGCGCGCGTTGCGTGTGTTCGCGGTCATCTTCCTCAGTTACATGTGGCAGGTGGCGTGGGCGCGGCTATGGCCGAGCCGCTATGACGCCAGCGCACGGTGGAAGCGGATCAACCGGCGCAACGCCCGCCGGATGTACAAGGGCTTCGTCCGGCTGCGCGGCGTGTACATCAAGCTCGGCCAGATCCTGTCGGTGATGGGGACGTTCCTGCCGCGCGAGTACACCGAGGAGCTCGAGGCGCTGCAGGACGACGTGCCGCCGCAGTCGTACAAGAAGATCCGCGCGACGTTCGTCAAGTCGTTCGGCAAGCAACCGCACGAGGTGTTCGCGAAGTTCGAGCAGGTCCCGATCGCGGCGGCGTCGCTCGGCCAGGTCCACGAGGCGCGCACGGCGACCGGCGAGCGGCTCGCGGTCAAGATCCTCTACCCCAACGTCGTCACGATCATCAACGTCGACCTCCGCGTGCTCGGCTGGGCGCTGCGGGTCTACCGCAACTTCGTCCCGCTGCAGCAGATCGAGCGGGTCCACGAGCAGCTCGCCGACATGCTGTCGCGCGAGACCGATCTCGCCAACGAGGCGCGCTGCATCACCCGGATGGCGGCCAACTTCGTCGGCGATCCCGACGTCGTGTTCCCCAAGGTGTTCGCCGAGCACTCGAGCTCGACGGTGATGACGATGACGTTCATGGACGGGGTCAAGATCTCCAAGCGCGACGCGCTCGCCCAGCTCAAGCTCGACCCGTACGACGTCGCGACCAAGCTGATCAAGGTCTTCTACAAGCAGCTGTTCGTCGACCGGTTCTTCCACGCCGATCCGCACCCCGGGAACTTCTTCGTCCAGCGCGGCCCGAACGGCCAGGTCCGGATCGTCGTGCTCGACCTCGGCTCGGCGACCGAGCTGCGCGACAACCTCGCCGACGGCATGTTCGACATCCTGTCGGGCCTGATGACCCGCAAGGACGACCTCGTGGTCCGCGGCATCGACACCATGGGGTTCATGGCCGCGGGCGGCGACCGCGCGCTGCTCGAGCGCACCGTGCGGCGCTACTTCGAGAAGCTGCTCAGCATCAACATCACCGACTTCGGCAAGATCGATCCTGCGGTCGCCCACCAGCTCGCCGATCCGACGATGAAGCGCGAGGATCTGCGCGAGCTGATGAAGTCGGTCGCGTACCCCGAGGGCTGGTTCTACGTCGAGCGCGCCGCGGTGATCATGTTCGGGCTGTCGTCGACGCTCGCGCCCA
>DATBBB010000228.1:0-9672 GCA_036271215.1 Kofleriaceae bacterium | reverse complement strand
GAGCTGATCCCCGAAGGTCGTGCGCTCACTATAGGTGAAAAGGGTGAGAATCTCGCAGCGGTCTACGAAACAATTCTGTCGCGAGATCGATCTGCATTCGATGAAATCGAGGCTGGCGTTCGACGTCACTTTCCGACCGTCAAAAGCATCTGGCTGCCAACATCGATGGAATCGAAGAAGGCGCTCGGCGTCATCCTTGCCGATGGAACACGGGTCCGCGCGGATACGATGAGCGAGGGGCTGCTCTACTGGCTTGCCTTTGCCGCGCTACCACATATCGATCCGACCGCGATCTTGTTGATCGAGGAACCCGAAAACGGCCTCCATCCATCGCGCATCGCCGAGGTGATGAACGCCTTGCGCGCGATCTCGAGTCGGGTACAGGTGATCCTCGCGACGCACAGTCCACTGGTGATCAACGAGCTGCAACCCGACGAGGTCACGATCCTGACGCGCGATCCCAGGACCGGAACGCAAGCGACTCGCATGGACCGCACCAAGCACTTCCAGCAGCGGCAAAAGGTCTACGCGCTCGGCGAGCTGTGGCTGAGCTTCGCCGATGGTGATGCCGAGGCCGCGCTGGTATCCGACGAGACCAACCCATCCGCGGGCTGATCATGATCAAGGTGTTCCTGGGGGGCGAAGGCAAGAACGACATCGGCACGCGCAGCCAGGATCCGATGGGCGACGAGGTCGGCGTGGTCGAGGCGCTCCTGCGGCGCGTCCGTGCGGACGGCTGGCGCGTCGCCGGCGCCATCAGCTGGCAATCGATCCGCAAATATCGCGCCGGTGCTGCCAGGCAACGTGCGGATCATGCCGATGCCCACAACGTTCGTGCGCTCGTGCAACGTGCCTACGAGGAGTCGTGCGAGTTGCTGGCGTTCGCCCGCGACGTCGATGGAGAAGCCGACCGGGAACGCGCCATCCACGACGCGCTCGAAACGATCGAATCGCTCGGATTCGCCGAGGAATACCGCTACCGGCTGGCCATCGTCGGCGGCGTGGTGAAGCCCAAGCTCGAAGGCTGGATCCTGTGCCTCCGCGGTGTGATCGGCACCGATAACATGTCACGTGCGGCCGTCGATCGCGCGCTGGAGGCCGCGGGTATCGAGCTCAAGTCGACCTCAGCGTACGTGGCGATCGTCGAGGCCTGCGAGCTGCCAACCGGCGCCTGCTCGCTCGGCGACTGGCTGGAGCAGGCCCGCGCGACGTTTGCACGGCTGATCGACGGCCAGGTGACCGAGCCGCGGATGTAACGCTCCCGAGCGCGCCGACTGTGCCTCGGGCAGTGGTGACCGCGTAGAGTGGCGCCATGCGCGCCGTGAGATTGTTCGAATCGACGATCCCGTCTGGTAACGCCTACAAGATCTCGCTGCTGATGTCGCACCTGGAAATCGACGTCCCGGTGGTCGAGCTCGACATCCTGGTCGATCCACCCGAGACCCGGCGGCCCGAGTTCCTCGCGCGCAACGCCAACGGACGGATCCCGCTGCTCGAGCTCGACGACGGCAGCCACCTCGCCGAAAGCGGCGCGATCCTGTACTTCCTGGCCAGCGGCACGCCGTACTTGCCCGACGACGCGATCGGCCGGGCGCGAGCGCTGCAGTGGATGTTCTTCGAGCAGTACAGCCACGAGCCGTACGTGGCGGTGCTGAAGTTCTGGACGCTGTGGGGCGGCCTCGAGCGCAAGCGCCCCGAGGACATCGCGCTGTGGAAGCAGCGCGGCCAGGCGGCGCTCGACGTCATGGAGCGTCACCTGGCGCAGGACGCGTGGTTCACCGGCGCGCGCTACGGCATCGCCGACATCGCGCTGTATGCGTATACCCAGAGCGCCGCGATGCTCGGCTACGCCGTCGGCCCGGCGGTCGCCGGCTGGCTCGACCGGGTCCGCGCCCAGCCCGGCCACGTCGCGATCAAGCCGGATCGCACGCGCCGGTAGCCGCCTGCACCGTCCCTGCGATTTCAGCGCCCGGTGTCCGAAACCCGGACCGTCTGCTCTGGGGCAGGCTTTGGTGGCTGCGGTCCATTCCGGTGGTAAGATGCCGTGTGGTCGTTTGTCGAATTCTTGAGGTCCCGCCGTGCGCTTGGTCTAACCACAACTTCAAGCACTTCCCGCATGCTGGGATGGTCCGGCGCAGCACAAAGCATCCGAACCCCGATGACCTATTTGCATGCGTTCTGATGACGCATGCACGCCTCCGCGAAACGCTTCGAGAGCTCCCCTTTGTTGAGGGCTTCTCTCATCAGGTTATCCAAGGAGATCACCTGAGCGTTGAGGGAGTCCGCACGGCGGCCCGTGTATGGATCGAACGCTGCTTTCCGCAAGCTTCGACCAACCTCGTTGTGGAGCTGTGGACCGGTCCCGACGGGATTTCTTACGAGGTACTCGCGCTGATCCTATCAAGCAAGACCGTACGTGTTGCCTCTCCTGCGTTTGAGGGCGGGGTCGAACCCGATCCCAACATCGTGCAACCCCAGTACGAGACCGCCGCCGCATGACAACCTACGATCTGTTAGTCGATCCGGTGAGGCTGTTACGTGTCCGTTTCGTCGAGCCAAGCACCAACGCCGAGGTCGCGGTCGTCGCAATCACCTGCGCATACGTCCCAGCGGTTGGTCCCAACGGATACACGATTGCGGTCGAGATCGTGACGGACTCGAGTATGCAGAATCCGGGAGTCCCGTATTACTGTGACCCTACCCACCTCACCCACTACCTGATTCCTCCGAAGAATCTCCGAGGAATCAATCCGTATCTGAGTTGAGTTTCCCGTCGAGCGCGATGGCGAGGCCGCGTTGCGATTCTGCGAACTCCTCGATCATCTCCGCGAAATCGTCATGATGTACTCCGGGGAGAGGGTAGCGAAAACCAGGAGCCCATTTAGCACCAAAGCGCTGGGGGCATGTCGCATGCACGTCCTCCAGCCGAGGCGCAATCGGGCGCCGAGGACCTCAGGAGAATTGCCATGCAACGCACGGTCGAACGCATGCTTCGTACGAGCCCCGAGCCACCGTTCGCGCCGCCGGAGCCGCTGAGCGCGTGCATCCACGCCTGTGTCGAGTGCGCGCAGGCTTGCACCGCATGTGCCGACGCCTGCATTGCCGAGCACGAGCGGGCATTTGGCGCCTGCATCCGCGCCAACCTCGACTGCGCGGATCTGTGCATCGCGACCTCCCGCGTGCTGAGCCGCCAGCTCGAGCCGGAGCTCGCCGTGGTCAGCCTGACCCTCCAGCTGTGCGCCGCGGTGTGCGACGCGTGCGCCTACGAGTGCGCCCACCACGCAACGATGCACGCCCACTGTGGGGTCTGCGCCGCCGCCTGCCGGCGATGCCTGGACGCGTGTCGCACGCTGCTGGCGACCGCCCTTCCGCCGCGCCGGTTTCCCCACTAACGCTCGACAGATCCGGCCGACTGTGCCTAAGACTGGATCGGGTGGCTGTCGCGCTCGGTATCGATCTGGGAACCACGAACTCGGTCGCGGCGATCGCCACGCCGACCGGCGTGGAGCTGATCCTGGGGCCGCGCGGCGAGCGGGTCCACCCCTCGGTGGTCGCGTTCCCGGCGAGCGGCGGCGTGGTCGTCGGGGCCGACGCCAAGCGCTACCGGCTGAGCGAGACCGCGCATGTCGTCCACTCGGCCAAGCGGTTCATCGGCCAGAACATGCGCGCGCCGCTGGTCCAGCTCGCCCTGACCGGCGTTCGCTACAAGGTCATCGAGGGCCCGAACCAGCAGCCGATCGTCTCGATCCGCGATCGCCGGATGACGATGCCGGAGATCTCGTCGCACGTGTTGCTCCACCTCAAGCGCGCCGCGGAGCGCCAGCTCGGCACCCAGGTCAAGGACGCGGTGGTCACCGTGCCTGCGAACTTCACCGACGCCCAGCGCCAGGCGACCCGCGAGGCCGGCCGGCTCGCCGGGCTCGACGTGATGCGGCTGATCAACGAGCCGACCGCCGCCGCGCTGGCCTACGGGTTCGGCCGCGACACCGACGAGGTCGTCGCGGTGTTCGACTTCGGCGGCGGCACGTTCGACGTGTCGATCCTGCGGATCCACGGCGAGCTGTTCGAGGTCCTGGCGTCGGAGGGCGACTTCTTCCTCGGCGGCGACGATCTCGACCGCGCGCTCGCCGAGAGCCTGGCCGCCGAGTGCCAGCGCACGCTCGAGGTCGATCCGCGGCCGCACGCGGCGCTGATGATGAAGCTGATGATGGGCGCGGAGGCGATCAAGATCCACCTGTCGGACAACGACGCCGCGGAGGGCGAGATCGAGGGCCTCGACCTGCCGGGCGGCCGGGTCGGCGTGCTGCCGTTCGCGCTGACCCGCGATCAGTTCGAGGAGCTGATCGCCGGCTACGTCCAGCGCACGATCGACGTGACGCGCCAGGTGCTCAACGCCGCCGGCATCCAGCCGCACCAGGTGGCCGAGGTCCTGTGCGTCGGCGGCTCGACCCGGATCCCGATCGTCCGCCGCCGGCTCGCCGAGCTGTTCGGCCGCGAGCCCAACATCTCGATCAACCCCGACGAGGTCGTCGCGCAGGGCGCCGCGATCCAGGCCGGCAGCCTGACCGGTACCCTCACGGCCGGCACCGGCATGGGCGCGCACGACGCCGTGGCGACCGCCGCGCACTCGCCGCTGACCCACGGCGCGCGGCCGCCGCCGATCCCCCCCAGGCGCCCGGTGCTGATGGACGTCAACCCCGCGACGCTCGCGATCCACACCGCCGGCGGCTACATCGAGCGGCTGCTCGACAAGAACGCGCCGATCCCGATCGAGCGCACCCGGATCTTCACGACCTCGCGCGACAACCAGACCCGGGTCGAGATCGACTGCTGCCGCGGTGAGAAGCGGCGCTACGCCGAGAACGAGCCGCTCGGGACCTTGCTGCTCGACGGCCTGGCGCCCCGGCCGCGCGGCGATCTCAAGATCGAGGTCCAGTTCCGGGTCGACGCCGACGGCATCCTCCACGTCCGCGCCAGCGATCAGACGTCGGGCCAGCGCCAGGAGGCCCACCTGCAGGTCTTCGGCGCGCCGGTCGGCAAGCCATGAGCGCGCGGGACAAGCCATGAGCGCGCGGGGCAAGACATGAGCGCGCGGATCGACGTCCTGCTGTGGGCCCAGCGCGTGGTCGGGCGCAAGGTCTCATCGCCGTACCTGCTGCTCGACATTCCGCCCGGCTCCGACGCCAACGTCGCGCAGGACGCGTTCCACAAGATCGCGCGCATGGCGCACCCCGACCTGCACCGCAACGGCCTGACCCCCGACGAGCTCGAGCTGGTGACCACGGCGTATGCGCGCGCCGCCGCCGCCTACCAGGAGATCCGTGGTCGGACCCCTACGGTCCCGCCGCCGCGCCCGGTCACCGTCCAGCCGAACCGGCGCGAGACGATCAGCCCCACGGGCAGTCCCACTGGTCCGACCTCCGACGGCTCGCCGATCACCCATGCCCAGGCGATGTCTTCCAAGGCGTTGATCTACTACCGCAAGGCCGAGCTGTGCCTGCGGCGCGGGGACCTGTCCGGCGCCGTGCTGCAGCTCAAGATGGCGATCGCCAGTGACCCGCGATCGGCGTTCCTGCGCAGCGCGTTGTCCGAGGTCATGGCCGAGGTCGGAAAATAGCCAAACGTCGATTCCCTCGACGTACTCCGGCCGGTAAGGTGCGCCCAGATATGGCTCCCCGGACCACGACCAAGACTTCGATCACCGGGCATGGCGTGTGGCACCCCGAGACCGTGCTCGGGAACGAAGAGCTGTGCGCGGCGTTCAACACGTTCGTCCGCAGCGAGAATGCAAAGCACGCCGAGGCGATCGCCGCCGGCACGCAGGAGGCACTGAAGGAATCGACCCCCGAGTGGGTGGTCAAGGCGTCGGGCATCATCCACCGCTATGTCGAGGACAAGACCGGTCTGCTCGACCCCGAGCGGATGTGCCCGAACATCCCGGATCGCCCCGAGGACCAGCTCAGCATCCAGGCCGAGTACGCGGTCAAGGCCGCGCGCCGCGCGCTCGAGTCCGCCGGCCGCGCCGCCGAGGACGTCGATCTCGTCGTGCTCGGCTGCTCGAACCTGCAGCGGCTGTACCCGGCGATCGCGATCGAGGTCCAGAACGAGCTCGGCGCGCGCGGCTACGGGTTCGACGTCTCGCTCGGCTGCTCGGCCGCGACCGGCGCGACCCAGCTCGCCTCCCAGGCGGTGCAACTCGGCCAGGCCGAGTGCGCGCTGGTCGTGGTCCCCGAGCTGACCACCGGCCACATGAACTGGCGCGAGCGCGACAGCCACTTCATCTTCGGCGATGCCTCGGTCGCGCTGGTGGTCGAGCCGACCGCGCGCGCCAGGCCGGGATCGTGGGAGATCCTGTCGACCCGGATGATGTCGAAGTGGTCGAACAACATCCGCAACAACAAGGGCTACCTCGATCGCTGCGATCCGAGCACCGAGCACAACATCGACAAGCTGTTCCACCAGCACGGCCGCCGGGTGTTCAAGGACGTGGTGCCGCTCGCCGACAAGTTCATCTCGGATCACATCGCCTCGCACGACCTCGCGCCGGCGCAGATCGCGCGGTTCTGGCTGCACCAGGCCAACCAGAACATGAACGAGCTGATCACCAAGCGGATCCTCGGCCGCGAGGCAACGCGCGAGGAGGCGCCGATCATCATCGACGAGTACGGCAACACCGCCTCGGCCGGCTCGCTGATCGCGTTCTCGAAGTACAGCGAGGATCTGCCGGCCGGCAGCTACGGCGTGATGGCGTCGTTCGGCGCCGGTTACTCGCTCGGCTCGCTGATGCTGCAGCGCCAGTAGCGGGCGCCTGCGACGCGACTGCGACGCCCCGATCCTGCGCTCGACGTCGGTCAAAAAGCTCAGCTACCTGATCGGCCGGTTCACCGGCGCCAGCGCCGCCGCGTTCGCCGTGCTGGCGATGATCCCGCTCGGGATCCTCGTCGGCTCGTGGATGCCGTGGCTCGATCCCGAGAAGGTCGGGCCGTTCCGGATCGCCGACTACCTCTACGCGCTGTTCGCGTTCGGCCTGCCGACGCTCCTGATCATCGCCGCCGGCTACTTCGCGCTGGCGACCGCCACGCGCTCGATGATGTGGACCTACGTCGGCGCGATCATCACGATCGTCCTGTACTTCGTGATGCGGGGCCTGTTGCGCGATCCGAAGTTCGACACGATCGCCGGGCTCGCCGATCCGTTCGGGCTGTCGGCGTTGACCGTGGTCACCAAGTACTGGACCGCGGCCGAGCGCAACACGATGATGCCGCCGCTGACCGGCCTGTTGCTCGCCAACCGCGTGCTGTGGTCGGCGATCGCGCTGGCGCTGTTCGGGATCGCCGCGCGCCAGTTCCGGTTCGAGCACCTCACCAAGGTCGAGCTGCGCACGGCGACGGCGGCGTCGGCGATGCGATAGCGCGCAACCGCCGGCGATATTCCACGTCCGGATAACAGCGGATGGCTAGGGCGCGCCGGCCTCGTCCTGCCCCGCCGGGCACACCGGGCGCGCCGCGATCGGCCGAACCGTGCCGGCCGCGACGTCGATCACCGACAGCCCGTCCGCACGCGGGTTCGTGCCGCCGAACATCAGCACCAGGTGGCCGGCCGCGTCGGCGCCGGCCGCGACGATCCCGGGCTCGACCTGCTCGCCGGTCGCGATCCGCTTGACCACCGCGCCGGTCGCCACGTCCTGGATCACCACCGCCTCGCCGCGGC
This sequence comes from Kofleriaceae bacterium, assembly GCA_036271215.1. GTDB lineage: Bacteria > Myxococcota_A > Polyangia > Haliangiales > Haliangiaceae > JABFXX01. The sequence goes on along the minus strand of DATBBB010000228.1, from coordinate 1,962 downwards.
TGGCGATGAACGCCCAGCGGTGATCGCCGAGCGCGACCGGCGCGCGCACCGTGGCGATCGGTTGATCGCCGCCGATCCTCGCGATCCGCTTGCCCTGCAGCGTGGCGAGGTACGCGTTCGCCTCGGCGAACCGCGACGGGTCTCCACCGGCGCCCTCGCCGCCGCGCTCCGGGCCCGGTCGCTCGCACGCGCCGGCGTCGACCTGCACGCGATCGCCGAACAGCGCGACGTGCGCGCACGGCTGCTGTGCCGAGGTGCCGGCGGCGAACCGGGCGATCCGCTTGTGGCCGGCGAAGTCCCAGATCTCGATCGCCTGCGCGCCCGGCACGCCGGTCACCAGCGCGACCTGGTGCTGGTCGGCGTCGATCGTCGCCTCGGACGGCGCGCTCCCCGGCGGCACCGTCACGCAGTCGTTCACCGGGTTGGCCCGGCACAGCCGCGCGCCCTTGCCGTCGATCCACGCCGACAGCGGCCGGCCTCCGCACGCGGTCCGCAGCTCGAAGCTGCCCTGCGCCCCCGGGGGCAGCGCCAGGACCAGCGGCCCGTCGCACCGGGTGGCTGCGACCATGCGCGCGCCGCGCTGCCAGCGCGCGTCGTTGTGCCCGGCGAACCCCGGGTCGAGATCGATCGCCTGCTCGCCGTCGAACGCGGCGAACGCCAGCTTGTCGCCGAGTTCGGTCTCGGCCGGCCCCACCGCGAGCTGCGCCGGCACCCCGACGACCGCCGCGTGGCAGTCTGCGCGCGTGTGGCGGTCGGTGATCTCGGCGATCTTGAGCGACTCGACCAGCAGCAGCGGCAGGCCGGCGCGGAGCCGGATCGGCTGGGTGCCGCACGGCAGCGCGGTCTCGTAGTCCTCCACCGAGGCCGCCGGCGCCTGCTCGTAGCACTTGATCGCCGCGGCCTGATCGCGGGCCGCCTCGAGGCACGCGAGCTCGCTGTCGGGCCACCGCTCGACACAGGCGCGCTGGGCGGCGGCGCCGTCGATCGCCGCGAACGCCGCGTGGCGCGCGGCGGCGTCGGGCGTGGTGTTCGCGGTCCGGCGGCCGGCGAGCACCCGGGCGCAGCGCTCGGCGCGCGGGCCGGCCGGCGGCGGGCCGGCGCACGACGCGGCGAACGTGGCGCCGTGGAACATCGGATCCGCCACGGCGCGCTCGAGGATCTCGCCGGCGGTCGCGACGTCCTTGCGGCCGGCGTCGAGGATCTGCAGATCGGCCGCCACGTCGCGATCGACGTCGGCGGTGCCGACCACCCGCGGCAGCTTGTGGCGGCGTGGGTCGTCGATCGGATCGAAGTGCGGCAGATCGAGCACGACCCAGATCGGGTGCGATCCGCGCGCCGCGCGCGACGCGTCGTACCACCGCGGCGTGGCCGGGCCGAGCATCGCCGCCAGATCGGCGCGGGCCTGGTCGAGGCCTTTGCCCGGACGATCCTCCTCGCTCACGGTCACCACGGTGTGATCGTCGACGAAGTGCACCAGCTCGTGCTCGGCGATCAGCAGCGTGCGATCGTCGACCTGCCGGACGAGCTGCATCCCCTGCAAGGCGGAGCCGTGGATCTGCTCGCCGGGATCGTCGCACGGCCAGCCGAGCTCGGCGCGCCGCGCGTTGACCCGGCCGACGACGTCGAGCGCCCGACGGCACGCGGCGGCCGCGTCGCCCGGCGCTGCATCGCGGAGCACGGCGGCGGCGGCCGGCAGGCTACTGGCGAGCGTCTCCGGGATCTCGCCGTGGCAGCGCGCGAGGTCGTGGATCGCGAGGTCGTAGCGCTGGCACTCGGCCGGCCGGCTCGCACCGGCGATCGGCGCGAGCGCGGGCGCGGCGGTCGCCGGCCCACCGATCGGCTCGTGCAGGCAGGCCTCGAGCGCCGCGCGATCGATGCCATGCAGCACGGCGAACTGCGCGGAGGCACGGTACTCCACGTGCAACGCGATCGAGGCGCGATCCGCCTGGTCGAGGACTTCTG
>DATBBB010000227.1:0-15583 GCA_036271215.1 Kofleriaceae bacterium | reverse complement strand
TGACTCGCGCAGTGGTTCCGCGGGGCGGGGGCGTGCGTCACGCAGCGGTTCCGCGGAATCCGGTGCGCCCACGTGGGCGGTGATGGTGTCCTGGATTGCGCCCACGTGGGCGGTGATGGTGTCCTGGATACGGCCAGCGCGTGACTCGCGCGGTGGTTCCGCGAAGCCGAGGCGTGCGTCATCAAGCGGTTCCGCGGAATCCGGTGCGCCCACGTGGGCGGTGATGGTGTCCGGGATCCGGCCAGCACGTGACTCGCGCAGTGGTTCCGCGGGTCGGGGGCGTGGGTCACGCAGCGGTTCCGCGGAATCCGGTGCGCCCACGTGGGCGATGGTGTCCGGGATGCGGCCAGCGCGTGACTCGCGCGGTGGTTCGGCGGGGCCGAGGCGTGCGTCACCAAGCGGTTCCGCGGAACCCGGTGCGCCCACGTGGGCGGTGCTGGTGTCCTGGATGCGGCCAGCGCGTGACTCGCGCGGTGGTTCCGCGGAACCGAGGCGTGCGTCACCAAGCGATTCCGCGGAATCCGCTGCGCCCACGTGGGCACTGCGGAGCAGCGTGGCGATCGAGACCTGCGCGTGGCACGCCAGCGCATCGAGCAGCGCGGTCTCGATCGCGAACCGGGCGGCGGGCGATCGCGTGGCCGCCTGTGCGATCGCGACAGCGGCAGCGACGTCGGGCAGCTCGAACGGCGCGCGGGCAGCGAACGTGGCGAGGGCGCGCTCGGCGTCGTCGAGCGTGTCCGGCGACATCCCCGGCAGCGGGGCGGCCTCGCCCAGGCCGTGGGCGCCGTGGTCGCTTCGGACCTCGAGCAGGACGGCAGCGCGCTCGGTCCGGCCGCGTGCAGCGCCGCGGCTGTGGATCGTCCAGCGGAGCGTGCGCGACGCGACCGAGACGATCCGCATCGTCAGCCCGCGGCGAGGCCGGCCGCGAACAGCGCGCCGTGCAGGAGCAGTAGCTGCGCGGTGGCGGCGAGACAGCGGTTGAACGTCGGGCCGTCGGCCGCCGCGATCACCGCGCGCAGCCGCACGATGGCGAGCGGCGCGCTGAGCAGCGGCAGCCCGGCCCAGGGGCGCCCGGTGGCCGCGAGGCCGATCGGGACGGCGTAGGCGAGCCCCAGCAGCAGGGCGTACTCGACGAGCGCCGCGCGGCGGCCGAACCGCACGGCGAGGGTTCGCTTGCCAGCGCGGACATCGGTGGCGCGATCGCGGACGTTGTTGACCACGAGGATCGCCGTGGCGAGCGCACCGACTGGGACCGCCGCGGCGATCGCCAGGCACGGCACACTGCCGAGCTGGACGAACACGGTGCCGCATACCGCAACGAACCCGAAGAACACCATCACGAACAGATCGCCGAGCCCGTGGTAGCCGAGCGGCCACGGGCCGCCGGTGTACGCGATCCCCGAGATCACCGACGCGATGCCGATCGCGATCACCGGCCAGCCGGCGACCGCGACCAGGTAGACGCCGAGCAGGGTCGCGATACCGAACGCCGCGATCATCGCGCGCTTCATCGCCCGCGGGGTGATCAGGCCGGCGCTGACCGCGCGCAGCGGGCCGATCCGATCAGGGCCATCGGCGCCGCGCTCGGCGTCGAAGACGTCGTTGGCGAAGTTGGTGCCGATCTGGATCGCGAGCGAGCCGCCGAGCGCCGCGAGCGCGGGGCCGAGGGCCGTGCCGCTGCACGCCGCGGCACACGCGGTGCCGACGACGACCGGCACGACCGCAGCCGGCAAGGTCCGCAGCCGCGCGGCGCCGATCCAGGTCGCGACCCGGTTGGGCGCGGCCGTCACGACCGCCTCCGGTGCCGGGTGCGCCGGTGCGGTCGCGCGGCCAGCACCGGCCGGGCCGCGCCGTCACGGATCGCCGGGTCGATCGCGAGGTTCGCCATGGCGATCACGGATAGCGCTTGAACCGCGAGAAGTCGGGCTTGCGCTTCTCGAGGAACGCTTCCTTGCCCTCGCGGCCCTCGTCGGTCGTGTAGTACATGAGCGTCGCCGAGCCGGCGAACGCCATCATGCCGGCCTGGCCGTCGCAGTCGGCGTTCATCGCCATCTTGAGGAACCGCAGCGCGGTCGGCGACATCGCGAGCATCTCGCGGCACCACTGGATCGTCGTCGCCTCGAGCTCGGCGAGCGGGACCACGGTGTTGACCAGCCCCATGTCGACCGCCTGGGCGGCGCCGTACTGCCGGCACAGGAACCAGATCTCGCGCGCCTTCTTCTGGCCGACGATGCGCGCCAGGTAGGAGCTGCCGAACCCGGCGTCGAAGCTGCCGACCCGCGGGCCGGTCTGGCCGAACCGCGCGTTGTCGGCCGCGATCGTCAGATCGCACACCAGGTGGAGCACGTGGCCGCCGCCGATCGCGTAGCCGGCGACCTGGGCGACCACCGGCTTGGGCAGGTAGCGGATCCGCATGTGCAGATCGAGGACGTTCAGCCGCGGCACGCCGTCGGTGCCGACGTAGCCGCCGGTGCCGCGCACGCGCTGATCGCCGCCCGAGCAGAACGCGTCGGGGCCGGCGCCGGTGAGGATCACGACCCCGATCGACGCGTCGTCGCGCGCCTCGTCGAACGCGCGGATCATCTCGGTGACGGTCTGCGGCCGGAACGCGTTGCGGACCTCGGGGCGGTTGATCGTCACGCGCGCGATGCCCTCGGCAGACGTTTCGTAGATCACGTCTTCGTAGCCGGAGCGGCGGGTCCAGGTGATGTCGGTGCGAGCAGGCTCAGTCATGACTCCCTCCACGGGGGGCGCGAGGTTGGGGCGGTGCGCCGAAGCAGTCGAGCGCGGCGCGCCGGACGTCGTGCGCGCCGGACGTCGTGACCGGCGCGTGCAGGATCGAAGGGCCCGGGATCGCACCGGGCGCGAGCACCTGGGCGACCGACACCGCGGCCTCGTACGCCGACGTGACGCTGAACGCGCGGGGGTGGCCGAGCGCGCGGGCGACCGCGACGACGTCGACGTCGGGCTCGGTGATCCAGTGGCGCTCGAACGCCGCACCCTGCGACGCGCGGGCGACCGGCAGGCCGGCGAAGATCTGGCCACCGCGGTTGTCGATCACGAGGATCGCGAGCGGCGCACACGCGGCGCGCGCGGCGACCAGGCCACCGAGGTCGTGGGCGAAGCTGACGTCGCCGAGCACGAGCAGCACCGGCGCACCCGCGCAGGTGGCGCCCGCCGCCGACGCGATCAGGCCATCGATCCCGGCGGCGCCGCGCTGGGTCAGCACCGGCCACGCCGGGGTAACGCCGGGCGCGTGACACGAGACGTGGCTGGCCGGCTGGCCGGAGATCTGGGTGGAGGTCTGGCCGGAGATCTGATCGATGACCCGGATCGGCAGGCTGTTGCCGATCTGGATCGTGACCCCGGGCGGCAGCGCCGCGAGCACGGCGCACAGCAGCGCGGCCTCGCTGTCGGGGTGGCGATCGAGCGCGGCCGCGGTCGCGCGGGCGGCGGTCGCCTCGACCGTCCGCCAGGCGGACAGCCCATGGCTGTCGAGCCGAGGTGCCGCGAGCCGGCCGGGGGGCAGCGCCTGGCCGACCGGACCGCCGGGCGGGCCGGGCAGGGCGCCGGTGCCAGTCCCGGGGGCGCCGGTGCCAGCCCCGGTGCCGGTGCCGGTGCCAGCCCCGGGGCCGGCACCGGTGATCGCGGCGTGCAGCGCAACGACCGCCGCGCCGGGGTCGCCGAGGATCACGCCGCGCGCCGACGAGTCGGGATCGTGCCAGCGCGGGCCGGCGAGCACCCAGCGCTGGGCGCCGGCGGCGGTGAGCCGCGCGAGCCAGCCGGGCCACGCCGCAGCGACCGGCTCGCTGCCGAGCTGGATCACGAGCCGCGGCACCGGCAGCGCGGCAGCCGGGACCAGATCGAAGTGATCGACGAACACCACCCCGTCCGGCCGGGGCCCGAACCGCAGCTGGCTGCCGGCCTCGGCGAGGATCGGGTAGCCGGCGTGGGCCGCGAGCGCGAGCACGGCCGCGCGCGACGCGGCGAACCCGGCGGGCAGCGCCCCGGCGATGATCACGCCGTCGGGCTCGGCGGCGACGTTCGCGGCGAGCGCCGCGATCGCGGCGGCGTCGGGCGCGAGCCGGGGCGGTGCGATCGCGACCGGACCGGCGAGCCGGGCGGCGGCGGCGGCGAGCGCGCGCTCGGCGTCGGTCGCCGGGGCCGCGGGCTCGAGCGGCTTGCGCAGCGGGACCTCGAGGTGCACCGGGCCGGGCGCGGGGCCGCGCGCGAGCGTGATCGCCTGGATGATCTTGCGGCGCACCGCGCGCAGCGCGAGCTCGCCATCGCTCGGCGCGCCGAGGTCGATCGCGCCGCGCACGAAGTCGCCGTACAGCTTGATCTGGTCGATCGTCTGCGACGCGCCGCAGTCGTACAGCTCGGGCGGCCGGTCGGCGGTGATCGCGAGCAGCGGCACGCCGGCCAGGCTCGCCTCGACGATCGCCGGCAGGTAGTGCGCGGCCGCGGTGCCGCTGGTGCACACCAGCGCGACCGGCACCCCGGTGGCGCGCGCGGCGCCGAGCGCGAAGAACGCCGCGGCGCGCTCGTCGATCAGGGTCACCAGCGCGAGCCGGGGTTCGCGGGCCAGCGCGGCGACCAGCGGGGTCGACCGCGAGCCGGGGCTGATCACGCAGCGCGCGATCCCGGCATCCGCGAGGCTGGTCGCGACAAGCTCGGCCCACAGGGTCTGGATCGCGGCGGTCATGTCAGGCGCTCTCGGGGCCCCCGGCGCCGCCGGCACCAGGTGAGCCGCCCGGGGTGGTCGCGAGCTCCAGCGCCCCGGGATCGGCGGTCACCCCGAGCGCGCCGAGCATCGCGCGCAGCTTGAGCTCGGTCTCGGCCAGCTCGCGATCCGGATCCGAGCCCGCGACGATCCCGGCGCCGGCCCACAGGTGGGCGCGGTTGCCGGCGAGCACGCCGGACCGGATCGCGACCGCGAGCTCGCCGTTGCCGTCGAGATCGAACCAGCCGACCGGCGCCGAGTACCAGCCGCGCGCGACCGGCTCGCGCGACCGGATCCAGTCGATCGCGATCTCGCGCGGCGTCCCGCCGACCGCGGGCGTCGGGTGCAGCCGGGCCGCCAGCTCGAGCACGTGGCGCGGCGCGCGGAGCCGGGCGCGGAACGGCGTGTGGAGGTGGACGACGTGGCGCAGCACGCGGATCGCGGGCTCGGCCGGCGCATCGACCTCGGCACCATCCGACAGCGCGGCGCGGATCGCCTGGACGACCAGCGCATGCTCGCGGCGATCCTTGAGGCTGGCGAGCAGCTGGGTGCCGGCCTCGGCGACCGCGCGGTCGCGGACTGCAGGTGCGTCGTCATGGCCCGCCGCGGCCGAGGCGGCCGAGACGGTCGACGCGATCCGGTGGGTCCCGGCGAGCGCGTCGCACCATACCAGGTCGCCGTCGCGCCGGACCAGCCGCTCCGGCGTGGCCGCGATCAGCGCCCCGGCGCCCGGCGGCTGGATCAGCACGCGCACGCACTCGGCGTGGCGGTGATCGAGCGCGGCCAGCAGGTCCGCCGCGCGCACCGCGCCGGCGAGCGCGATCGTGGCGGTCCGCGCCGCGACGATCTTCGAGCACGTCCCGGCGGTGATCGCGTCGGTGATCGCGACCACCTGATCGTGCCACTCGGCAGCGCTGGCGCGCTGCAGCTCGACCAGCGCCGGCTGCGGCCGGGCCGGGCGCGCCGCGGCGAACGCCGCGTGGAGCAGCGCGAGCTCGTCGCGCCAGCGCGCGGCATGGCCGGCATCGCGCGCATCGACCGCGAGCACGAGCTGGGCGCGCGCCCCATCGCGGACGTAGGTCCAGCGCGGCAGCACGAACCACGCGTCCCCGAACCCGGTCCACGGCGCGCGATCGGCCGCCCCGGGGGCAAACGCGGCGCCGCCGATCCAGCGCGGCCGGGCCGCCCCGAGTGCACCGAGCGGCGCGAGCGGAGCGAGCCCCGCGGACTCCCCGGCGATCACCGCACCGGCGATCTCGAGCCCCTGGGCCGCGCGCGCGATCTGGGTCCAGCGCTCGGGGCCGGTGCCGCGCAGCTCGCGGGCGCTGCCGATCCCGACCAGGGTCAGCTCGCCGGCGGTCCACGCGACGCGCGGCTCGTCGCGCACGCCGGCGAACGCATCGAGGGTCGCGGCCGCGGTGGTCAGCGGCGCCGGCACGGCGATGAACGTCAGGCCGGCGGCGCGCGCCGCGATCGCGAGCCCGGCGTCGATCGTCCCGGGCGCCCAGGGCTCGGCGCGGCCGCTCTGCATGGCGGCGGCGGTCATGGCGCGATCCTCCGCGGCGCGGGGGTCGCGACGTACAGCGTGCACACCCCGAACGTCAGCGGGATGGCGTCGAGCATGCGCAGCCCGGCGGCCTCCATGATCCGGGCGAACTCATCGGCCGGCGGGAACGCGGCGATCGAGCGCTGCAGGTAGCGATACTCGCGCGCGCCGCTGAGCAGCGCGCCGAGCCGGGGCACGACGTGGCGGGTGTGGAACCGCGCGGCCTTCGCGAGCAGGCCGCGGCGCGGCTCGCCGAGCTCGAGGATCGCGATCCGGCCGCCCGGCCGCACGACGCGCGCCATCTCGCGCAGCGCCTTGGGCCGGTCGGGCACGTTGCGGATCCCGAACGCGATCGTCGTCGCGTCCATCTCGCCGTCGCCGTACGGCAGCGCCTGGGCGTCGCCCTGGACCACGGTGACCCGGCCGGCGAGCTTGCCGCGCGCGATCTTCTGCTCGGCGATCGCGAGCATCTCGCGCGACGGATCGAGCCCGATCACCGACGCGTCGGGGTGGATCCGGGCGATGTCGATCGCGAGGTCGCCGGTGCCGGTCGCGAGGTCGAGCACGCGCGGCGTGGCGCCCAGCTCGAGCGCGCGGACCGTGCGGCGCCGCCAGCGGCGGTCGAGCCCGAACGACAGCACGCGGTTGACCGTGTCGTAGCGCGCGGCGATCCGGTCGAACATCTCGCCGCTGCCGAGCGACGGCGCGACCAGCTCGGTGGCGGGCTTGGTCACGACGTCCGCTCCAGCGAGGCGAGCGCCACGGTGACCAGCGCGTCGCGCGGCGGGCCGGCGGGCAACTCGTCGAGCACCGCGAGCGCGCGCTCGACGTGCTCCTCGGCGAGCGCGCGGGTCGCGGCGAGCGCCCCGGTCGCGCGCACGGTCGCGGCGATCGCGGCGAGCTCGTCGCGCCGGGGGTCGGGCTCGGCGAGCAGCGCGGTCAGCCGCGGGTGCAGCGACGGCTCGCGCTCGAGCGCGACCACCAGCGGATAGGTGATCTTGCCCTCGCGCAGATCGGCGAGCGGGTCCTTGCCGGTGCCGTCGGCGAAGTCGAGCTCGTCGTCGACCGCCTGGAACGCGACGCCGAGGTGCAGCCCGAACCGCTCGAGCGCCGCCTCGCCGGACGGCGGCAGCTTGGCGACCCGGGCCCCGGCGATCATCGCCCAGCGAAACAGCGCGGCGGTCTTGCCCTCGACGATCGCGAAGTAGTCCTCGCGCGCGCCGGTGACATTGCCGCGGCGCTCGAGCTGGATCGACTCGGCGACGATCATCTCGTCGATCACCGCGAGCATGCGGTCGAGCACGCCCTCGACCCCGGTCGCTGCGATCCGGCGCAGCGCCGCGACCAGGAGCCAGTCGCCGGCGAAGATCGACGCCGCGTTGCCGTACACCACGCACGCCGCGGGCTCGCCGCGCCGGCGCTCGGCGACGTCGACCACGTCGTCGTGCAGCAGGGTCGCGCTGTGGACCAGCTCGACCGCGATCGCCAGGCCGCGCGCCTGCTCGGTGAACCCGTCGCCGAACCGGCTGGTCAGCGCGACGCACAGCGGCCGCAAGTGCTTGCCGCCGAGGTCCAGCAGGTGATGCGCGGCGGCGTGGACCAGGCGCGCCCCGCGCGGGATCGCCGCGAGCTCGGTCTCGAACGTGGCGAGGTCGGCGCGGACCCAGCGATCGAGGCTCGCGAGCCGATCACCGAGGCTCGGCGCGCCGCGCGCGGCGCTGACGTGGGCGAGACGATCGAGCACCGCGCGGGAGAGTGCGAGCTGGGTCATGGCTGTCCTTTAGATGTAGCGCGTTCGTTCAGAGATTCTTGAAACTTTGTGAGCCCAGGCCTCGCCGATCGCGCGCAACACCAACAACTACCTAGAATTACCGGACATCACGACGGCGGCGCATGGATAACCCGGTTCTTCGGATGAGACAATAGATGAGGCTCGCGGAGGCGTGAGGACCCGGGTTTGTTAACTACCCGGATTTCCTCAGACGCCTGGAAATCGCTAGACTCGGGGCAGTGTCTGCAGATGTTCGACGCGGTCGGGAGCCACGGCTGATCAGCCGTTGCCGGGTCGAGCTGGACCATCGATCGGGAGCGAGCGAGGGCGAGACCGAGGACGTATCGCTGAGCGGGCTGTACGTCCGGACCGACGCGATGCTGCCGGTCGGCGACGAGACCGATCTGCGGCTCCACCTGCCCGACGGATCGATCGTCGCGCTCTACGCCCGGATCGCCCACGTGCTGACGCCCGAGGCCGCGCGCGCGGTCGGCCGCCACGCCGGGATCGGGCTCGAGCTGATCGGCCCCGACACGCCGGCGCGCGCCAAGCTGATCGAGCACCTCGAGGCCCTGCGCGGCGAGACCCGGCCCGGATCGGTGCCGGGGCTGTCGACCACGACCCACGTGATCATCGCCGAGCCGAGCCCGCCGTTGCGCGGCCGGATGGTCCGCTGCCTCGAGGCCGCCGGGTTCGTGGTCCACGCGGTCGCGACCGCGATGGAGGCGCTCGACACCGGGATCGGCGCGCGGCCCGAGGCGATCATCGCCGCGTCCGAGATGCCGGGGATGACCGGCGTCGATCTCGCGTACGCGATGAGCGAGCACGCGATGCTGTCCGCGGTCCCGCTGGTGCTGACCGGCGGCGACGACGATCACGGCCGGCTCGAGGCCTACCGCGCCGGCGTGCGCGACTACATTCCGATCCCGTTCCTCGACGAGGAGCTGGTGATCCGGGTCCACCGGGTCGCCGCGCCGATCCACGCCGCGAGCCCCGGGCTGCGCGGTAGCCTGGTCGATATCGGGCTGGGGACTTTGTTGTCGCTCCTGGAATTCGAGCGCAAGAGCGGCGTGTTGCTCGTGCTGCGAACCAGCGAGCTGGCGCGGGTGTTCATCGCGAACGGAAAAATTTTGAAAGTCGAGACCACGACCGGCAATGGAGTTCCCAAGGATCGCCTGATGCGACTGCTCGACTGGCACGATGGTCAGTTCGAGTTTTCGCCGGCGGACATCGGCGGGCGCGACGAGCTCGGGCTCTCGGTGACCCAGATCTTGCTCGAGCACGCCAAGAACAGCGACGAGCAACGCGAAGCCGCGTCGTAGCGACGCCGCCGTCGCACCGCCGTCGCAGCGACGGTCGCCGGGCGTCGCATTCAAGTCGCATTGCGGCCGAATCTAGATCTGCAACCATGGATTGGCTCGCGGTCCACTGACCCGCGAGCCGGAGGCTCTACCCCTGCGCATGTTCCGGTCCTGTCTCGCCATGCTCGTGTGTTTCGGAGCGGTGGCTCGCGCGGACGGCCTCCCGGCATCGCCGCCACCTGCGGCGGTGCGGGCGCATGCGATCCGCCGCGCCGGCGCGATCGCGATCGACGGCCAGCTCGACGAGCCCGGCTGGGCCGCGGCGCCCGTGCAGGCCGGGTTCGTCCAGCGGTTCCCCACGGACGGCGCGCCGCCATCGCTCGCCACCCGGTTCGCGGTGCTCTACGACGACGAGGCGGTGTACATCGGCGTGTGGGCCGACGATCCGCACCCCGAGCTGATCAAGCGCCTCCTGACCCGGCGCGACGTCGACGCACCGGCCGACGCGGTGATCGTCGCGTTCGACAGCTACCACGATCGCCGGACCGCGTACGCGTTCCAGCTCAACGCCGCCGGCGTGCAGCGCGACCTGCTGATGTCCGACGACACCAACCAGGACGACACGTGGGACGCGGTGTGGACCGGCGACGTCGCGGTGACCGCGACCGGGTGGACCGCGGAGTACCGGATCCCGCTCAGCCAGCTGCGGTTCGCGCGCAGCGAGGCCCAGGAGTGGGGCCTGCAGGTCGTGCGCGCGGTCGGCCGCACCGGCGAGCAGGACGCGTGGTCGCCGTGGCCGCGCTCGACGCCGCAGATCGTCAGCAAGTTCGGCGTGGTCGACGGCATCGATCACCTGCCGGTCCGGCCGCGGCTCGAGCTCCTGCCCTACGCGACCGGCGGGCTCGACCGCATGCCGGTCGACGCCGGCGATCCGCTGAACCAGCCGTACAACTGGAAGCGCAACGTCGGGCTCGATCTCAAGTACGGCCTGGGCCCGGCGTTCACCTTGTCGGCGACGATCAACCCCGACTTCGGCCAGGTCGAGGCCGACCCCTCGAAGATCAACCTCTCGGCGAGCGAGCTGTTCTTCGCCGAGAAGCGGCCGTTCTTCCTCGAGGGCGCCGACCTGTTCAAGCTGCAGATCGGCAACAGCGACAATAGCGTCGAGGGCGCGTTCTACAGCCGGCGGATCGGCGCCGCGCCCGCGGTGCCCGACGTCAGCTACGACTTCATCAAGGCGCCGGACTCGACGACGATCTACGGCGCCGCCAAGCTGACCGGCAAGACCGCGTCGGGCTGGTCGGTCGGCGTGCTCGACGCGGTGACCGGCGGCGGCACCACCGAGCTGGCGACCGCCGGCACGCCCGACGCCCCGGCGACCCGCAGCGATCTCGCGGTCGCGGCGCTGACCAACACCGCGATCGCGCGCGTCAAGCACGACTTCGACGAGGGCAAGACCTCGGTCGGCGTGTCGGCGACCGCGGTCGACCGCCGGCTCGATGATCCGGGGCTGCGCGATCTGATCCACGATCAGGCGTACACCAGCGGGCTGCAGCTGCAGAACCGGTGGGCCGACAACGCGTGGACGTCGAACGTCAACGTGATGGGCAGCTGGGTCCACGGCACGCCGGCGGCGATCGCCGAGACCCAGGAGGACAGCGTGCACTACTTCCAGCGGCCCGACGCGACCGATCACCACTTCGATCCGACGCGCACCAGCATGTCGGGGCTCGCGGCCAAGTGGCTGGTCGGCGAGCTCGGCGACACCAAGCACTGGCGGTTCGGCATCGGCGGCGATCTGCGGACCGCGGGCCTCGAGCTCAACGACGCCGGGTTCCAGCTGAGCTCCGATCGGCTCTCGCCGTTCTTCCTGGTCCAGTACCACGAGGACACGCCGAGCGAGCACGTGCTCAACTGGGGCACCAGCGACGACGTGTACTGGACCCAGACCCTCGAGCCGCGGGTCACCGACTACGGCTTCGAGTACAACGGCAACATCCAGTTCGCGAACTACTGGAGCATGAACGCCGGCGGCAGCTTCTATCGCAACAAGTGGGGTATCAGCGCGCTGCGCGGCGGCCGGGCGCTGCGCTACGACCCCGAGATGTCGAACTACGTGTACCTGCAGACCGACAATCGCAAGTCGCTGTGGTTCAGCTTCAACGGCTACGGCTCGCACGTCGCCGCGTCGGGCGAGCTCGAGGGCGGGATCGATCTCGGCGCGACGATCCAGGCCAAGTCCAACCTCGATCTGTTCGTCGGCCCCGGCATCTACGCGCGGCGCGATCCGATGCAGTACATCGACCAGGAGCCCGACATGACGGGCCAGCTGCACTACCTGTTCGGCAAGATCCACGAGACCGACGTCTCGATGACGCTGCGCGCCAACTGGACGTTCTCGCCCCACCTGGCGCTGCAGGCCTACGCCCAGCCGTACATCGCGTCGGGCCACTACGACGAGCTCAAGGACGTCGACCACCCCGGGGCGGAGCGCTACGCCGACCGGTTTCACGTCCTGACCCCGGCGGAGGCCCAGCGGGTCGACGGCGCGTATCAGGTCCACCGCTCGGGCGCGGCGTTCAGCTTCGATCAGCCCGACTTCGACTTCCGCCAGCTGCGGTCGACGGTGGTGCTGCGCTGGGAGTACCTGCCGGGGTCCACGGTGTTCGCGATCTGGAGCCACGGCCAGACCAGCGACACGCTCGACGACGGCCACCTGCGGTTCGGCCGCGACCTGGCGGACCTGACGACGGTTGCCAGCGAGAACATCCTGATGATCAAGGCAAACTACTGGATCGGCCTGTAGTTGGGGTTATGCTGCCCCGATGCCCTCGGCGCCGGCGACGGCGGACGGAACCCAGTTCGGGAAGTACAACCTGGTCGCCCGACTTGCGACCGGGGGCATGGCCGAGATCTTCCTGGCGCGGCTGACCGGGGTCGCCGGGTTCGAGAAGCTGGTTTGCATCAAGCGGATCCTGCCGCACCTCGCGCGCGACAAGCAGTTCGTGGCGATGTTCCTCGATGAGGCGCGGATCGCCGCGCGGATCTCGCACCCCAACGTCTGCCAGGTGTTCGAGCTCGGCGAGATCGAGAGCAGCTACTACCTCGCGATGGAGTACCTCGAGGGCGTGCCGCTCGCGTGCTTCCGGCGGCCCGACTTTTACGGCGAGATGCCCGACCCGCGGCTGGTCGCCGGGATCGCCGTGCAGGCCTGTGAGGGCTTGCACCACGCGCACCAGCTGAAGAACACCGACGGCAGCGAGATGGAGGTCGTGCACCGCGATATCTCGCCGCAGAACCTGTTCGTCACCGTCGACGGCGTGGTCAAGGTCCTCGACTTCGGGATCGCGAAGATCCAGGACGCCACGGTGCGGACCAGCACCGGCGCGGTCAAGGGCACGTACGCGTACATGGCGCCCGAGCAGCTGCGCGGCGAGCGGGTCGACCGCCGCACCGATGTCTTCGCGCTCGGGATCGTGATGTGGGAGACCTTGATGCGCCGCCACCTGTTCCGGCGCGACACCGACTTCCTGACGTTCCAGGCGATCACGGGCGATCCGATCGACGACGTCGCGGCGCTGCGGTCCGATGTGCCGCCGGCGCTGTCGGCGGTGATCCGCACCGCGCTGGCGCGCGACCGCGAGCAACGCTATCCCACGGCGCGCGTGCTCGGCGAGGCGATCGCGGCGGCGGTCCAGCCGCTGTCGGGCTCGGCGATCAGCGAGGAGATCGCGCGCGCGTTCCCCGCCGAGCTCGGCGAGCAGGCGGCGCTGATCCGGGTGGCGCGCGAGGGCGGGGCGTTCGATCTCGACCTCGAGCGCGGGCCGCGGCTCGGCCACGGCAGCGCGATGCTGAGCACGCCGACGTCGGCCCTGACCTCGTCGGAGATCCCGGCGCGGCGGCGGACCACGGGGGGCACACCGGTCGCCGCGCCGTCATCGCAGGTCTCGGGCCAGGTCTCGGGCCAGGTCTCGGGCCGGGTCTCGGCGCAGCTCGCGTCGCCGGTCGCCACGCCGGTCCCGGCGCGGATCCCGCTACCGTCGTCGCAGGTCTCGTCGCAGGTCTCGGCGCAGATCCCGGTGCCGCAGCTCCGGCGATCGTGGCGGCCGCTGGTGATCGCCGCGGTCGCGCTCGCGGTCGGCGGCGCCGGGGCATATGTCTACACCCGGGTGGCGCACCCGCCGGCGCCGGTGGCGAAGACCACGGAGCCAGGGTCCGTCGGCCAGGCACCCGCCGGTGGCCAGACGCCTCCGGGGCCTGCGGGGGCAGTCGGGGTGCCCACCGGGGTGCCCGCCGGGGTTCCCACCGGGGTGCCCATGGATGCCGCGCCGGCCGTGGCGGTCACGATCAGCCAGGTCTCCAGCCTGCCGCCGATCGACGCGCCGCGGATCGATGCACCACCGCCCGATGCACCACCGGCCCATGCCCCGCCGGCCGAGGTCCACGTGGCCGCGTCGTCCGGCAAACGCCCGGCGGGTTCGTCGAACGCGGCGTCGGGCACGGCGTCGGGCGGGGCGACCGCGGCGGCGTCGTCCGGTACCCCGTCGTCCAGCGGCCCGCCGGGCTTCATCACGATCGACTCTGCACCGGTGTATGCCGTTATCTACATTGACGGCAAGAACTACGGGGAGACCCCGCTGGTCAGACTTTCCCTGCCACCGGGCCGCCACAACGTCCACGCCGTCGCACCGTCGGGGGCGTCGCGCGATGTTCGGATCTCGATCGAGTCGGGCAAGACCGCCCCTCCGAATCGTATCGCGTGGTAGCCAGATCACGCTTGCGCGGGAGCGCAGAGTGGTAGTGTGCCGGCCATGTTTCGGGGGGGCTTACTCCTGCTATGCGTTCTGTCCCTCCTGACCGAGGGAGTGGTCCGGGCCGATGACTCGCTCGCGCTGGCGCGCAAGTCAGTGGCCGAGTCCGATTATGGATCTGCGCGCACCCAGCTGGCGACCGCGCGCGACGCCGGCGGGCTCGGGCCCGACGAGACCGCGGAGCTGTACCGGCTGTCGGGGATCGTCGCCGCCGCGCTGGGCGATCCGAAGGCGGCGACCGAGGCGTTCACCCAGCTGCTCGCGGTGTCGCCCAAGGCGACGTTGCCGGCGGGGACGTCGCCGAAGATCACCCGGCCGTTCGACGCCGCGGCGAAGTACTTCACCAACCACGACCGGCTCGAGGTCAAGGTCGAGACCCGCGCGACCCCGCCGGCGATCACGCTGGTCCGGGCCAGCGATCCGTTGAACATGGTGGCCAAGGCGCACGTCGTGTTCTCGATCGACGGCGGCCCCGAGCAGGTCAAGGACGTCGCGGCGGAGGGGCGGACCGAGATCGCGCTGCCGGCCGGCGCCCGGATCGACGCGCGGGTCGCGGCGGTCGATGCGCACGGCAACCACCTGGTCGAGCTCGGCTCGACCGAGGTCCCGATCGTGATCATCGGCGAGGCCAAGCCGGTGGTCGCGGCCAAGCCGGCGGCGCGCCCGGTGACCACGCGGATCGTGCCGGCGGCGCCGCGGCCGATCTACCTGCAGTGGTGGCCGTACGCGGCGGGCGCGGTGGTGTTCGTCGGCGCGGCCGGCTACTTCGCGTGGCAGACCCACTCCGACGCCAACGAGCTCGATCGGCTCAACGCGCAGAGCGCGTTCCACAACTTCTCCGACGCCAAGACGGTCGAGGATCGCGGCCACCGCGATGCGCTGCTCACCAACATCGGGCTCGGGATCACCGGCGCGCTCGCGCTCACCGCGGGTGTGTTCTATCTCGCGATCCCGCGCGACCACCTCGAGACCCACGTCGCCGCGGTGCCGCTGCCCGGCGGCGCCGCGTTCGTTTTTGGAGGCAACCTGTGATGCGCTACGGACTTCTCTGCGCGCTGCTCGCGCTGGGTGCGTGCTCGCTGTCGGCCGACTACCACGGCACGACCTACGCATGCCAGGACAACGGGGTGTGCCCGGGTGGCTACACCTGCGTCGACCAGCGCTGTCTGCCCGACGGGCCCACCCCGGCGACCTGCGCGACCGCGGTGGCGACCGGCGACAACCACGCGTGCGCGATCCGCAGCGACGGCACCGCGTGGTGCTGGGGCCGCAACAGCCACGGCGAGCTCGGCGACGGCTCGACCACCGATCGCGTGTCGCCGGTCGAGGTCACCGCGATGAGCCTGCCCAAGCTCACCGCGATCTCGGGCGGCGGCGAGCACACCTGCGCGATCGGCGCCGACCACTCGGTGTGGTGCTGGGGCCGCAACG
>DATBBB010000226.1:0-5327 GCA_036271215.1 Kofleriaceae bacterium | reverse complement strand
CCGCTGATCGGTCGCGATCGACTCGGAGAGCGCGACGCCGGGCAGCCGCCGGGCCTCGACGAGGATGTCGCCTTCATCGAGCTTGGGGACGAACTCCGCGCCGACCTGCCGGCCTACCAGCACCGCGACGGCGAGCACCGCGACCCCGCAGGTCAGCGCCACCACACGCCGCCGCATCACCCCCGACAGCGCCGGGTGGTATAGCCGGTTCATCGCGCGCATCACCAGCGTGTCGCGCTTGTCGCCCCCGCGCAGCACCAGGCTCGCAAGCACGGGGACCAGCGTGACGGTCGCGAGGAACGCGCCGCCGAGCGCGAACAGCACGGTGGTCGCCATCGGATGGAACAGCTTGCCTTCGATCCCGCCGAGCCCGAGGATCGGGATGTAGACGATGGCGATGATCAGCTGACCGAACAGGCTCGCCGACAGCATCTCGGCCGACGCGGCCTCGACGATCTTCGTGCGCTCGTCGCCGGTCAGCGCGCGGTTTGCGTGATGCCTGGCCTCCGCGAGCCGGCGGACGGCGTTCTCGACCACGATCACCGCGCCATCGACGATCAGCCCGAAGTCGATCGCCCCCAGGCTCATCAGGTTTCCCGAGGCACCGATCCCATTCATCAGCAGGAGCGCGAACAGCATCGCGAGCGGGATCACGAGCGCGACGATCGCGCCGGCCCGCAGGTTGCCGAGCAGGATCACCAGGACGAGCACCACGAGCATGGCGCCCTCCGCGAGGTTCCTGGCGACCGTCCGGATCGTACGATCGACCAGCGCGGACCGGTCGTAGAACGGCTCGATCCGTGTCCCGCGCGGCAGCGACGGCGCGAGCTCGGCCATCTTCGCCTTGACCGCCTCGGTCACGGTGCGCGAGTTGGCGCCCATCAACATCATGACCACACCGACGGTGACCTCGCCCTGGCCGTCGATCGAGGCCGCGCCACGACGCAGCGCCGAGCCGAGCCCGACCCGGCTCGCGACCCGGCCGATCGTGATCGGCACGCCGTCGCCGCTGGTGCCGACGACCACGGTGCGGAGATCGTCGACCGACTGGATCAAGCCCAGCGAGCCGACGACGAGCTGCTCGCGGCCGTGCTCCAGGTAGCCGCCGCCGGCGTTGCCGTTCGACTGCTCGATCGCGGCCACCACATCGGCGATGCTGATCCCGGATGCCTGGAGTCGTCGCGGGTCGAGCGCGACCGCGTATTGCTTGGTCTCGCCGCCGAAGCTGTTGACCTCGACCACGCCCGGCACCGTGCGGAGCTGCGGCGCGATGTACCAGTCGAGGGTTTCCTTCAGCTCGCGCGGCGACTTGTCGGCGCCGCGCACGACGAACTGATAGATCTCGCCGAGCCCGGTCGAGATCGGCCCCATCTCGGGCGTGCCGTACTCGCGGGGCACCGCGTCCTCGGCGTCGCGCATCCGCTCGGCGACGAGCTGGCGCGCGAAGTAGATGTCGGTGCCATCCTCGAACGCGATCGTGACGACCGAGACGCCGTACTTCGAGAGCGACCGGATCTCGGTCGTCCGCGGGATGCCCGCCATCGCCCGCTCGACCGGCACCGAGACGTACTGCTCGACCTCGACCGGCGACAGCGCCGGTGCGGTGGTGATGATCTGGATCTGGACGTTCGTGACGTCGGGCACCGCATCGATCGGCAGGCGCAACGTCGCGCGCACGCCGAACCCGATCAGCACGACGAACCCGAGGATCACCAGCATCCGATTGCGCAGCGACCAGCCGAGGATAGCTTTGATGAGCGCCATTTCAATCCTCCTCCCCGAACGTCGACTTGAGCGCGAGGCTCTTGAGCGTGAACAGCGCGCCGGTCGCGACCCGGTCGCCGGCCTTGAGCCCCTTGACGATCTCGACCTTGCCGTTCACCGTGTGGCCGAGCTCGACCGGTCGCGATTCGAACGCGCGCACCCCGACCTCGACGAACACGACCGGGTGCTCTTCGATCTGGGTCACCGCCGACGCCGGCACGACCGGGAGCGGCGGCATCGTCGCCGGATCCGGGATCACGACCACGGCCGCGCCGAACAGCCCGATTTTCAACCGCGCGTCTTTGTCGTCGATCGCGATCCGCGCCAGCACGGCGCGCGAGATCGGCTCGACCTGGCGGCCGATCGTGACGACCTTGCCGGCGAACGTGACCTCCGGATAGGCATCGAGCCGAACCTCGGCGGCGGCGCCGTCGTGGACGCGGGCGAGATCGTGCTCGAACAGCCTCGCGAGGAACAGCGCGTGGTCGAGGTCGATGAGCTCGGCCACGACGTGATCGGCGGCCACGGGCTGGCCGACCACGCCGTCGCGCTTCATCACCACCCCCGCGAACGGCGCACGGATCTGCAAGCGCGCGGTCCCGCCGCCGCCCCCACCGATGCTCGCGAGCATCTGCCGTGCTGCGGCGACCTCCGCGTCGAGCACGCCGGCCTCGGCCCGCGCGGTCTCGAGATCTTGTGCGGACGCCGTTCCCGTCTCGACGAGCTTGGTCAGGCGCTCGACGCGCTGGTGCGCGGCCTCCGCCCGAGTGGTCGTCGACGTCAGCTCGGCGCGCACGCGCGCGACCTCGCCCGACTCGATCGATGCGAGCACGTCGCCGGCGGCGACCCGCTGGCCTTCCTGGAACTTCACCTCGACGAGGCGACCCGCGACCCGGACCGGCACCTGCGCCATCCGATCCGGATCGGCCGCGACCTCGCCGATCAGCTCGACCGTGGCCGGCAACGCGGCCATCTCGACCGGTGCGACCACGAGCCCGGCGTCCTTGGCGACGCGCTCGGAGATCGTGATCCGCTGAGAGGCTCCCGCCTTGTCGACGGCCTCGGGCTTCGCTTCGTCACCGGCAGGCGCACCCTTGCCGCACGCCGCGAGCGCGAAGATCCACAGGACGGCCTTCATGGCTTCACCTCGATCGCGGCGGCGAGCGCGAGCTCGGCCCAGGCATCGACGAGCACGAGCTGCGCATCGAGGAACGCGATCCGCGACGCGATCAGATCGCGCTGTGTCATCGTGAGCTCGACGAAGCCGAGGCCGCCGTTCGCGAACGCGTCCTGTGCAGCCGCCAGGTTGTCGTCGAGTCGTTCGGTGACGCTCCGATCAAACCCGGCGACCGCGTCGCGGGCGCGCTGGTAGTTCTCGCTCGCGATCCGGACCGCGCGCTCGACCTCCACGCGTTCGTACGCGCGCTCGACCTCGGCGCGTCGCATGCCGATCTGCGCCGCCTCCCGCTCGCCCTGGTTGCGATTGCGCAGCGCGAGCGGGACCGAGAACGTACCGACGATCGCGTGCGCGCCCTCTGGATCGGGCGCATACGCATAGCCCACCCCGAGCGTGATATCGACGCTGCCACGCGCATCCGCGTCCACCACCTTGGCTCGCGCAGCGGCCTGCGCGTTGTCCGTCCTGGCGATCAACGGATGATCGCGCAACGCCTGGACGACCAGCGCGTCGCTGCTCGCCGGGAGCACCGGCGCATCGGCCGGACTCCCGACCGGATCGACCTGGTCTTGCGGGCCGGCTCCGATCGCGCCGGCGAGCGCCGCGCGAGCCGAAGCGTACTCGGCCTCGGCGGTGATCCGCTCCTGGGCGGCGCGACCGACCTCGGCGATCACGACATTGACGCGAAGCTTGGTCGTCCCGCCGGCTTGCGCGCCTTTCTGCATCGCCGCCGCGAGCGCGGTCGCCAGCTTCTCGACCTCGCGCCGGGTCGCGAGCCGATCTTGCAGCACGAGCGCGCGCTCGAATGCGCGCCAGGTCTCGACGCGGGCACGCAACACCTCGCCTCGCTTCGCCAGCTCGGCGTCGCGCGTCTCAGTCTCGGCGAGCTGGATGCGCGCGGCGCGCTTGCCCCCCAGCTCGAGGGTCTGCGACAGCGCGAGCTGAACCTGAAGCTGTGTCGCGCCGGATCCAAACTGCGGACCGGCGCCACCGGACAGCTCGGGGTTGTGCGTCGATAGCGCGGCGCCCCGCGCGTGTGCATGGGCCGCGTCGAGATCGAGTGACGCGAGTTGCACGCTCGGTCGATGGGCCGCGCGCTCCAGGGCTTGATCGATCGTGATCGGTTCTGCGCGCGTCGGCGTTGCGAGACCCAAGGTCCCGACAACGGCGAGCGCCGTGGTCGTCTTGTACACGGATGTCCTCCTCGGGCACCTCGCGATGCCCGCGTCCAAAGCTGTTCCGGGATGGGAGTCAGCTCAGGCGATCGGAGGACGGGTCACCGGCGCGGGCGCGATCCGGCCATCGGTACCGCTGGGTGGCGGAAGCTCCACCGCGCGGCTGGTCAGCTCGATCGGCGTCAGCTCGATGACCTGCGTCGGCGCCGACTTTAACGAATGCCACGCACACGTGCAGGTCGGGCACGTCGGAGGACACTGCTTGCCCTCGTCACGGTCGGCGCACTCGGTATCGTCACCTTCGGGGAGCAGCCCTGTCGTGTTGGCCACGACGAGCACCGCAACGAAGATGAAGATCACGCGCCACACGGTGAGGCAGCCTAGCAGGCCGGCAAGATCCTTCCTAGCACCGCGAGCGAGCTCGCGCCGCGAGGCGGCCGCCCGCCGCTTGCGAGCCACAACGGATCCGCGCCGCCGCGCTGTCGCGTGGTTGACATCCGGGATCGCCTCATATATCCATCATGGATATATCCATGACGGACAAGCCGGCCGCTCGCACTGCCGCGATCGAGGACTTGCTCCCGCTCACACCGGCGGCGTTTCACATCCTGCTCGTGCTCGCGGACGGGGCCACCCACGGCTACGCGATCATGCAGCAGGTGGCAGAGCTGACCGATCGGCTCGTGCACCTGGGGCCAGGCACGCTCTATCGATCGATCCAGCGCCTGCTCGATGACGGCTTGATCGATGAAGTCTCGGAGTCAGCGCCTGCCAACGACGATCGCAGGCAATACCGGCTGACCGCGTTCGGGCGCCGGGTCGCGTGCGCGGAGGCCGGACGCCTCGCCGTCCTGGTGCGCGCCGCGCGGCGTCGCGGTTTGCTCGATTCGCAACCCACGTCTCGGCGACGAGGAGCAACCCCATGAGTGTTCGTCCGATTCCGGAAGCAGCGCCGATCCTGACCCCACATCTTGTCGTGTCCGACGCTGCGGGCGCGATCGAGCTCTACGCGCGCGCCCTCGGCACCCGCGAGACGTTTCGCACCCTGGCGCCCGATGGACGCCGCATCATGTTCGCCGAGTTGCTCCTGGGCGAGACACGACTGTTCGTGCTCGATGAGTTCCCCGAGCAGAAAGCATTTTCGCCGACGACGCTGGGCGGTACGCCGGTGGCGCTCCACCTCTACGTATCGCGGGTGGACGAAGCATTCG
>DATBBB010000225.1:0-8598 GCA_036271215.1 Kofleriaceae bacterium | reverse complement strand
CCCGATGGCGCGGATGCCGGGCCCAGGATCGACGCCGGCTCGAACCAGCCCGATCCGCCGGGGCCCGATGGCATCGCCGGTGCGATCGCGGCGGCCGATGGGGATGGCCTCGCGCTCGGCATCCACAGTGCGACCGTCACGTACCTGAAGCCGCAGATCGGTAGCGTCACGAGCGACCCGGCGGGCTTCACGATCCAGGCGACCCGTGCGGGCGCGGCGCTGTTCGTTGCGGTCGATCCCGCGACGTTGACCCCGCCGGCGGCGGTCGGCGACGTTGTCAGCTTCACGATCACCTCGAAGCACACCGTGTCGCGCCAGCCGCGCGCGATGGCGATCGCGAGCTATGCCCGCTCGGCGACCGGCGCCGACGTCGGCGCGTTGACCCAGGATCTCTCGGCGGCGACCGACGTGGTCACCGCGATCGATCACTACGACAGCGAGCTGGTCACGATCACCGGCACGTTGACCGCCGCGCCGTCGAGCGGTGGCACCGGGTTCGAGCGCGCGACGATCAGCACCGCCGGGATCGCGATCGATCCGAACTTCCAGCTCCGCATGCCGGTGACGGTGATCGATGCGATCGACATGGTGGGGACCTGCCAGTTCACGGTGAGCCGCGTGCCGATGGGCCAGTTCAACACCCAGGCTCAGATCGCGGCGTTCAACGCCTCGGACATCCAGCTCCACAACTGCCCGGCGCCGACCGTGATGAGCGTGAACGCGACCTCGGCGACGACGCTCGTGCTGACGCTCAGCCGCAACATCCTGCCCGGCAGCGTGCGGGCCGACGGCTCGCAGTTCACGTTCAACGGCGGCCTGGTCGCGACCCGCGCCGCGGTGTCGGGCCGCACGATCACGATCACGACGACCGCGCAGGTCGGCGCCACGCCGTACACCACGACGATCGCGCGCACGGTCACCGACCTGCAGGGCGCGGCGATCTCGGGCATCGCGATGTTCCCCGGGTTCGGCGGCGGCGGTGGCGGCTCGAACGGCGCCGCGCTCAGCGTGCACACCACGCTCGGCATCCCGGGCTCGATCACCACGACGGCGCCGAGCGACTACTTCGTGTCGGTCAAGCCGCTGTACGTCGTGTCGTACAACGCCACGCGCAAGGTCCCCAACTGGGTCAGCTGGGAGCTCAACACCTCGTACCTCGGGTCGACCGATCGCCAGGACGACTACCGCCCCGACGACACGTTCCCGATCACCGAGCCCCAGGCCTCGCTCGCCGACTACAGCGGCAGCGGCTACGAGCGCGGCCACATGTGCCCGTCCGCCGATCGGACGCTCGACGCCGCGTCGAACATGCAGACGTTCTACCTGACCAACATGGTGCCGCAGGCGGCCAACAACAACGAGGGCCCGTGGGCCGACCTCGAGAACTACGCGCGCAGCCTCGCGGGCACCGGCAAGGAGCTGTTCATCATCTCGGGCGGCACGTTCAGCGCGACGTCCAAGCTGGTCGGCGCCAACATGGTCGTCCCCGACGAGACCTTCAAGGTCATCGTCGTGCTCGACGCGGTCGGCCAGGGCGTGTCGTCGGTCACCACCAGCACCCGCGTGATCGCCGTGCTGATGCCCAACGACAACGGCCTGATCAACAAGACCGATGACTGGCACAACTTCCGGGTCTCGGTCGACACGATCGAGGCGATGACCGGCTACGACTTCCTGTCCGATGTCGATCCGTCGATCCAGGCCGTGATCGAGGCCCGGGTCGACAACCAGCCGTAGCGCCGCGGCGCTGGTGCTGGTCGGGCGCTGGTCGGGCGCTGGTCGGGCGCTGGTCGGGCGCTCGCCGGGCGCTGGTCGGTCAGGCCTTCTTCGGCTTGTTCTGCGCCACGAAGTACGGCGCGAGCAGCTTGTCCCACGCCTTGTTGCGGTCGATCCAGTCGCGGTTGCACTTGGCGAGCCGGTCCGGCGTCATCTCGAGCTTGGTCGCGAGCTGGCTGTACTTCTTGTCGGCGCCGTACAGCAGGCAGACGATCGACACCACGCGCTGCTGATCGAGCGAGTGCTCGTCGGCGAAGTTGGCGTGCTGCTTGTGCGCCGACATCACGCTGAACCAGGTCGCCGCCGCCATCGCGACCTTCTGGCCGAACTCGTTGCCGGCGAGGAAGATCGTCGCGACCTCGTCGGCCGCGTCCTCGCCCTTGCCGACGATCGGCAGGCCGAGCTCGCCGACCAGCGCGTGGCCGAACTCGTGGAAGAACGCGAAGATCACGGTGTACTGGGTGGTCTCGGCGGTGTTCTGGGCGTCGAACCCGGCGCCGGCGAACAGCCGATCGAGGAAGTCGAACAGCTCGTGGCAGACCCGGATCGAGTGATCGGCCGGCGAGTAGAACGCGTTGACCGTGCCGCACTCCTCGATCTTGATCGGCAGCGGCCGCGGGAACCGGAACAGCGCGTCGAGCTTGGGCGCCAGCAGGGTCACGAACTTGACGAACTTCGGCGAGGCGCCGGTGACGCCCTTGGTGGTCGGCGCCGTGTACACAACCGACAGCCGTGGTCCGGCGATCCGCGCCGATGCCAGGATGTCGTCGTTGGCCTTGCCGATCACCGGATCCTGATCGGCGCCGACGAACGACATGATCATGACCGCGTGGGTCTGGACCGGGAAGATCGCGAGGTGGATCTGCACGCTCGCCTTCGGCGTCACGAACGTGCCCTGCGCGGCGATGACCTTGGTGCCGGCGCGGTCGCCCTGGCCGGCGGCCGAGATCGCCAGCTTGCCCGCGTTGCCGAGCACGTGCTCGAGCGCGGCGGGCGTTGCCTCCGGCATCTTCGGCAGATCGATCACCTCGATCACGCGGCCCTTGGTCTTGGGCGACGCCAGCATCGTCGCGCCGCCCTTGGCGGACTGCGTCCAGCCATCGGGGATGGTCAGCTCGACGCCGCGGACCTCGACGATCCCGGCGCGGGCCGACCGCGGGGCGGCTCCCGCGGCGAGCATCGCAACCACCGGCAACCAAACAAATCCTGCTACGCGCATCCAGTCCTCCCGGGAGACATGCGGTCTCCTCGTCCATGGTGGCAGCGGTCCGGGGCGCCTTGCACACAATCGCGCAGATCTCGGCGGCGGCGACCTCGAACGCCGGCGGCCGCGATTTCGTGCAAACCCGGCCGCGCGGCTGCCACTCTCGGGCAGGGAGCCATGCACCTACGAAGCTATGTCCGGATCTGTTTGATCGCCCTGTGCGCGTGGCCGGCGCTTGCGACTGCCGAGCCGGCCTCGGTGCTCACCGCCAAGGTCACCGCGATCAGCGTCGAGTCCTACGCCAGTAACGGCGTGCAGCCGACCCGCACCGTCGACCTGGTCGATCACGTTACCCTCGAGAACCAGGGCGGCCGGCTGGTGAGCCACCGCAAGCTCGATGACGCCGAGCTCGCGCCGCTGCTCGCTGCGCTGCGCGCGATCCCCGAGACCTTTGCGCCCAGGCCGGGGCAGGGTGGCCCGCCGGGCGGCTCGACCCACTGGGTGCTGCACGACAAGGACGGCACCACGCGCATCCTCGCCGAGGCCGGCGGTGCGCCGTCGGGCGTGCGGTTCATCGCGATCACCCGCGCCCAGGCCGACGCGCTCGGCGCCGCGTGGCCGGACCCGCGCGGCGTGCCGCGACCGCCGACGATCGAGCAGAAGATCAAGCAGTTCCTCGTCGAGGCGCTGGTCGGCCCACCGGGCGGCCCGCGCGACCTCGATGGCTCGCTGGCGCGCGTCGATCCCGATCACACGCTGTTCACGCTCGAGCACCACCCGCGGTCCAACGGCGAGGTCTCGCTCCAGCTCCGGCTCAAGCCGGGCGTGGTCGCCGACGCCGAGCGGCTCGCCCACGAGCTCGACCTCGCCGAGCCGATCGCGTTCCTGCCCGGCGACTTCACCGGCAACCCGGCCTGGGTGCTCGGCGACAAGCGCACCGGCCAGCCGATCCAGACCTGGCGCGGCGCGACCCTCGGCGTTGGCTTGTTCACCGACGCCAGGCCCCACAGCACCGCCGACCACGTCGCCCCGATCCACGGCGCGCGGGTCGAGAACATCGTCATGTTACTGCCGAAGTGATCGCCTGACCGGGATGCTATTCGAACACCACGGTCTTGCCGGCGTAGACCAGCACGCGATCCTGCAGGTGCCAGCGCACCGCGTTCGCGAGCACCGTCTTCTCCAGGTCGCGGCCCTTGCGCACCAGGTCGTCGACCGAGTCGCGGTGCGAGACCCGGATCGTCTCCTGCTCGATGATCGGCCCCTGATCGAGATCCGCGGTCACGTAGTGGCTCGTCGCGCCGATCAGCTTCACGCCCTTCTCGAACGCCTGGCGATACGGGTTCGCGCCGACGAACGCCGGCAAGAACGAGTGGTGAATGTTGATGATCTGCATCGGGAACCGCGCCACCAGCTCGGGCGACAGGATCTGCATGTAGCGCGCGAGCACCACCAGATCCACGTTGCTCATCTCGATCAGCTCGGCGATCGCGACCTCCTGCTGGCCCTTGGTCTCCGGCGTCACCGGCAGGTGATGAAACGGTACGTCGAAGTGCTTCGCGATCGGCGCCGCGTTGCCGTGGTTCGAGATCACCATCGCGATCTCGCACGGCAGCTCGCCGGCGCGATGCCGGATCAACAGATCATACAGGCAATGATCCTGCTTCGATACCAGCAGCGCGACCCGCCGGACCCGCGAGCCATACGACATCCGCCACGTCATCGAGAACTTCTCGCCCACGTCGCGCAGCTTGTTCTCGAGCGTCAGCCGGTCCGTCGTCAACGTCGACGTATCGAACCGGATCCGCTGAAAGAACATCCCGGCGACCGGATCGCTATGCTGATCCGAATCGAGGATGTTCGCGCCATGGCCGAACAGCAGCTGCGCCAGGAACGCCACGATCCCCTTGCGATCCGGGCACACCACCAGCAGCGTCGCGAGGTTCGCCTCCATGCCATCCATCGCCATCCATCGTAGGCCAATCGCCCCAACCCGACTATGGCGCGACCTCGGTCTTCTCGGTCCCCTACGGTGCAACCTCGATCTTGGTGACGTCCTTGACGGCGGTCTCGCCCCACTTGCCATCCGCATCGGCCCACCGGAACTTGAGCGTCCCGCGTCGCGTCGTATGCAGTAGCGGCGTCTTCGTCGCGTCGTTCCACTCCGCCGGAGCGATCACCGCGTGGCTGCCCTCCTCGCCGGCGATCGCGGTCACCCGCGCGTTCGGCCCCACCAGCTGATGCACCAGCTCGCGCATCGACCACACATCGCGCGCATCGCCATCGCTGCCCTTGGTGTACTTCGCGACCTTGTCGAAGTCGACCTGCTGCCAGCTCGCCGATTTTCCTCCGACCTTCACCTCCAGCTTGAGCGGCGGTGGGTTGTCGATCGTCGGGTCCCGCCGGTCCTCATGCTTGCGGTGGTGCTCCTTCTCGGCCTTTGGCTGGTCCGAGCCTGCCGCCTTCTCGACCACGCTCGCCGGCTCCTTGTCGGCCGCCGGCGGCTTGTCCTTCGAGCACGCCACGGGGGCAACCAGCACGAGCGCGACGATCCAGCCAAGCTTCCGCATGCCGTATCCTAGCGCGCGGCCCAACCTCACACCCGTCCACCGGTTGCGCCCGGGTAACATCCGCAACGCCACGATGGCGCGGATCGACCCCGCCGAATCTCACGTAATTAGCTGAAAATAGAGCGCCGATCCCCGAGGTCGATGCGCTACAGGCCGTAGCTGTGGACCCCGACCACGTGATCGTCCGGCACGGCGATGAGCATGGCGGCCGCTCGGAGCGGCAAGCCCTTCGCGCGCGGCGTGTCGACCAGCGCCTGCACGACCCCCCAGCCATCGCCGTGGGCTTCGCGCACCGCCTCGATCTCGATCGACTGCTTCGCGAGCTCGACCCGCAGCTTCTCGGTCAACGGCCCCGCCGCGGTCGCACCCGCCAGCGGGCCGAACGACGAGCCCGGACGCGGCGTGCGATCCGCCGAGATCGCCGCGGCCACGGCGTGCCAGCCGGCGCTCGCCGCGATCAGCTCGCTGCCGTGGACCACGTACTCGTCGGCGCCACCGCCCGCTTCCCAGGCCTTCTTGTGCACGGCGACGTCGAACTCGATCCACACCGCCCGCGCGGTGCCGCCGGCATCGAGCCTGGTCAGCACCGCCTCCCGCAGCTCGTCGTGCGGATCGAGCGCGAACGCGTCCGACCGCAGGTTATCGATCGCATCGTCCAGCGCCAGCGGGCTCGGCCGCATCACGAGCGCCGCGGGATCGAAGCTGGCGGTCAGCGCCTCGCGATCGTTGGCGATCAACGCCGCGAGCTGGGCCTCGACGAACGGGCGGGCGCGCGCGGCCGGCGAGGGCCCGGCGGGAGCCTTGGCCGTCGTCGGCGGGGCGGCCGGAGCCGGTGGCTGCGCTGTGCCGTGATGGCAAGCCGCGAGCACGACCACGGCCACGAACCGCCGCATCATTTGTTGTGCTTCTGCTTCGCGGCTTCGGCGGCGGCCTTGATCTCGGCGAGCCGTGCCTCGGCCACCGCCTTGCCCTTGGTATCGGCGCGCTTCTTGCTGTTGTTCCACTGCATGACCTTCGCGCCGATGCCCTCGTTGCGGCAGTCGAAGTGCATGAAGTCGCCGTTGTCGTGATTCGGATCGAGCTCGGTTCCACCCCAGGCCAGCCCCGCGCCATCGCGCAGCGCGACGACGAGATCCACCGACTGCGTGTTGATGATCGAGGTGTTGCGGCTGAAGTTGTTCTTGAACCGACCCGGAAACATCAGCATGTCGGGGAGCGCCTTCGCGAACTGGGTCTCCGAGAACCCGGCCGCGATGAACTGGTCGTGGATCTTGTCCTCGTTCTTGGTCTCGGCGAGCTCGATGTACGAGTGGATCGCGGCCGTGGCGGATTTGACGTGCGCGTGGAGCTCCTCGCTCGACATCTCCTTGCTCCACTTCACGAGCAGCTCGCGGCTGAGCGTGACGCCTTGAAACAGCTGTGCGGCCTGAGCGAACGCGACGTCGAAGGTGATGGTCCACCACTGCGCCCCCGACTCGCCGAGGCCCTGTTCGATCTCGTCCGACTCGGGGTACACGTACGGATTGCTGCCGGCGTCGAAGTCCACCGCGAGCCCCATCGTGTGCATGTGCGAGGTCATCAGCGCATCGCCGTAGATCGATACCAGGCCCTTCTTCCAGCCGATCTTCTTCTCGGCGATCTCCTTGTCGGGGACCTTGGGGAACCGGGTCCTGAGCTGCTGCTCCGCGACCTTTAGCTTGTCGATGAGATGCGGATGGGCCTTGCGGCCGGTCGGCGATACACCGAGGAACGTGAACGGCTGGAACGTGCCGGCGTAGTCTTCGTAGTTCTTGTAGCCGAGGTACTGCGCGCAGTGATCGGCGTACGATCCGGTGAGGTCAGCCGCCGCGTCGGTGTGAATGCCGCCGGTGATCGGCGCGAACATCGAGGCCGTGCCGGCGTGATACGCGGTCCAGGTGTCCTCCTTCATGATCGCCGGCTCGCCGAGCGCGGGATCCCCCTTGTCAGCGCGGAGCGCGCGCAGCGTCTCGACATCGAACGATCCGGTCGGGGCGACCTTGAGCTTGGTCTGCGCATCCGCCAGCAGCGTCGGATCGAACCGACTCGGCGCGCCGCGGACAGCGTTGAGCACCTCGGCCTCCTTCGGCGTTGTCGGCGACAGCGTCGACAGCGCGCTGCCATCGAGCCGCACCGCACCCGCGAGCGGATCGAACGTCTTCGGCGTCTCGGGCGTGATGACGTACTCGGACTCGGGCCGGTTGTGGTGGTTGGTCGGTTGCTTGATCTTCTCGTCCGCGACGAGCTTGTCCTCGGCGGCGATCACCTTCTGGACGAAGCTGTTCCCGAACTGCGGCTGTTGCTGCAGGAACTGGAAGATCGCGTGCGCGTCGGCGAGATACGAGTGCACGATCGCCGCCGCCTGAGCGGCCGTGAGCGACCCTTTGGCGGCCTGCGCCTTGATCGCATCGACGCCGGCGCCGGGGGCTGGCGCGGTCGCGGGCGCCGACGAATCAGGCCCGGCGCTGCTATCCTGTGCGATCTTAGGCCCCGGCCCTCCCATAACCCTCCATCATCTCATCGTCAGGCGACATGAACGAGAAGTCAACGGCCAGCGCCCCGCCGTGCTGCCGGATCCATCACTGTCCGGAAGGACGGTAGCCGGCCGATGTCAAGCGCCGCCATCGCCAGCAGCGGATGGGTTGCTGTCGGTGACGACCCCATCGAAACTTGAAGCGTTACCGGCACTTCGTTAGCGGCCCGAGTCACTTGACCAGGCACCGCTATGGGGTAGGATGCTTGCGAGCTGCGGAATTAACTCAGCGGTAGAGTGTCAGCTTCCCAAGCTGAAGGTCGCCAGTTCGAATCTGGTATTCCGCTCAAGAAATTCGCAAGGAGAACGGCCGGTTGAGGTTACCCCTCATTCGGGTTCCGGCCCGATTCGCCCGGTACGGACTTCTTCGCCACCCGACGCGAGGGCCGCGTCCGCTTCCCGGACAATGCGGAGCTTGTACCAAAAGTTCCCAGCTCAGTTCCCGGCGCCGGTGATCCGCGCGACCCGTGGACGTCGACCGCCGACGCCGGGGCCAG
>DATBBB010000224.1:0-16812 GCA_036271215.1 Kofleriaceae bacterium | reverse complement strand
CAATGCCGATCGGTTAGCGCCAAGCGCTCGAGGTTGCTCCGGAAATCCGGGACATGTCCGGAGCCCTGGTTTCGGTTGGTCCGGAGGATCATTCTCGACGGATCGTGAGCGATCTCGACCTGTGTTTCGCGGAAGCGTTGGCGTACACCGCCTCGCTAACGCCGGGTGTCTACACCACGTTCCGCCGTCATATCGACCCGTTGTGGATCGACGAGGCGCTCGCGACGACCGGGACGGCGACGCTGCGCAAGCGACGCCTCCCGGCGGACCAGGTCGTGTGGCTGGTCATCGGGATGGCCCTGCTCCGCGATCGGCCGATTGCCGAGGTGGTCCGGCAACTTGACCTCGCGATGCCGAGCGCGGATGGCCAACGTACCGTGGCATCGAGCTCGGTGAGCCAAGCACGCGCGCGGCTGGGCCCGGACCCAATGGAATGGCTGTACGAGCGCACCGCTACCCAGTGGGCCGACGCGAGCGCGGATCGCGACCGTTGGCGCGGGCTGGCGTTGTACGGCATCGATGGCACCACGATCCGCGTGCCCGATAGCGAGGAGAATCGGGCCCACTTCGGGGGCCAGGAGGCCGGCGTCGATCGTGATGGAAAGGACCGAGGTACCAGCGGGTACCCAGCGGTGCGGGCCGTGGCGGTGATGGCGTTGCGCTCGCATCTGATCTCGGCAACGAGCTTCGGCCCTTATGCCACCGACGAGCGCCAGTACGCGAAGGCATTGTATGGTTCGATCCCCGCCAACTCGCTGGTCCTGATGGACCGTGCGTACCTCGACGCTGCGGTCTTCCACGAGCTATCTGCGGCGAACCGGCACTGGCTCACGACCGCGAAGTCGACGACGACGTGGCGGGTGATCGAGGACCTCGGGCCAGGCGATCAACTGGTCGAGATGGAGCTCAGCTCGGAAGCACGCAAGAAGCATCCGCACTTACCCACACGCTTCGATGTGCGGGCCATCCGTTATCAGCGCAAGGGATATCCGCCCCGCACGCTGCTGACCTCGCTCGTCGACGCGAAGCAGTACCCCGCGGACGAACTGCGCGCGCTGTACCATGAACGCTGGGAGATCGAGCTTGGCTTCGGCGAGCTCAAGACCGACATGCTCCAGCGCCTCGAGACCATCCGGAGCCGCAGCCCCGAGGCCGTCAACCAGGAGCTGTGGGGCCTCTTCCTGGCGTACAATCTCGTGAGGCTGGAGATGGAGCGGATCGCCGACGAAACCGGTGTTGCGCCCACGCGTATCAGCTTCGTGGCCGCGCTGCGCCTCATCGTCAACGAGTGGAGCTGGTCGACGATCACCACGAGCCCTGGTGCAATCCCTCGTCATCTGACCGATCTGCGCGACAAGATCAGGGTCTTCGTCTTGCCCGACCGGCGCACCGAACGAGTCTTTCCACGAGCGGTCAAGCTCAAGATGAGCAACTACGCGCGCAAGCGGCCCGCGAAGTCCTCGTCGAGGTCCCGCGCTAAGTGAGTGGCATTGACGCTAGCGCGGGCGCGGGCGCGGGTGCGATCCATAGATCGGCGCGTCGGCAGGGATCGCGTTCTCCCACGCGGCGACCACCACGGTGGCCACGCAGTTGCCCACGACGTTGACGCAGGTCCGGCCCATGTCGAGCAGCGCATCGATCCCGAGCAGCAGCGCGACGCCCTCGGGCGGCAGGTTGAACGCGGTCAGCGCGCCGCCGAGCACGACCAGCGCCGCGCGCGGCACGCCGGCCACGCCCTTGCTCGACAGCATCAGCACGAGCATCACGCCGAGCTGCTGGCGCCAGCCGAGGTCGACGCCGGCCGCCTGGGCGACGAACAGCACCGCGAGCGATAGATAGAGCGTCGAGCCGTCGAGGTTGAACGCGTAGCCGGTCGGGACCACGAACCCGACGATCCGGCGCGGCACGCCGAGCTGCTCGAGGATCTGCATCGACCGCGGCATCGCGGCATCCGACGACGCGGTGGTGAACGCGATGATCGCCGGCTCGCGGATCGCGCGCAGGAACGTCGGCAGGTGCGCGCCGGTCAGCAGGCGCAGCGCCGTGAACAGCAGCACGAAGAACACGATCAGCGCCGCGTACAGTGCCAGCACGCACTTGAGCAGCGGCAGCAGGACCTCCAGGCCGTTGGTGCCGAGCGTCACCGCGATCGCCGCCCCGACCCCGAACGGCGCGAACCGCATCACGAACCCGACCAGCTTGAACACCGCCTCGGCGCCGGCGTCGGCGACGTCGGCGAGCGGCTTGGCCTTCGCGCCGGCAGCGGACACCGCGAGCCCGAACAGCACGCTGAACACCACGATCTGCAGCACGTCGTTGCGCGCCAGCGCGTCGCCGATCGAGGTCGGGAACGCGCTCAGGATGAACTCGTCGAACGTCTTGGGCTTGGGCAGCTGGGTCGCCGCGGCGATCGCGCTCACCAGCTTGTCGCGGAGCCCGGGCGGGAACCCCTGGATGATGAAGTGGCCGAGCGTCCGGGTCCGGGCGTCGGCCAGGTTCGCGCCGGCGCCGGGCGTCACGAGGTTGCCGACCGCGAGCCCGACCGCGAGCGCGGCCGTGGTCGCCAGCTCGAACCACACGATCGCCTTGAGCCCCACGCGCCCGGCGAGCTTGCCGCCGGCCCCGGCGAGCCCGGCGACCAGGGTCGTGAACAAGAGCGGCCCGAGCACCATCCGGATCAGCCGGAGGAACAGGTCGCTCACCGGCTTGAGCTGGGTCGCCGCGTCCGGCGCGAGCGCGCCGACCAGGCAGCCGATCGCGAGCCCGACCGCGATCTGGTGGGTCAGCGTGAAGCGAAACCCGCGTCGCTCGGGCGGCGGTACGTCAGCGGGCAGGTCGGCCATCGCCCGTATCCTACGGCAGGATCGGCGGCAGGATCGGCGGCGAGATCGTGACGTCGCGCTGCTCGGCGATGTAGTGCGAGCCGCGGGCTCGGGTGGCCGCCTGGGCGTACAGCGCGCGCTGCGCGGGGGCGAGCGTGCCGGCGAGCTTGTCGGCGTAGAACCGCTCGTAGAACTCGTCGGGGTAGACCTCGACGACGAGGCGGGCGGTGACGGCGTCGGCGATCCGGCCGCCGGACCAGCCGCGCGCCAGCGAGAGCGACGCGCCCGGGGGGATGCGGGTGTCGCTGCGCTCGTGCCAGGTGGTGCCGTCGAACCAGACGTCGCGGCCGATCCGGCGGCGGTCGGTCGCGCCGTCGATCGGCGCGCCGCGGGCGTCGAGCAGGGTGATCGACAGCCACAGCGCCGGCGTGGTCGTGGTCGGCAGGTCGTGGCCGGCGCCGATGTTGTCGAGCGTGGCGGTCGCGCGGACGACGCCGCGGTCGCGCTGCGCCGAGCCGGTGAGCCGGAGGCCTTGGCGGACCGTGGCCGGATCGTGAATGCCCAGCACGGTGTGCTCGCGATCGGGCATGTGGCAGTGCTGGCACTGCACACCGCGCGACATGTACGGCCCCGCGAGCCACTCGCGATAGGTGTCGAGCAGCGGCTTGCCGGCCACGGCGGTCCGCGGCGGTAGCTGGTGGCAGGGCAAGCAGAAGTCGCCGCGCTCGTACAGCCCGACCGTCACCAGCGGATAGCCGGGCAGCGCGAGCAGCGACGGCGCGACCGCCGGCGGCCCGCGCCGCACCCAGCGCCGGACGTGGCACCCCGCGCACGCCACGCCGTCGCCGCGCAGCGCCGGATCGGTTGCTTGCTCGGCGAGCGGGGCATGGCAGCGCAGGCACGCGGCGCGCTCGTCGGCCGCCATGCCGTACTCGGTCTGCGCGAGCAGGCCGGGCGAGCCGGCGGCGCCGTGCAGCGACGGCGACCACTCGCGGAATTGCTTGGCGTGGCAGCGCGCGCACTGCCGGGCCTGCAGCGACGCCTCGGCGGGCGCCAGCGCGGCCGGCGGCGGGCCCTGCGGCGCGACCGGCCCGCCGAACACCGCGACCTCGTCGCCGTCGCCGATGCCCGGCCACGTCCCGGTCTGGATCGGCGCCTTGCGATCGGCTGCGATCGCCTGCGGTGGCGTCGCGCCCGCGGCGGCGCCGGTGCCCCGGCTGATCGCGGCGATGTGATCGGCCAGCGCCCAGATGTCGGCCGCGGGCAGCGTGCCGGCGAAGCTGGGCATCGCGGTGCCGGCGAGCCCGGTCGCGATGCTGTGCGCGGCGGCGGCGCGATACGCGTCGAGGCCGGCCTCGCGCGGGCGGTGCAGCACCGTGGTCAGATCGTACGGCGGCGCGCGCAGCGCGAACGAGCTCGGGCCGTGGCCGTCGGCGGTGGGGCCGTGGCACGCGGGGCAGCCCTTGTCGCGCCACAGCGCCGCGCCGCGCTCCGGATCCGGCGGCGGCGGTTCGCCGAGCTCGATCGCCGGCGCGTTGCCGTCCCACGCGCCGGGGGCAAACGCGCGCACGACGTCGATCACGTCGTCGACCTCGGCCGGCGCCAGCGCCGCGAACCCGGGCATCGCGGTGCCCGGCGCGCCGAGCTGGATCGTCGCGCGCACGTCGTCGAGCAACGGCGGCCCGCCGACCGCGGTCGACCGCCACTTGAATTCACCGCGGGTGAACGCTCGCGGCTGCGGCCACAGGTACGGCGCCGCCGGCCCGCGGCCATCGCCGTTGACGCCGTGGCACGCGAGGCAGAATCGTTCGTAGATCGGCCAGCCGCGCTGGGCCTGCGGCGCCGTCGGCAGCGCCGAGAGCGGGGGCGGCCCCCAGCCACCGAGCACCAGCGCGAGCACGGCAGGCACCCCGACGACGACCAGGACAGCTGCGCGACGCACGCCCCGAGGCTGCCGCAACGCGGCGGCGAACGCCAGGTGCGCCTCGAGCTTCCTCTACGGCCCGCCGCTACCGTCCGCTCCATCGACCTGGAGCGCGGAGATCGCCGGCGTCCGGGTGGTAGTCAGCGCAGCTTCTCGAGGCGATCTCGCCAGTGGTCTGGATGGCGCTTGCCGTGAAAGATCGTGAGCACGATCAGGACGTCACCGGAGACGAGGTAGTCGAGCTCGATGCCAAATCGACGAACGATCCGGCGCCGGACGTTGAGCTTGGGCGGCGTTCGCGCAACCGGCGAGCCCATGTTCGGGAGCTCCATGAGGAGGTCGATCACCCGGGTGATCTCGTGAATGAACGCTTCTCCCAGGCCCGTCTGTGCGTTCTCGTAGAACTCGATCGCATCTTCGTATTCGCTGGTCGCGTCGAGAAGGAAGCGGTACGACTTCATTTGGCGCGAACGGCATGGAGCCGAGCAGTGACGCGGCGCTGGACCTCGGCGGCATCGATGAGCTCCGCGGTGCCATCGATGACCGACTGCGCGCGGCGGGTCAGCTCGGCTGCGCGCGCCACTTCATTCGCCTCTTCGATATCGAGATCCTCGCGCTCGTCGCCGTCGAGGCTGTCGAGCAGCCGCTTGGCCGCATATGCGCGGCCTTCAAGCGGGAGCTTCAGCAACTCGCGGAGGTGATCTTCGGCGGGCGCCATGGAGCTAGATTAGCATGAAGCGGTGAAATCTTACGCGGGCGTGGAAGCCGCGGCAGCCGGTGCCGCCGCGCGCAGCGCCGCAGTCTCGGCCTCGAGCGCGGCGATCCGGGCGTGGAGCGGCGCGGTGGCAGCCTCGATCTCTGCAACGGTGTAGCGCGGCGTGATGTGCTGCGGGCAGTTCCAGTCGAAGGTCTCGAGGTGGAGCACGAGGGCGCGCTCGGGCTTGGCCTTGTAGCCGGGCAGGGCGAGCCGGGCGGCGAGCGCGGGGTCGGTGCGCAGGTCGCGCGCCTCCATGTGGGCCAGGATCTTGAGCCGCGCGCGGTTGGGATAGTCGACCAGGATCATGGCGACGCGATCGTTGGCCGCGATGTTGCCGACGGTGATGTACTGGCGGTTGCCGCGGAAGTCGGCGAACGCGAGCGTGGTGGGGTCGAGGACCTTCAGGAACCCGGCCGGGCCGCCGCGGTGCTGGATGTAGGGCCAGCCGGTCTCGGACACGGTGGCCAGGTAGCAGCTGTCGCGCGCCGCGATGAACGCGGCCTCGTCGTCGGTGAACCGATCGAACGCGCGGTCGGAGTCCTCGAGGCGCTGCCACATCTCGAGGCTGCCGTTGGCCGCCTGGGCGGCGAGCACGCTCGGCGTCGACGCGAGCTCGAGGAACTTGTAGCTCATAGCGCCTCGGCCGCGTGGACAACCGGGAAGTCGATCTCGGTCTGGGCGACGTTGTTGACGAAGTTGGTGAACACTTGCTCGGCGACGACCGCGACGATCTCGACGATCTGCGCGTCGCTGTAGCCGGCGGCGCGGACGGCCTGCAGGTCGGCGTCGCTGACCTTGCCGCGGGTCCGGGTGACCTGGGCCGCGAACGCCACGGCAGCGCCGGCCTTGGCGTCCGCGGATCCGCCCCGGCGGGCGAGCGCGACCTCGTCGGGGGTCAGCTTGGCGAGGTTGAGGCCGAGGTAGGTGTGCGCCGACAGGCAGTAATCGCAGCCGTTGACCTGGGCGACGGCGAGGGCGATCCGGTTGCGGGTCTTGAGGTCGAGCGCCTTGCCGAGCGCGCCGCTGAGGCCCAGGAGGCCTTGCAGGGCCGGCGGGCTGAGCGAGACCAGCCGGAACAGGTTGGGGACGGTGCCCAGCTGCTTGTCGACGGCGTCGAGCAGCGGCTGGGAGGCATCGGGGGCAGCTTCGCGGGTGGGGACGGTGATGCGTGACATGGGCTCTTTGTAGGGCGGATCAGGGCCTGCGATAATCGCGGCTGTTGACAAGTCATTATTGCAGGTTCAGCAATGGTGGATGGATCAGCTGGACGCCATGCGCGTGTTCGTCGCGGTCGCCACGCTCGGCAGCTTCGCCGGGGCGGGTCGCCGGCTCCGGCTATCGCCGTCGGTGGTGACCCGCGCGATCGCGCAGCTCGAGGACCGGCTGGCCGAGACCGTGCTGAGCCGGACCACGCGGTCGGTGCGGCTGACCGAGCGCGGCGCGACGTACCTCGCGAGCTGCCGCCAGATCCTCGACGACGTCGAGGCCGCCGAGCGCCGGGTGCGCGGCGAGAACGCGGCGCCGCGCGGCGAGCTTGCGATCGCCGCGCCGGTGGTGTTCGGCCGGCTGCACGTGCTGCCGATCGTGACCCGGCTGCTCGCGGCGCACCGCGGGCTGACGATCCGGCTGACCCTGTCGGACCGCTACGCGCACCTGGTCGACGAAGGGGTCGACGCCGCGGTGCGGATCGGCCAGCTCGCCGACAGCAGCCTGATCGCGGTGCGGCTCGGCGCGGTCAGCCGCGTGGTCGTCGCGAGCCCGCGGTACCTCGCGGCGCGGGGCACGCCGCGCACCCCGGCCGAGCTGGCGGCGCACGACGTGATCGGCTTCGAGTACACCGACTACTCGAGCGAGTGGCGGTTCGCGGGCGGAGCAAGCCCCGGAGCGAGCCCCGGAGCAACCGACGAGGCGGTGCGGCTCGAGCCGCGGTTGCTGGTGAACAGCGCCGACGCCGCGATCGCCGCCGCCGAGGACGGGCTCGGCATCACGCGCACGCTGTCGTACCAGGTCCACGCCGCGGTCGAGGCCGGCCGGCTGGTGCCGATCCTCGGCGACCACGCGCCGCCGGCCGTGCCGGTGCACGTGGTGTATCCGGCGCGCCGGATCGCGTCGGTCAACGTCACGGCGTTCGTCGACGCCGCGCGCGCGTACATCCAGGCCGCGCCGCTGGTCGCGGTCGACGCGTGGCGGGTGCCGGGCTGCGCTACAGCTGCCAGAGCACGAGCGCGGCGAGCTTCCGGCGATCCTTGAGCACCGCGGCGACGCGGCGATAGATCTCGTCCCACCGCGCGGCGTCGGCGCTGGCGCCGGCGAGCTGCAAGGCATCGCGGCGGGCGGCGGCGTGCAGCGCGAGGTTGAACGGGAAGTGATCGGCGTCGGCGATCGTCGGCCGGTTCGGCGCCGGCGCCCAGCGCAGCTGGCGGACCACCGCGTCGCGCCCGGTCGTGATCCGCGGCAGCACCGCCATCACCGCCTCGTCGCTCCACGTCGCCGGGTCGCCGATCATCACGCGGGCGAGCGGGCCGCCATCGCCGGCCTCGGCGGCGGTCAGCGCGTCGAGGTCGTGCAGCGGCGTGCGGTCGAGCGCGTCCCCGGCGCGCAGCAGGAGCCCGGGGTAGAGCCCGCGCAGCCGAGCGCCGACCTCGGGGTCGGGGGTGGGGCGCGGGTCGTGCGGGATGGCCACCGCGGTCGACGGCGTCCGCAGCGCGATCAGCCCCGGCAGGTAGAGGTAGGTGTCGACGTCGGTCGGCTCGTGCACCGGCCCGGGGGCGTTCGCCGTCGGCGGCGCCGCCGCTAGCGCCGTCGCCCGCGCCGAGATCGCCGTCGCGCTGGCCGTCGCGGCCGCGAGATCGCCATCGAGCACGTGGCCGACCGCGCGCCAGGCCTCGAGCGAGAACGTGTGGAGCTCCGGCGGCGCGAGCGCGGCGAGCCACATCCGCGCGGTGAACGCCGGGGCCTGGCCGGCGATGTGGCCCGCGGCCTGGCCCTGCGGATCCGCGAGCACCGCCGCCGGCGAGCGCAGCGCGCGGGTCCGCGGATCGGGCACGGGGACATCGACCGGGCTCGTCAGCGATGCGAGCGCCGCGACGATCGCGGCGGTGGCGGGCAGCGGCGGGGCCTGCTCGTCGGGCGCCGCGAGCAGCCGGGCCCGCTCGTCGGGCGCCGCGAGCTCGGCCAGCGCTGGTGCGCAGGTCGCGCCGTCCCGGGCCGCCACCCGCGCGCGCAGCCGCGCCGCGGCCGCGACGTCGCCGGCGTAGTGGCGGAACAGCTCGGCGACGCAGGTGTAGTGCAGCGCGGTCAGCCGGGCGATGTTCGCCTGCGCGGGATCGGCCGGCGAGGACCCCAGCGCCGCGGCGCGGGCCGCCGCCGCCTCGGCCGCCTCGCTCCAGCGCCCGGCCGCGATCAGCGTGGCGCCCGACGGCAGCGCGATCACCGCCGGCTCGGCCGGCGCGGTGATCGCGATCGCCTCGTCGAACTTGCCCTGCAGCGCCAGCGCGGCGTGCTGCGAGCGGTGGTCATGGCACCGGCGGGCCGCCTCGGCCGCCTCGACGTAGCGCTCGGCGTCGAGCAGGCGCCGGGTCACGCCGGTGCAGCCGTCGATCCGCTCGGTCAGCGTGAGGACCTGGTTCGCCGAGGCCTCGTCGCGGTACGGCCGGTCGTCGAGCAGCGCACGCAGGATCGCCAGCTCGGGGCCGGGGTCGGCCTGCGCGGCGACCGCGAGCACGCACGCGTGGGTGTTGGTCAGCACGATCGGCGCGTCGCCGGAGCCCTGGCTGCTGGCGATCATCGCGGCGACGCACTCGGCCGAGCGCGCGTCGGCGTAGGCCCGCTCGCGCCGCCAGCCGGCGTAGATCGCGGCCACCACCGCGACCGCGAGCAAGGCATCGCGCGCGGCCGCCGGGAACCCGCGCCCGGGGCGTTTCGCATGCTGGCTCGCGCGCTGGCTCGCGCGGCGGCTCGCGCGCCGGACGAGCCGCCAGCGCACCACGCCCGCGACCGCGATCACCACCCCGGCGAACGCGGCGAGCAGCGCGATGCGCAGGACGCTGCCGTACAGGACCAGAAACGGCAGCCGCCCATCCATGCCGGGACTATAAGCCCAGCGTCGGTCGCAGCGCGGAGGCATACTGGGAGCGTGCGAGATCGGCTGTGCCGGCACATCGCCCGCGGGGCCGCCTGGGGCTGGGTACCAGTGTTCTACGCGCTGGTCGTGATCTGGACGTACCGCGACCTGTGGCACCAGCACGGCGTGGCGACCGGGTTCGGCTGGGACGTGATCGACACCCACGGCCCCGACCTCGACTTCCTGGCCCGCGAGTGGCGCGAGGGCCGGTTCTCGCTGTGGAACCCGTACGACAAGGGCGGCTACGCGGTGTACGCCGATCCGGTCGTCGGGCGGTTCTACCCGTTCGCGTGGCCGTTCACCGCGTGGGGCGCGATGTTCGGCGTGTCGTGGTGGCTGATCCAGCTCGAGTTCCTGGCGCACCATGTCGCGGCGGCGGTGTGCATGCACGGCTTCCTGCGCAGCCGCGGGCTGCCGGTGCGCGCCGCGATGATCGGCGGGATCGGGCTCGTGGTCTCGGCGCCGGTGCTGGTCCACAAGGGCTCGAACATCCTGTGGCCGCTGGTCTGGGTGCCGCTGGTGTGGCTCGCGATCGACGCGGCGCTGGCGCGGCCGAGCTGGCGGCGCGGCGCCGGGGTCGGCGGCGCGTTCGGGCTGTGCGTGACGGCGGGCTCGCCGCCGGGGCTGTTCTACGCGGCGCTGCTGATCGTGCCGTACGGCGTGTGGCGCGCGGCGACGGTGCGGCCGGCGTGGCGCCCGCTCGCCGGTTGCGCGGCGGTGGCGGCGGCGGTGACCGCGCCGATCGTCGCGCTGATGGTGATCCCGACCCAGACCCTGGTCGAGCTCGGCACCCGCGATCGCTGGGCGACCGGCGACGCGTTCGCGCTGTCGCTGTCGTTCGACTGGCACGGCGTGATGCGCGGCGCGTTCGCGCACGCCGCCGGCTATCCCGAGATGTACCTCGGCGCGGCGGTCGTGCTGCTCGCGGCGTGCGCGGTGGTGCAGCCGTGGCGCGACGGCGGCGCACCGCAGCTGCTGGTGACGATCGCGATCGGCGGGCTGATCCTCGTCGCCGGCGCGACGCTCGGCGAGCTGCCGTGGCTGATCCACCACGTGCCGGGCTTCGCGCTGCTGCGGATCCCGGGCCGCTACAAGCTGGTCGCGGCGTGGGGGCTGGCGGCGGCAGCCGGCTACGGCGCGGCGGGGCTCGCCGGGCCGCGGCCCCGCACCGCGCTGGTCGCGGTCGCGGCCGGGCTGGCGGCGTCGATCTACGAGGTGATCGAGCACGGCGTCGCCACGGCGCGGCCGGCGTGGTGGTCGATCGCGGCGATGGCGGTGCCGTGCGCGCTGGTCGCGATCGCGGTCTGCGTGCCGCGGCTGCGCGGCGCGATGCTCGCCGGGCTGGTGCTGGTGGTGCTGCTCGACGCGCCGGGGTTCACCCACCGGCCGGGGGTGCCGCCGGCGGGCGATCCGCGGCGGCTGCACGAGCGCGATGCCGAGATCCTCGGCCGGCTCGACGGCGTGCGCGATCGCTGGCGGCTGTACGACGAGTTCGTGCTCGGCGAGCGGGTCGGCCAGCGCCGCGCGGTGCGCGACTTCCGCGGCTACCCCGCGGTCGATCCGCTGACCTACCGGCCGTACCTCGCGGTGCTCGACTTCGCGAAGCACGATCCGGCGATCCTCACCGACTTCAACGTCCGCTGGGTGCTGCAGGGCGATCACTTTCGGTTCTTCACCACGGCGAGCTTCGTGCCCGCGCTCGGCCGGGGCGGCGCATGGGACGCCGCGTTCGTCGCGCGCGGCTCCCAGATCTTCGAGGCGAAGCACCCGGCGCCGCTGGTCGCGTGGTACGGCGCGGTGGAGCTCGCCGGCGATCCGGCGCGCGCGCTGGCCCAGGTCCGCGCGATCGAGCAGCCGGATGGTGCGCGGCGGCGGGTCGTGCTCGGCCCCGACGCGGTGGTGCGCGATCCGGCGGTGCTGGCGCTCGCGGCCGGGGAGCCGGCGCAGGCTCCGGCCTCGGTGACCGGCGCGCCGACGTCGTACGAGCCCGACGCGATCGAGCTCGCGATCGACGCGCCGCGCGCCGGCGTGGTCGTGCTCAACGAGCTCGCGTTCCCCGGCTGGACCGTCGAGGTCGACGGCGCGCCGGCCACGCCGCTGGTCGCCAACACGCTGCTGCGCGCGGTGCGCGTCGCGCCCGGCCACCACGCGATCCGCTGGCGGTTCGCGCCGCCGCACGTCCGCGCGCTGATCGCCGGCTACGCGCTGGCGCTGCTCGTCATGCTCGGCGCCGCCGCCTGGCCGCGCCGACCCCGAGCACCACGGCCATGACCGCGAAGCTGCCCGACGGATCGCCGCCGGCGTCGCAGCAGCCGCCCGCCGCCGGGGCGTCGCACGCGATCGGCTCGGGCGCCGCCGGCTCGCTCGGCGCCGCCGCGAACGCGCGGACCGCGCCGTCGTAGGACGCGACGACCAGCCAGTCGCCCGACACCGCGAGCCCGCCGAGCACCGGGGTGCCGAGCGCGATCTGCCACAGCACCGCGCCGGTGTGGAGGTCGAGCGCAGCGAGCGTGCCGGCGGTGTCGGCCGCCCACACCAGATCGCCGGTGACCACCGGCGAGGCCTCGAACCCGGCCTCGCGGGCACCGCGGTAGTGGGTCGAGCGCACCGGGCTCGGCGCGCCGGCGTGGCGCCACAGCTCCATGCCGGTCATCGCGTCGAGCGCGACCAGGTCGTGGTACAGCGTCGGCACCACGAGCACGCCCTTGGCGAGCGCCGGGGTGCCCGCGGTGGCGTTGCCCCAGTCGAACCCGGCGGGGTCGAGCTTGACCAGCCAGCGCCGGTCGCCGGTCGCCGCGTCGAGCGCGAACACTTCATCCATGCCGTTGACGCCGTACATCACGCCGTCGGCGACCACCGGCGAGGCGTTGATCGCGGTGGCGATCGCGCCGTCGACCCGCCACACCGGGCTGCCGGTCATCCGGTCCCACGCGCCGATCCCGCCGAGCGCGCGGTTGAACACGCCGAACGCCACGCCGTCGGCCACCGCGACCGCCGACAGCGCCTCGCTGTCCTGGCCCTGCGGCACCGGGTTGACCGTCCACGCCGCGGCGCCCTGGGCCGCCGACATCGCGGCGAGCTGGTGCTGGTTGCCGATCAGGAAGTCGCCGTCGTCGACCGCGGGCGGCGCGTCGATCACCGCGGCCCCGGGCGTGACGCCGGCGCCGAGCTCGTTGCGCCACTTGATCGCGCCGGTCGCGGCGTCGAGCCCGAGCACGGTGCCGTCGACCTGGGCCGCCGCGACCGTGGTCCCGGCGACCGCCGCGCCGCCGCGGATCTGGACCGCCGTCGGGGTTCGCCACTTGATCGCGCCGGTCGCGAGGTCGAGCGCGATCACGCCGCCGGTGTTGCCGTCGCCCTGATCGGTGGCGGTGATGTAGATCGTGCCGCCGGCGATCACCGGCGTGGCCTGCAGGATGTGGCCGCCGACCGCGGTCGCCCACTGCGCGACCACCGGCGGGGCCAGCTCGCGGTCGCGCGCGCC
Organism: Kofleriaceae bacterium; assembly: GCA_036271215.1. Classification (GTDB taxonomy): domain Bacteria; phylum Myxococcota_A; class Polyangia; order Haliangiales; family Haliangiaceae; genus JABFXX01. Next base: position 3,702 of record DATBBB010000224.1, on the reverse strand, counting down.
GGTGTGCGCGGCGGTGCCGCCGAGCTGCGGCCAGTCGTCGCCGGCCGCCGGAGCCGCCGGGGCCGCGTGTGGCGCGCCGGGATCGCAGACCGCGAACCCGATCGAGGTCTCGGCGCGGCCGGCGTGCGCGTTGACGGTCAAGGTGTGCGGGCCGGGCGCCAGCGCGGGCAGCTCGGCCTGCCAGCCCCAGCCGCCGGCGTAGCGCAGCGCGATCGGCGTGGCGCAATCGACGCGCGCGGTGACCGCGGGATCGCCGGCGTCGTACTCGGCCGCGGCGAGCAGGCTGCCGCCGGTCGCCGGTACGCACTGGCCACGCCCGGGCGCGATGACCTCGAGCAGCGGGCGCTCGACCACGGTGCGGTGGTACGACCCGAGCTTGCCGCGATCGATCGTCATCACGCGGTAGCCGCCGGGCGTGAAGTCGAGGCCGCCCATCAGGAACGGCTCGGTGTTGAGCTCGATCACACCGTCGTGATCGACCACGCGGTTGGTGTGGGCGTGGCCGGTCAGCACGTAGTCGACGCCGAGCGAGCGCAGCACGTCGACGGTGGCGTTGTCGGGCGGCGCGTGGGTCAGCGCGACGATCGCCATGCCGGCCGGCACGCGCGACAGCTCGGCGCCGAGGTAGTCGCGGATGTCGGCGTCCGACATCGCCAGGTTCCACACCACGAAGTGCGTGGTGTCGATGTCGAAGCTGTAGTTGTCGGGTCCGTAGTGCGCGAACCACGCCGCGCCGCCGTCGTACCAGTCGTGGTTGCCGGGCACCGGGATGTACGGGACGGCGAGCCCCGCGAGCTGGCGATCGACGAGCTCGAAGTGCGAGGCCGCGGCGCCCTGGGTGACGTCGCCGAGGATCGTCACGAACGCCGGCGGCGGATCGAGCGCGGTGGCGTCGGCGATCGCCTGCGCGAGGTCGTTGCCGAACGGCTGCGACGGCGAGACGTGGGTATCGGCGGTGACGACGAACGTGATCGGCCCCCGGTGCGGCGCGGCGAGCCGGCGCAGCCCGAGGTCGAGCGGCAGATCCGGCTTGCCGCCGTCGACGTGCCCCCACACCGGGCCGGGGACGAAGCCGTCCGGGACCCGGACCCAGACGATGCCCTGTTCGGTCGGCGCGAGGTCGAGCTCGAACCCGCCGTGCGCGTCGGTGACGACGAACTGGTGGATGCCGAACGCGACCACCGCACCGGCGATCCCGGGCTCGCCGATCGACGGCCGGCCGTCGCCGTTGCGGTCATCGTAGACCAGGCCGCGGACCGGGGCGGCCATGGCCGGCGCGGCGATCGCAAGCAGCCATACGACGAGCAGTCGGGACACGGCTTCCACTATAGTCGGAAGCGTGACCCGCAGGTTCCAGTCCATCGCACCGGATGTCGTGCTCGGCGAGGGTGCGACGGTGCACGAGTTCGTCAACCTGTACGGCTGCCGGATCGGCGCATACTCTCGGATCGGCGCGTTCGTCGAGATCCAGCGCGACGTGACGATCGGCGATCACTGCAAGATCTCGACGCATTCGTTCGTGTGCTCGGGCGTGCACATCGCGGACCGCGTGTTCGTCGGCCACGGCGTGACGTTCGTCAACGACCGCCACCCGCGGGCGTGTAACGCCGATGGCACCCCGCAAGGCCCGGGCGACTGGCAGCTGATCGAGACCTGGGTCGAGGACGACGCGTCGATCGGCTCGGGCGCGACGATCCTGTGCGGCGTGCGGATCGGCAAGGGCGCGATGGTCGGGGCGGGATCGGTGGTCACGCGCGATGTGGCGCCGGGCACGACCGTGGTCGGCAACCCGGCGCGGCCGGTGCGCCGCGCGCCCGCCCCGTGAAGCTCAGCAGGGGCCGAGCACGTACATCGTGCCGCAATCGATGTTTCCGCAGTTGTTCTGACAGAGCGAGACCGCCGCGGCAAACGCCTGATCCGCAGTGCAGCCAGACTTCTGGCAGAAGCTCGGATAATGCGGGGACCACCGCGGATCAGCGCAATAGTTCAACTCGCCCACGCAGGCATCGGGCCTCAGCTTTGCAAACGACAGCGCGGTCGGGATCGTCACGACCTCCGGCGTCTTGCTGTCGGCGGTCAGCTCATCGCTGTGCTCGGTATCCGACGGAGGATTGTCCGTCATACAAGCTGTCAGGCTGAGAGCACACAGGATTGCGGACGCCACAACGAGGGACTTCATGGACACGTGCTTCTCATGTGTCTCGATTGCGAGACAAGCATGTCATGGAGCCCTCACGGCTCGTACACATGGTAGTGACAATGACGCACAAGGTCGCTGATTGCGTGACGAAATTGGCAGTGTGACAATATTGACAGTCGTCTCGACGTTGTAGGTGCCGCCGATCGCGACATGTGCGCGAACGCGCTTGCCCAGCGCGGTACCTCCAGGATCTCAGCGGTTCAGCACTTGCCGAGATCGTAGAACGTCGAGCAACTGGCGCCGCTGCCGCACGTGCTGCGGCAGATCGATGCGGCGATGTTGACCGCATTGCCGCAGCTGCTCCCAGTGTAACAGTAGCTCGGGTAGTGCGGCGACCATCGCGGATCCTTGCAGTACACGAGGGTCACCGAGCAGGCATTGGTCGTCACCGTACCATTGCTGATCGCACCCGGCAGGTTGGCGAACGACAGCTCCTCGGGCACCGACACCACCTCTGGCGTCGACGTCTTGTCGGCAGCTGCGAGATTGTCACTCTGGTCATCGGTGTTGGGCGGAGAACTATCCGTCATGCAAGCCGCGAAGCTCAGAGCACAGAAGATCGCACCGGACGCCATGAATAGAGACTTCATACACACTCCTCCAACTGCTGAATGATGAAATGCCGACCGGCGAGCCACAATGACTGCGCCATCGACAGAACGGTGTTTCCCATGCACCGGCATTGAAGGCAAGAAAGTTATATGGGTCTCATTTGTGATACTGGCAGACACCGGCATGTGACACGGGCGCACGAGGCAATGGAGGCAAAATGATGGATATTCGAGTATTAGTCGAAATTCATAACGGACTGCCGATCTCTGCCGGGACACCGACGGCTTGTCGTGCGACCAGCATGTGCGCGGACGCTACAGCCAGCGATACCCCAATCCCAGAACCGGCATCGATCGAATCGATGGCAGTCAATCGAACAGCGGCGACAGCCGCGCGGCTTGCTCCACGTCGAGCATTGCGACCTGAGAAATCTGAGCGACGCCGAGCCGGCGCAGCTCTGGCGGCAGCGCGAGAAGCCGGTCGGCGAGCGCCCGCGCGAGCTCCCGCGGGGCATGTCGTCGAAGCTGGTCCTGCACCGCGTAGAACCGAGACGGTGCGGTGGCTTTCTCGACGAGCACGATGTCGGAGACGGTGCTCCATTCAACGAGGAGCTGCACCTCGGTCAGCGCCTCGTGCTCGAGCAGCAGCGAGCATGCCCGATACGCCGTTGTCAGGTCCCCGGTATCAGCGATGGCCTGCAGCACCTCGAGATCGAGCTCCGTGCCGTCGTTCCCGGGCCGGTCCCCGTGTGCGTACCACAGGGGGCTGGCAAAGATCCCGGATACGACCCCGAGCAGATAGATTGCTAGTTCCATACACAGCTCCTTTGGACGCCGATCCTGACCTCCTGGGAGCATTCGTTTCCAGAACATGTGCTTGTCGCGACTTGCCGCAACGCCAACCATCGCGACCCGTCGTCGCCCTTCGTGATTAAGTGCGCGCGATTGCAG
>DATBBB010000223.1:0-40098 GCA_036271215.1 Kofleriaceae bacterium | reverse complement strand
AAGTCAGTCGGCATGCGGATCGGCAGCGATCGGGTCGAGTACAACGTCCAGGGCCAATTCTTCATCAATGGCATGCAAACCGCGGTCTCCGGGGTCAAGCCGCTGCCCGGCGGCGGCGCGATCTATCCCGCTACGCGCGGTGGCTGGGTGTTCGCGTGGCCCGACGGCCAGCGGGTCATTGCCACGGCGTTCTCCGGAACGTACATGAGCGTGTCATCGATCCTGACCTCCGAGCTGTTCGGCCACATGGAGGGCTTTCTCGGTAACGCCGATGGTGACCCGAACAACGACTTTCAGCTGACACGCGGCAGTGATGATCTGCGCAGCTCGCTCAGCTTCCTCGAGCAGTACAAGTCGCAGCCGAACTTCGAGAACACCTGGCGGGTCGGCGACGGCGACGAGTTGCTGGTCCATTCGGGCGCCGATTGCACGGATCTCTCGTTCCCGCCGTCGCCGACCTGGCTGCAGGATCTGCCGCCCGCGCAGCTCGCGCTGGGCGAGATGGCGTGCGCCGGGATCGCCGACGAGATCGCGCGCGAGCCGTGCATCCTCGACGTCGGCACGACCAGCGACCCCGGGTTCGCCGATGCTGCGGCGGGCTCGGTCGCGGAGCTCGCGAATCAAGGCCAGACCGCCCCGGCGACCTCCGTGCCGCGCACCGTCTACTTCCAGGACTTCAGCGGCACGCTCGGCCCGGAGTGGGACACCATCGTGACCTCGGTGACACCGCTCGGTGACCGCGGATTCCTCGGCGAGTTCGGCAACGAGACGGTCCGGCTGACCATCGATAACCTGGCAGTGCACGACGCGCTGCTCGTCAGCTTCGACCTGTTCGTGATCAACGGCTGGGATGGCGACGGCCCGTTCGGCCCCAACACGTGGCGCGCCGCGGCCGATGGCACCGAGGTCGCTAATTACACGTTTTCTAACACATTCAGCACCCAGTCATTCCCGGACTTCGGTAGCGCCGCCGGCACCGGCGCGTTCGAGGCCAACACGCTGTTCTATCCGTTTGGTGATTCGATCTACCGCATCACGCTCACCATCCCCCACAGCGCCAGCTCGCTCGCGCTCGACCTGAGCGCAGAGGGCCTGTCGGGCATCTTCAACGAAGCATGGGGCGTCTCGAACTTCGAGATCCGGAGCGCGCGCACGCCGGCGCCCTTGCTCGCACCGCGGGTCACCGCGACGGTCTCAAGCACGGCCGGCCGCACCAGCGTGCTGCGACCGTTGCACTGATCACGACGAAGCTGCGAGCATCGATCGCTCGGCGGCAAGCGCGGGGCGGCGGGGGCACGTCATGCGGGCGTGAACCGCGGCGCGGCGGCGCGGTAGCGGCCGTTGCGCCGGCGGCGGTAGCTCACGGTGGCCTGGTTGGGCCACCGCACGCAGACTTCTTCGATGGTGATCCCGAGGCTCGGCGCGCTCAGCTGATCGCGCAGCCCGAGCTCGAGCGCTTGCTGGGCCTGCAGGCGCGGCAGGTCGGACGCGAAGTCGAGCGCGATGACCGGGACGTAGCGCGCGGTCGGCAGCGGGTTGTCGGTGCGGCGCGCCGGGGCGCCGGCGTCGTCGCGCAGGGTGGCGTGGCGCAGCACGGCGTCGCGCACCGCGCCGGCGAGCCCGCCGAGCCCGGTGATCGGCTGGCGGCGCAGCGCGATCACGTGATCGTCGGTGTACGCGATGGCGTCGGCGCCGTAGCACAGGCCGCGCTCGTGCTTGTGCGACTGGTAGAGCTGCGCGAGCTCGCCGGCGAGCGCCCGCAGCCCGACCCGGCGCAGCTCGACGATCAGCGGGGCCAGCTTGAGCGCGCCGAGCTGCACGACCTTGACCGCATCGGACATCACGGCGTCGACCAGCCAGCGCAGGGTCTGCGACATCGCGGTGAGATCGCAGCTGGCGCGCAGCGCGCGCAGCCGGGTCGGCTCGGGGATGTGCTCGGGATCGAGGATCTTGTGGGCGTGGAGGTGGAGGATCTGGCACAGCGCCTCGCACAGCGCGAGGTCGTGGTCGCCGGGATCCGGCTTGCGGACGCGCTTGACGTACAGCGCGAGGTAGCTCTGGTGCGCCGGCGGGAACGTCCGCAGCACCGCGGCCGGCAGCGCCCGGAACGTCGACGGCGGGACCAGCACCAGGGTCTCGAGCGGGATATGCGCGACCTGGGGCCAGCACAGCGCCAGGTGCGGGCCGACCAGCGCGGCGAGCTCGGGGCCGAGCAGCTTGCACTGCGCGGGCGACAGGCACGGGATCAGCAGCGCGGCGAGCCCGGCGGACTGCAGGCACGGCAGCACGTCGCTGACCTTGAGCAGCGGCACCAGCTCGGGCAGCACGTCGCGCACCATCGGATCGCCGAGGATCTCGACGAGCTGATCGCGCGGCTGGCCGCGCACCTGGATCGGGACCGTGCGCGCCGGCTCGCCGCGGGCGATCTCGTGGCCGATCAGCGCGCGGCCCTCGGGCGACGCGGGGGTGTACTCGCCGGGGGCGAAGCACAGGTGATTGCCCTGCACGAACGGCGGCTCTCCGCAGATAGGGTCATGTGGCATGAGGTACGACGATAGGCACCGCGTCGGCCCAGCACCATGACAGCCGATTACGGCGCGATTTCCCCGGCGCATCCGCGAGTTACGCGTGTGGTGCCGGGCGACTCCAGCGTATAACCACGCCGTGGCGGTCGACCGCGCGCCCCTGCTGGATCGCAAGTTCTGCGCCGGCGTGCGTGCGCTCGCCGGCGGCCCGGCGGTCCCGGCGCTCGACCTCGACGCGCCGATTCGCGCCGGCTCCGGGCTGACCGCGCGCGCGGCGATCGAGCTGTTCGACGCCCAGCTCGCCAGCCGCCACCTCGACTTCGCAGCCCGCGCGCTGCGCGCCCGCGGCGAGGGGTTCTACACCATCGGGTCATCGGGCCACGAGGGCAACGCGGCGGTCGCGGCGGCGCTGCGGCCGAGCGACCCCGGGTTCCTGCACTATCGATCCGGTGCGTTCTTCGCCGCGCGCGCGCGCCAGGTGCCCGGCCAGGTGCCGCTGCTCGACGTGCTGCTCGGGCTGTGCGCGAGCACCGACGATCCGATCGCCGGCGGCCGCCACAAAGTGTTCGGCAGCCACGCGCTGGCGATCCCGCCGCAGACCTCGACGATCGCGTCGCAGTTGCCCAAGGCGGTCGGCGCGGCGGTCGCGCTCGATCGCGCCACCCGGCTCGGCATCGCCGCGGCCACACCGGCCGACGCGATCATCGCGTGCACGTTCGGCGACGCGTCGGCGAACCACTCGACCGCGACCGGCGCGATCAACACCGCGGCGTGGACCGCGTTCCAGCACCTGCCGGTGCCGATCCTGTTCGTGTGCGAGGACAACGGCATCGGGATCAGCGTCCGCACGCCGGCGGGCTGGATCGCCGCCAGCTACGGCCAGCGGCCCGGGATCCACTACGTGTGGGGCGACGGGCTCGACCTGCCGCACGCCTACGACGCCGCGGTGGCCGCGGTCGCGCACGTCCGGACCACGCGGCGGCCGGCGTTCCTGCACCTGCGCACCGTGCGGCTGCTCGGCCACGCCGGGTCCGATGTCGAGCAGAGCTACCGGCCGGTCGCGGAGATCGAGGCCGACGAGGCGGCGGATCCGGTGCTCGCGACCGCGCGCCTGCTCGTTCTGTCCGGCGCCCGGACGGTCGATCAGGTGATGTGGCAGTACGAGGACGTGCGGGCGCGGGTCGCCGCGCTCGCCGACGAGGCCGCGGGCCGGCCGCGGCTCGGCTCGGCCGCCGAGGTCACCGCGACGCTGGCCCCGCGCGATCCGGCGGCGATCGCCGAGGAGGCCGCGCGCCCGGCGGCGGCGGACGCCCGCGCGGCGCTGTGGGGCGACAAGCTGCCCGAGCACGACCGGCCGGCGCACCTCGCGGTGCACATCAACCGCGCGCTCGGCGACCTGCTCGCGAAGTACCGCGAGCTGATCGTGTTCGGCGAGGACGTCGCGCGCAAGGGCGGGGTCTACAACGTCACCGCCGAGCTGTCGCGGCGCGCCGGCGTGGGCCACGTGTTCAACACGCTGCTCGACGAGCAGAGCATCCTCGGGCTCGCGATCGGCGCGGGCCACCTCGGGCTCCTGCCGATCCCCGAGATCCAGTACCTGGCGTACCTGCACAACGCCGAGGATCAGCTGCGCGGCGAGGCGGCGTCGCTGCAGTTCTTCTCGAGCGGCCAGTTCCGCAACCCGATGGTGGTGCGGATCGCCGGCTACGGTTACCAGAAGGGGTTCGGCGGCCACTTCCACAACGACAACTCGGTCGCGGTGCTGCGCGACATCCCCGGGCTCGTGGTCGCCTCGCCGGCGCGCGGCGACGACGCGGCCGCGATGCTGCGGACCTGCGTGGCGGCGGCGCGCACCGGCGGCGCGGTCTGCGTGGTCCTCGAGCCGATCGCGCTGTACATGACGCGCGACCTGCACGAGCCGGGCGACGGGCTGTGGAGCTCGGCGTACGATCCGGTCGGGCCCGCGGTGGCGATCGGCGCGGCGCGGACCTACGGCGCCGGCGGCGATCTGCTGATCGTGTCGTTCGCCAACGGCCTGTGGATGAGCCTGCGGGTGGCGCGCCGGCTCGAGCGCGACCATGGCATCGCGTGCCGCGTGCTCGACCTGCGCTGGCTCGCGCCGCTGCCGGCCGACGACGTGCTGCGCGAGGCCGAGGCGGTGGGCCGGGTGCTGATCGTCGACGAGACCCGGCGCTCGGGCGGCGTGTCCGAGGGCGTGATCGCGGCGCTGGTCGACCGCGGGTTCGCCGGCGCGATCGCGCGCGTGGCCTCGGAGGACAGCTACATCCCGCTCGGCGCCGCCGCCAACCACGTGCTGGTGTCCGAGGCCGACATCGAGCGCGCGGCGCTGGCCCTCGCCGGCCGCCGCGCGCGGCGGAGCGCGGCGCCGTGACCCGGCTGCGCGCGCTGATCGTCTGCCCGGGCCGCGGCTCGTACGGCCGCGCCCAGCTCGGCAGCTTGCCGCCCGGCGATCCGATCGTCGCGGCGCTCGACGGCTTCCGCACCGGGCTCGGCCGGCCGGCGATCTCGGCGCTCGATCGCGCCGCCGAGCACACCGCGGCCCAGCACGTCGCCGGCGAGCACGCGTCGCTGTTGACGTTCGCGGCGACCGCGGTCGAGCTCGCGGCGATCGATCGCGCGCGGATCGACGTGGTCGGCGTCACCGGCAACTCGATGGGGTTCTACACCGCGCTGTACGCCGCCGGCGCGCTCGACCTCGCCGGCGCGGCCCGGCTCGTCGAGACCCTCGGCCACTACCAGGCCGGCCACGTGATCGGCGGCCAGCTGATGTACCCGGTGGTCGACGACGACTGGCGGCCGGCGCCGGCCCGCGCCGCGGCGGTCGACGCTGCGCTCGCGCATCCCGGTGTCCACGTCTCGATCCGGCTCGGCGGCACGATCGTGCTCGGCGCCGATGCCGCCGGCCTCGCCCACGCGCGCGAGGTGCTGCCGGCGATCGAGCGCGGCGGGCTGCGCTATCCGGCCCAGCTGCCGCTCCACTCGGCGTTCCACACCCCGCTGATGGCGGCGACCGGCGCGCGCGCCCGCGCCGAGCTCGCCGATCTGGCGCTGCGCTCGCCCGCGATCACGCTGATCGGCGGCGACGGCGCGGTGCATCGCCCGTGGGCGTCGCCGGCCGCGCTGTGGGACTACACGCTCGGCGCGCAGATCGTCGAGCCGTTCGACCTGACCCGCGCCGTCGCGACCGCGCTCGGCGAGCTCGGCCCCGACGTCGTGATCTTGCCCGGCCCCGGCGACTCGCTCGGCGGCGCGCTCGGCCAGATCCTGATCGACCGGCGGTGGCGCGGGCTGTCCTGCCGCGCCGACTTCACGGCGATCCAGGCGAGCGACCGACCGATCGTCGTGGCGATGGCGCGCCCCGACCAGCGCGCGCGCGTCGCGTAGCTCGCCCGCCCCCGAGAGCGGTGAGCGGACGGTCGAGTAGATCTTGCCGTGGACGGCCACGCGGGTCTCGGCGGCGTGGCTCGCAGTGGCGTGACTTGTAAGTCGTGACTTGTAAAGTCGTGACTTGTAAGTGCGCGCGAGTCGGGTAGCTCGCCCGCTACCAGGTCAGGACGATCTTGCCGTTGCCGGGCTGGACGTTGGCCGTCGTCGACGGGTTGTTCAGGGTGCCGAGGAAGCTCGCGCCGCCGCCGCCGCCGGCGAACTGGCCGCCGCCGCCGCCGTAATAGCCGCCACCACCACCGGCCGATGCCGACGCATCGCGATACCCATTGCCGCCTGCGCCGAGCGCCCCGGGCGTGTTCGGATAGCTCGCGCAGCAGTTGCCCGTGGTTCCACCGGCGGTCGGCTTGCCACCCCCGCCGCCCTGCGAGTTGGTGTTGGCGGTCACCGTCGTGCCGTCACCGCCGGTGATGCCGCCGCCCGCGCCACCGGGCGAGTTGCCGGCCCCGCCGCCACCGCCGGCGACGATGATCCGGTTGGCGAGCGCCATCCCGCCTTGCCGCACGTCCGATGCGCCGCCCCCGGTTCCGGATAGCCCCTCTGCCTGCGTCGTCCAGCCGGTGTACTCGAACACGCCGCCGCCACCGTTGAAGCCGCCGGGGTAGCCGGCCGCGCTCCCGGTGGTCGGCGCGACGGGGCCTTGGCCGCCGACCATGATGACGAGCGACTCGCCCGGGGTGACCGTGGCCGTGCCGGTCGCGAGCCCACCCAGCCCGCCGGCTTGCGTGCCCGCGGCGGCGCCGGCGGCGCCGAACGCGTCGATCTTGATCGACGAGATGCACGCGGGGACATCGAACGGCTGCATCGCGCCGGTGAAGTCGAACATGTGGGTCCCCGCCATCCCGGGACACACCGCCTGGGTCGACGTCGACATGCAGGTGCCGTTGGTGACGGTGAGCGTGACGGTGTGATTGGCGACCGCGGTGAACGTCGCGGTCGGTATCGGATCGGCGCTCGTCGCGGGGCTGCCGTCCGTGAACGACCAAGCGTACGTGGCGCCCGGCGTCGCGACCGCGGTGAACGTCACGGCCTCGTCGACCCGCGGGGGATCCGACACGGTGAACGTGGCGTCGCAGGTCGACACCTCGCTGGCGGCGTCGGGGGGGGTGTGGTCGGCGACCTTGCCGCAAGCCACGAGCAACCCCAGCGCCAGAACATGTCGAGTCCCCATGGCGCCCAGGGTATCGCGGGCGCGGAGGGTGAGCCAAGACCTGACAGGAGCCCCAGATGGCGACAGTGTGAGCGACGTCGCTATCGGTCAGGTGCGCGCGGCGGTGACGACGACGTGTTTGCGGCGGGACACCACGCCGCGCTGGTAGCGCGCCATCGTGCGCCGGTCCGCGCCGGGCCCGGTCACGATCTCCATGTCGCGCCCGGCGAGCGGCGCGCCGCTCTCGTCGACGATGCGGAGCCGCGGGATCGGCCGGCCGGTCCGGCGATCGCGCACCAGCACCGGCTCGCGGCCGGCGCCGAACACCCAGCGGTCGCCCCACTGGCGCAGCGCGGTCATCAGCGTCACGAGATCCTCGCCGCCGCATCAACCCCGATGATGCCGCGGCGCTCGGCGTCGCGACCGGCGAGCCCGTGCGGCTGGTGACCCGCCGCGCCGAGGTGACCGTGGCGATCGAGATCACCGACACGATGCAGCGCGGCCACGTCGCGCTGCCCAACGGCCTCGGCCTGTCGTACGGCGAGCGCACCACCGGCGCCGCCCCCAACGAGCTCACCGCGACCGAGGATCGCGATCCATTCGTCGGCACGCCGTGGCACAAGTTCGTGCCGGCCCGCCTCGAGCGCGCCTGACCGTTCGCACCCCCTGCCGGTCCGAGCGATTCGCTCGGCAGCGCGCGCTGGTTGCTCCAACAACCTGAAGGTTGTAGGCTGAGTTCGTGCCGTCGGCGGAGGTGCTACGAATTCTCCAGGCAGCGGGCTGGCGAGTCGTGCGAATCAAAGGCTCGCATCATCATCTACGCCATGACGCGCGGCCGGGGACGGTTACAGTGCCGCACCCGCGCAAGGACATCCCAAGGGGGACGTTGCGATCCATCGAGAAGCAAAGTGGTTGCAAGCTGCGCTAGGAGGACTTGATGCAGTACGTCGCAAAACTAGCTCGCGAAGGCAAGCATTGGACGGTCAGCTTCCCAGATTGTCCGGGATGCCAAACGTTTGGCAAGACCAAGGACGAGGCGCTCGCGATGGCCGCGGAGGCCCTCGACGGTTGGCTCGAGACCCATCTCGAATATGGCGACGTTCCGCCCCGGCCGAAGCCGCATCGCGGCGGCGTCCCGATCGAAGTTCGTGCCGCACTCGACGTTGCGATCCAGCTCCGCTGGCTGCGAGACAAGCTGGCGCTCACTCAAGCGGGGCTTGCGAAGCGAGTGGGCGTGTCTCAGCAGCAGATCGCGAAGCTCGAGAAGGCCACGTCGAATCCGACCCTTCAGACGCTGGTTGATCTCACCACCAAGGTGGGTTCGCGGGTGTTGATCGAGCTTTCGCCGCCGGCGGGATCTCGCAAGGGTCTGATCAGAAAGCGCGCGCGGTCCTCGACGAGCCCAGGCACCCTGCGTCGCACGGCAGGACGATAGTTCGCCGGCGCGCCGACGGCGCGTTCGAGCCGATCGACTGGGACACCGCCTTCACAGGCCGCGGGCGATCACGGCCTGGGTGACGGCGTCGGCGGTCGAGATGATCGGGGACTCGCGGCCGACCCACGGGTCGCCGCCGAAGTAGCGCTGGAAGATCTTCTCGGCGGTGCGGGTGGCGAGCGCCTGCGCGGTCAGGGTCGGGTTGGGGCCGCCGAGCGAGTTGGCGAGCGCGGAGTTGTCGGCGATGAACAGCCGCTTGACCCAGCGCGCCTCGGCGGAGTCGTCGAGCACGGAGTTGGCGGGGTCGAGGCCCATGCGCATCGTCGACTGGACGTGGAGGATCAGCGGCGCCCAGTCCATCCGGAAGATCTTCTTGGCGCCGGCGCCGCGCAGGATCTCGGCCGCCTTGCGGGTCAGGAACTCGCGGTTGGCGAGGGTGCGGGCGGTGCGCTGGAACTGCTTGAACTCGACCTTGGGCACCGGGCCGTGCTCGTCGGCGGGCAGCGCCGATTGCAGCACGCGGTTCTGGCCCTCGACGTCGTCGTCGGTGATCACGAGGATGTTGAGCAGCCGGTTGACGCCGTTCATCAGCGCGTCCTTGAGCTCGGGGCCGACCGGGCGGCCGGCGGGGCCGTCCCACGGGCCGGTCATGCCGCGGCCGTTGGTGTAGTAGCCGCGCGCGCCGCTGTCGCTGAGCTGCATCGCGAACGCCTGCAGCGCGGGCCCGAGGCCGAAGTTCTCCATGGTGCCGTGGCCGGGGAACTCGGCGCGCGCGGCCGACGCCGGGCCCTTGGCCGACTCGGTATCCTTGTCGAACAGGCCGATCATGAAGTCGAAGTAGTGATCGGTATAGCCGCGGCCGACCCAGTCATTGGGGTTGGGCAGGCCGCTGTTGAGCCACAGCCGCGGGTTCTCGGTCGTGCCGGCGGACATCACGACGACCTTGGCGGTCTCGGTGAACATCTCGCCGGTCGCGCCGACCCGCCAGGTCACGCCGGTGGCGACCAGCTCGCCGCCCTGGGTCTCGGTGTGGACCTGGGTGACGAACGCGTCCGCGATCAGCGTCACCGGTACGCCGCCGGGCACCCACGCGTCGGCGGTGAGCGCCATCGGCACGTAGCTGTTGTCGGTCGAGCGCTTGGCGACCAGGTTGCGCGGCGCGGCGATCGGCTCCATGCAGCCCTGCATGCAGTAGCCGCACAAGGTGCAGCCGGTCGCGAGCGGGTAGGTCAACTGGCCGAGGTTGCGGGTCAGGCCGGCGTTGCCACCGGGCTGCAGGATCGCGTTCTGCTGCGGCCGGAACGAGTCGAACATCGTGGTCTTGGTGGTCTGGACCGGCAGGCCGAGCGCCTCGCAGCCGTCGAAGAACACGCGCTCCTTGTGGCCCATCGCCGCGGTCTGCACCGGCAAGGTCGCCTCGACCCACTCGTAGTACGGCACCAGCTCGCCGTAGCTGAACGGGAACCGGTGCGCGGTGTCGTAGGCATCGGCGTCGGGCTGGTCGTAGCCGGTGAACACGCCGGGATAGGCCCGCGGGTAGTTGGCGAAGAAGTGCTGGGTCGTGCCGCCGACGCCCGAGACCTGATACAGGTACGAGTTCTGCGGCAGCTCGCGGTACCACGCGGGCTTGGTGCGATCGGCCGGGCCGAACCGCAGGAACCCGGTCAGCGGGTTGTTGGCGTCGTTCTCGAAGTGGGTCCACTCGTCGCGCGGCCGCGCGTGGCGCGGGCCGGCCTCGAGCAGCAGTACCGACAGCCCGCGCTGGGCGAGCTCCTTGGCGACGACCGGGCCGCCGCCGCCCGCGCCGATCACGATCACGTCATACATCGGTCACCTCCCGGCGATCCTGGTAATAGCCGATCAAGTCATCCCAGCCGTCGCCGGTCTGGTTGTCGGGCAGAAAGCCCGTGAGCTGCCAGCCGACCGGCCGGCCCGTCACCGTGCGGGTCTGCGGATCGAACTTCTGGCTCTCGCCCACGTTGCCGAACGCGGCGAACTCGTAGAGCGCACCGCCGAAGAACTTGAGCAGGCCCGACACCGAGTCCTTGGCCGGCTCGGGGATCTGGCCGTCGAGCAGCGCGACCAGGCTCGACTGCGAGGTCTCGATCTGCTGCATCGCCTTGGCCTTGTCGGCGAACGACAGCCGCGCGAACGGCGACAGGAACGGGCCCCCGAGAGTACCAATGACCGAAAGTGGATTGACCACGGTCGCGACGTAGTTGAGCAGCAGCGCGACCGGCAGCGAGATCGGCGCGGTCTCGTTGTTCGCCAGGATCGAGCTGACCGCGTCGTCGAGCATGCCGAGCGTGACGCTCGCGGGGCCGAGCAGGCCGCCGAGCAGGCCGAGCAAGCCAGGCGCGATCGGCAGCGGCAGATCGTGCAGCGCGGTGAACAGCGCTGCGGTCGCCGGGCGGATCAGCTGATCGGGCAGCGGCAGGAACCGATCGAGGTTGTTGATCAGGAAGTCGGTGCCGCCGGCCTCCATGCCGCCGGGCTCGCCGCGCGGCGTGCCCTGGGCCTTGGAGTACGCGTCCTGGCCGGGCAGGTTGAACGCGACGAAGCCGTTCATCGTGTCGCGCGCCAGGCTCGACAGCACCGGCAGCAAGAGGTTGACGACGCCGCCGAGATCGAGCGCGGCGGCCTCGGTGGCGGTCGCCGGCGCGGGGCCGCAGCTGGGGAGCAGCAGCGTGCTGGCGCCGAGCACGCCGATCCGCGCGAGGAAGCTGCGGCGCGAGAGATCACTGCGAGTCATGGCGAGACCTCGGTGGTTGATAGTTCGAGCTTGCATGCGGGGCGTGCCGCATGTTGCCGCCGCGCGGAGCGCTCACGCGATTCGCACGGCGCGTGTGACAATCGCGTGAGGGTCGGCCGCGGCGTGCATCATGCGCGGTGGCGGTCGCGATGCGCACGGCGCTCGGCCCGCGCACCAGATCGGCGCCGGTGTCGGCGCGTTGACCGCCAGTGTCGTCCGGACACAGGTCGAGACCTACACGCCGGCCGGGTCGGCGCCGGGATCATCAGCCTCATCGCGACGGTGATCGTGCTGCAGATCGGGCGGAGTGCCGCGCATCGCCGCACCGCGGCCATCGCACGAGCGACAAGCGATCTGGTTTGATCTGGTTTATCGTCTCCGCATGATCCAGACGAGGGTGCGCTGGTGCGCGGGGTCGTGCCTGATCGGCGCGGTGCTGTTCGGCTGCGGCGGCAAGGGCGCCGGTGGTGATGATGACGACGGCGGCGGCTCGCCGCTACCGCTGCCATCGCCCGCATGCGCGGCGGCGACCACCGGGTCCGCGACCGTGGCCGCCCCGCAGCTCGCCTACACGCTGCAGGATCGGTTCCAGGAGGCGTTCCTCGGCTCGCCATCGGTCGCCGACCTCGACAGCGACGGCACGCCCGAGATCATCGTGCCGCGCGACGACTTGCTGGTCGTCTGGCATACCGCGCCCGGCGGCGGCAGCTCGGTCGCGTGGACGGCGACCCTGCCGGGCCGGATCTGGGCATCGCCGATCGTCGCCGATCTGGTGCCGGGCCCGAGCAGCCCCGGGCTCGAGGTCGCGGTCGCGTCGCGCAACGAGATCGTCGTCTACAGCGCCACCGGCAAGGTGCTGCCGGGGTTCCCGTTCACCTGGCAGGACGAGCTGCGCTCGATCGCCGCCGGCGACATCGACGGCGACGGCAAGCTCGAGCTGGTCGCGGTGACCACGACGCCGCTCGACGCCAACAACCAGCGCGACAGCGTGATCGCGATCCACACCGACGGCACCGTGGTCGCCGGGTTCCCGCCCAACACGACCGGCGCCGCGCAGTGCGACGCGACCTGCTTCATCACCGGCGGCTACGATCAGAACCTCGCGATCGGCGATGTCGACGGCGACCACAAGGTCGACGTGTTCGTCAGCCAGGACGACGCGTACATGGCGCTGCACGATGGCTCGGGCCTGGCGTTCGACGCCGCGCCGATCTTCGCCAAGCGCAAGAAGTTCTCCGGCGTTCGCTGGATGGTCGACTACGCGCTCGCCCAGCAAGGGTTTGCCAACGACGAAGATACCGATCTGCAGGCCCACTTCACCAACACCGGCCCGGCGATCGCCGATCTCGACGGCGACGGCACCGCCGAGCTGATCGCGCTCGGCTCGATCCAGAACGCATCGCAGACCGATCGCTTGAAGGGCGTGGGGCTGTTCGTCTCGCACCACGACGGCACGCGGCCGGCCGACTGGGTCGCGCCGCCGATGTTCCCCGACTACCTCGGCGGGCTGTGGGACAACGACGACAGCGAAGGCATCGTCGGGATGACCAACCAGGTCGCGGTCGCCGACATCGATCCCTCGCACCCCGGGCTCGAGGTCGTGTTCGCCGGGTTCGACGGCAAGATCCACGCGGTCGACGCGCACGGCAAGGTGCTGTGGGACCGCGCGTACACCACCGACACCGATGTCTGGACCAGCGGCGTGGTGGTCGCCGATCTGTCGGGCGACGGTGTGCCGGAGATCGTGTTCACGACCTACGGTCCGGCCGGCGGCGACCTGATCGTGCTCGACGCCGCCGGCAACGAGCTGCACCGGATCGCGCTCGGCGGCCGCGGCGCGATGCCGGTCCCGACGATCGCGGACGTCGACGGCGATGGCGATCTCGACATCGTGGTCTCGCTCAAGGACGCGGTCGACAAGCAGAAGTCGGCGGTGGTCTACGAGGTCCCGGGCTCGGCGGGCAACTGCCTGCTGTGGCCGACCGCGCGCGGCAACGACCGCCGCGACGGCTACCTGCCGCCGAAGTGATCCGCCCGCCGCAGAACGTCGGTCTCTCCGATCCGGAACGAGATTGATTCTCAAGCTCTGCGCGCGCGCAGGATCGCGTAGCCGGCGAGGCCGACGCTGGTGATGCCGAGCGCGGCCAGGGTGATCGCCGAGTCGGCGACCATGGCGCTGCCGAGGAACGCCAGCGCGCCGGTGACCACGATCGCGGCGGACCACGGATAGCCCCAGGCGCGGAACGGCCGCGGCACCGCGGGCTCGCGGCGGCGCAGCACGACCTGCGCGAGGCAGCACACCGCGTAGTTGATCGCGACGAAGCACGCCGCGATCGCGACCAGGCGCTGGAACGTGCCGAACGCGAGGATCCCGGCGACCGTCACCGCGGTGGTGACCAGCGTGGCGATCCCCGGCGTGCCGCCCGCGTTGACCTCGGCGGTCGCCGACCACAGCAGGCGATCGCGGCCCATCGCGAACAGGATCCGGGTGCCGATCATCATGATCGCGTTGAGCGACGGCAGCAGCGAGATCATCGACAGCAGCGTGATCAGCGCGAGGCCGCGCGGGCCGATCAGGCGCTCGGCCGCGTCTGCCGCCGGCAAGGTCGCGTGCGCCAGCTGCGCGATCGGCAGGATCGCGAGCAGCGCGAGGTTGACCAGGACGTAGATCGCGAGCACCGCGACCACGCCGCCGATCATCGCGCGCGGCAGGTTGCGGGCGGCGTCGCGATCCTCCTCGGTGAAGTACAGCGCGCTCTGCCAGCCCGCGTAGGTGATCACCACCAGCTGCAGCGCGCCGATCCCACCGCGCAGCGACGCCGGGGCCAGCGGCGCGGCCTCGGCCGGCGCGGCGCCGCCGCCCGCGAGCACCAGCCCGGCGGCGATCAGCGCGAGGAACGCGAGGCACTTGAGCGCGGTGGTCCACTCCTGGAACCGGCTCGAGATCCGCACGCCGGCCCACTGCAGCGCGACCAGGCACAGCAGCACGCCGATCGCGATCGGCGCGACCCGGCCGGCCGCCGCGGGGATCAGCGTCCCGGCGAACTCGGCGATCGCGATCGACACGTAGCCGAGCACCGCGCAGTACGTGATCCAGTCGGTCCAGCCGACCGCGAACCCGACCCAGTCGCCGAACGCGCGCCGCGCGTAGACGTAGTAGCCGCCGGCCTGGGGCGCCATCGTGCCGAGCTCGGTCAGGCAGATCGCGCCGAGCAAGGTGTACAGCCCGCCTGCGATCCACGCCGCGAGGATCAGGCCGGGCGTGTGGAGCTGAGCGGCGACCGGCCCGGGCGAGCGCAGGATGCCGACCCCGAGCGTCGAGCCGAGCGTCACCGCGAGGCCGAACCCGACACCGAGGATGCGCTGGAGCCGGCCTGCCAAGGTGCGTGCGACTATACGCGCAAGTCATGCGCTACCAGCGACTCGGATCCACCGGCCTCGTGGTCTCCTGCCTGGGCCTGGGCTGCGGCAACTTCGGCGGCATCGGCTCGGCGCCGGCGTTGTTCGGCCTGGGCGAGTCCGAGGCGGCGGCGGCCGCGCTGCTCGATCGCGCGCGCGACGCCGGCATCAACCTGCTCGACACCGCCGATGCGTACGGCGGTGGCCGCAGCGAGACGTATCTGGGCAACTGGCTCGCTGCCCGCGGCCCGGCGGTCCGCGATCAGCTGGTGATCACGTCGAAGGTCTACAACCCGGTCGGCCCGGGCCCGAACCAGCGCGGGCTGTCGCGGCTCCATGTCCAGCGCCAGATCGACGCCAGCCTGCGCCGGCTGCGCACCGACCGGATCGATCTCTATTTGATCCACGAGCCGGATCCCGACACGGCGATCGAGGATACGCTGCGCGCGCTCGACGACGCGGTGCGCGCCGGCAAGCTGGTCTACGTCGGCGCGAGCAACATCGAGGCGTGGCGGCTCGCGGTGGCGCGCGGGGTCAGCGATCTGCACCGGCTCGCCCGGTTCGAGGTCGTGCAGAATTCCTACAGCCTGCTCGACCGCGCGGCCGAGCGCGAGCTGCTGCCGCTGTGCGCCGATCAGCGGATCGCGTTCACCGCGTTCAGCCCGCTCGCCGGCGGCTGGCTGACCGGCAAGTACCGCTCGACCGACTACCCCGAGGGCTCGCGCATGACCTTGCGCCCCGAGCCGTACCTCCACCTCACGACCGACCGCGTGTTCCGCGGGCTCGACGCGCTCACCGCCGCCGCCCGCGAGCGCGGGGCCTCGGTCGACGCGCTGGCGCTCGCCTGGGTGCTGCATCGGCCCGAGCTCGCCGCCGCGATCCTGGGGCCGCGCACGCCGGCGCACCTCGACACGGCGCTCACCGCGATCGACCTGGCGCTGTCGGACGCCGAGGCCGCGGCGCTGGCCGCGTTGTTCTAGTTCTAGCTCGGCCAGCGCTTGCTATCGGCGAGCACGGCGGCGACGTGGTCGAGGATCGCGGTCGCCCTGGTCGCGAAGTAGCGCCCGAACGCGGTGAGCACGATGCCGCGGCCGCGGCGCTCGAACAGCGGCTGGCCGAGCTCGTCCTCGAGCGCTTGAATCTGCCGGCTCAACGGCGGCTGCGAGACCCGGAGTCGCTCGGCAGCGCGCGTGACGTGCTGCTCCTCCGCCACGGCGACGAAGTATTGCAACTGCTGCAAGCTCATCGCGTCGATCATGCCGCAGTTCGCCGCCGACATCGAGACTGAAAAGGTATTGGACGCTCTCCGGTGGCGATCGCACGGTGCGGATATGGCCATCACGATCCTGTCGGCCGTCGAGTGCGACCGCATGCGGCGCGCCGGACGCGCGGCCGCGGCCACCCTGGCGTACGTCGGTGCGCGGCTCGCGCCCGGGATGACCACCGCGGAGATCGATCGCCTGGTTCGCGCGCACACGGACAAGCTCGGGGGCCGGCCGTCACAGCTCGGCTACCAGGGATTTTCCGCCGCGGTGTGCGTCAGTCGCAACGACATCGTGTGCCACGGCGTACCGAGCGCGCATGTCCGGCTGGCGGACGGCGACATCGTCAACATCGACGTCACCACCGAGCTCGACGGCTACCACGGCGACACCTCGGCGACGTTCGTGATCGGCGACGCCGCGCCGCACGCGCGCAGCCTCGTCGAGCTGGCCCGCGGCGCACGCGATGCCGGGATCGCGGCCGCGGTGCCCGGCGCCCGGCTCGGCGATATCGGCGCGGCGATCGCGCACCACGTGGGCACGGCCGGCAGCATCGTCGAGGCCTACGGCGGCCACGGCATCGGTCGCGCCATGCACATGGACCCGCACGTCTCGCACGTCGGGCGCGCGAACACCGGGCACCGGCTGCGCGAGGGCATGGCGTTCACCATCGAGCCGATGATCAACGCGGGCGCCGCCGCGATCCGCACCGACGCCGACGGATGGACCGTCCGCACGGCCGACGGGTCGCTGTCCGCGCAGTTCGAGCATACCGTGCTGATCGGCCCGCACGGCCCCGAGATCACGACCGTGCTGGCGTAGCGGAGCCCGACTAGTTCGCCGCGGTGCGGGGCAGGGCGAGGCGATCCGGCAGCATCTGCAGCATCGTGCGCGCGGCGCGCGCGGTGTCACCCGCGCTGGCCGCGTTGGCCGGGAACACCTGGTGGGCGTCCAATGGATTGCCGTGTAATGACGTCGCTTTCAAACCGCTCGGTATTCTAGGATTATCACGCTTCCGTGCGCCTGACTCGCATCCCTTCGGTCCGCCTCACCGCGCTACGGGCACGCAACTTCCTGGCGTTTCCTGGCTCGATCAGCCAGCGTGCTGCGACCGCGCAAGGCGCACCCGACGAGTGGGTGCGCCGCATTGGCCGGCGCGCAACGGGCCCCGCCGGCCTGGAGATCCGCCCGCTGACGCTCATCTTCGGTCGCAATAGCAGCGGCAAGAGCGCGCTCATCAAGCTGATCCGGATGGCGCTGCGCGCGATCGCCGAGCCCACGACCGATCGACGCGACCTCGACCGCGACCCGAGCCCCGGCTCGAGGCACCTGCCCCTGCGCATCGACGAGCTCGATCTCGCGCCGCGCTTCATCGATCTGGTGCACGGCCGATTCTCGAAGGAGCTCGGGCTCGGGCTCGAGCTCGAGCTCGACGACCTGCGATGCGGCTATGACGTCGAGCTCTTGCCTGCCGATACCGTCGGAGATCGTAGCTTGCTCTTGAAATTTTGGGGGCACGAAGGCAACGACATCACCACGCTCGAGCTGGATCTTGCCGCGACCCAGGCGGCACAGCGAGCCATCTACCTGGGCAACGAGCAACCCGAGCTCGATGGGTTGGCTCCGGCGGGCCAGCTGCCCAGGTTGCGTCGCGCCGCCCACAAGCTCGATCAGGCGGTGTCGCACCTCGGACCCTTGCGTGTGCGTGTGCCTCCGGTGAAGTCCCGCGGCGCCCCGCCGGTGCTTGGCTACACCGGTGCCTGTGCACCGGACTGGCTTGCCTTCGACAACGACCTCGCGGATCGGGTCGACGCCTGGTACCGCGAGCACATGGACGGGTGCCGCATGCAGGTGCGCCCGCTCGCAGATGCGTTCGAGCTATCGACCACCACGGTCGACGGTACCGCGATCAACCTGGCGCAAGCCGGAGAAGGTCTGCACCAGGTTCTCCCCGTCGTGGTGCAGCAAAAGCTCCACGAGATCGACGATCAGACGCTACCCATCGTCGACCTCATCGAACAACCCGAGTTGCACCTGCACGACGCCGTGCACGCGCCACTCGCCGATCTGTTCATGGCGACGGCTCGCCTCGGGCGTGGCGCGGTGATCGTCGAGACGCACTCCGAGGGGCTCCTGCTCCGCGTGCGGAGACGCATCGCGGAAGGCGCGTTCGATCCCGACGACCTGGCGATCCACTTCGTCGACCGCGACGCAGGCGGCAGCTTCGTCCGTCGCATCGACGTCAACCTCCATGGCGAGCTGAACGACTGGCCGGAAGGGGTGTTCCTCGAGAGCTACCGCGAGGTGATGGCGATGCAGCGAGCGATCCGGAGCCGGTGATGCGCTTTGCGTTGCCGCCGGAGGTCTTCGCCGACGATGCGGCAGGGCTCGACGCGCTGGATCGCTTGCTCGATCGCGTCAGCGACGAGGTGCACCACCTGATCGTCCTCGATCCGGATCACCTCGAGCAAACGGCGTGGTTCCACGGGCTACGCCCGCATCGCAAGGAACTGGTGCGCAGCGTTGTGCGTGCGGTGGCGTTCATGACGCCCGGGCGGCGCCTTGTCGTGGGGCAGAACTTGCCCCTGCCGGCGGCCGCGAGGCTTGCCTACAAGGCGTTGCTGGTGCTGGTCGAGGGCGAAGAGTCCGACGGTCTCCTGGTCGAGGTTGCGATCGACACCTATGGCCACGCCCAGACAAAGCGGTTGTGGAAGCACAGGCCTGCCACCGGCGCGGCCGTCACCGTCCTCCATGGCGGAGGTACCGGCAGCTTGCAGACGAAGCTCGAACGCATCGTGCGCGAGGCCGAAGCGGAGGCCCTTCCCGCGCGCCTGATCGTCATGACCGACAGCGACGCCAGGTGGCCCGGCGAGATCAGCACAAAGGCGAGCTCCATCGAACAGCTCTGCACCAGCCACGCAGTGCCGTTTGTGGTGCTGAGCTGCCGGAACGCTGAGAGCTACATCCCGGACGCCGTCCTCCTGCGATGGTCCAAGGATCCCGGCCGCGTTGCTGCGCAGAACCACGTGGACGCGCTCACCAAGCTCACCGTGGAACAACGAGACCATTACCGCATGAAGGGCGGCAGCACAAAACCAGGCCAGGAACGCCATGGGCTCCGGGAGGTGGATCGCCCCGACGCGCCCGAGGAGCAGCGCGCGCTGTACGCCAGCCTGTCCGCAGCGGACCGAGCCGTGCTGACCGGCTTCCATGACAAGATCATTTCAGTCCTCAAAGATCCGCAGCTGACCGCGAGTGAGCTCGATGCCCGCGATTCGCGTGGAGACCTTCGCACGCTGGTCTCGATCATCGAGGAAGCCCTGTGAACATCATGAACGAAGGCATTCGCGTCAAGTCCTCGATCGATTCGCTGCGTGGGCTCATCGACGATGTCCAGGACGGCCGCTTGCGCCTGCCGGCCTTCCAGCGATCGTTTACCTGGCGAAACGATCAGATGGCGGACCTGTTCGACTCGGTGGCCCAAGGTTACCCGATCGGCAGCCTGTTCCTCTGGAACACGATGGGCGACCACGTGACCAGCGATCAGATTGGCCCGTTTGTTCAGCCAGCGCGCAAGCCCGGTGCGCCCGTGAGCCTGGTGATCGATGGCCAGCACCGGATTGTCACGCTGGTCGGTGTGCTGCTCGCGGGGGCGGACGCGGAGGATCGCTGGCGCTTGTACTACGATCCGGGCGCCCAGCGATTCTGTCATGCACCGCCGGGTCGCCCACCCGAGCTCAGCTGGGTCCGGGTCGCCAGCCTGGTCAACACGCTTGGCGTTCTACAAGAATCTCGCCGCTTGCTCGTGCTCGATCCCGGGGCAGCCACGACCTGGGTCGAACGCATCGAGCGCGTCGCGCGCGCGATCACCGAGTATCAGATCCCGGTCATCGGCTATAGCGGCGACCTCAACTCCGCGATCGAGGTGTTCGCGCGGCTCAATCAAAAGGGCAAGGCGATGGGCCCCGACGAGTTGCTATCGGCCCTGACCTACCGCGAGACCAAGGGCGAGAGCTTCCGGCTCGCCGACCAGATCGATTCGCTGCTCGAGGATATCGAGGCCACCGGATTTGGCTCGGTCAATCGAACGTTTGCGCTGCGCGCCATCCTGGCGGCCGCTGATCTCGACATCTACTCTCGAGACTGGAGCAGCCTTGCCAAGGACCTCCAGGACAGCGGAAAGACCTCCGAGGATCTCCTGAAGAACGCGGTCGATGAAGCACGCCGTGGGCTGCTCGCTGCGGTGCATCTGCTGCAATCGGAGCGGATCTTCAGCATTCGCCAGCTGTCCTACGGGATGCAACTCGTCGCGCTATCCGCGTTCCTGGGCGTCAATCCCGCTCCCAGCGAGCTGCAGCGCGCGACCTTGCTGCGCATGCTGTGGGTATCGTCGTTCACGGCGTGGTTTGGTCCGCCAGCACAGGAGCGCGCTCTGGTGCGCGAGTTGCGTGCACGCGCCGGAAGTGGCGGCGATTTCCAGGGGCTCGACTCGATCGATCTCGAGGCGCCCGCCCTGCCGATGCCTTCGCACATCGATCAGCGGAGCGCGCGCGTTCGTGCGCTCGTGAATGTCCTGATCGCACAAGGACCACGACGGATCGACGGCACGTCCCTGGACGCAGACCTCGGGCCACTGTTCCTCGCCCGCGACGCCAACCCCCTGACCCGGATCTTCACCCGCGGCCCGAAGGACTTGCTGGCGAGCCCTGCCAATCGCATCATCGCGGTCACCAGCGAGAGTGGTGCAGCGAGGTCATGGCTCTGCAAGATCGCCCCCGAGCACCGCGACGAGGTCCTGCGCAGCCTGGCGATTCCCCCGGAAGCATCCTCGCTCCTGGATGCTAACGAGCCCGAAGCCTTCCTGGCAGCTCGACAGCCGTATCTCGATCAGCTCGAGCGAGCGTTCATGCTGGCCCACGGCGTGACCGAGCCCAAGCAAGGCGCCAAGCCTGCGCCGAGCCCGATCGACACCGAGGATTGATCACCGTGGCTATCGCCACTATCGCGTCCGTTGACGGGCGATCGCTAAACAGCGATGGGTGCGGATCTTCCGCGACGGGCGAGACCCGATCGATTGCGTGGCGCTCCATGTGCAATCGTTGGAGGCTCGCCACGCCGCTTCAGCGCCAGCGCTGCGTTCTGGATTAGTTCGCCGCGGTGCGGGGCAGGGCGAGGCGATCGGGCAGCATCTGCAGCATCGTGCGCGCGGCGCGCGCGGTGTCACCCGCGCTGGCCGCGTTGGCCGGGAACACCTGGTGGGCGTGCCACAGGGCGAGGCCGGTGTGGTTATCGACCAGGGTCATCTCGAGGTACATCTGCGAGTCGCTGCCGTCGTGGGGCAGGGCCGGATCTTCGCCCCAGTCGGGCTGCTCGAGCTCGGCGTCGACGATGGTGCGGCCGAACACGTCGACCATCGCGCGCGAGACGTGGAGCGCGGCGTTGCCGCCGCCGCCCGAGTGGAAGTGCTCGACGCCGCGGCTCGCGGTGAAGCTGTTGCGAACGACGACGGTGGTGGTCGCGCCGCGGTCGTTGCCGGGGCCGCCCGCGCCGCCGCCGTGGATATCGCCGACCGTGGCCGCGCCGGGGTGGCCGCTGGCGCCGGCGTGGAGGCCGCTGCTGCCGCCGTGGCTGGCAACGCTGCCGCCGCTGCTGTGGCCGCCGCCACCGCCACCGCTGCTGTGGCCGCCGCCACCGCCGCCGTGGCCGCCGCCGCCGTGGTCGCCGAGCGCGGCGAGCACGAGCACGACCACGCCGATCACGAGCAGGCCGATCAGCACGCCCTCGACGACCTTGGTGCCGGTCGACGACTCGGACGGCCGCGCGACGTAGCCCCAGCCGCCGATGTACAGCGTTGCGTCGGCGCCGGTCGAGCTGCCGAGCCGCGCCGGCAGGTACGGGATCGGCAGCTGACCGGGGTGCTCGTCGGTCATCGCGCCGTAGCGCGCCAGCGATTGCATCGTCGCGAGCAGCGCGTGCGGCTCGAGCGCGTCACCGCCGTCGAACGCGCCGTTCCAGTCGATCACCGCGCCGACCGCGTAGTTGCGCTTGGTCAGCGACTGCAGCGCGACATTCATGATGCTGGTCTCGCTGCTCTCGCGCGACTGCGTCAGATCGATGTCGTAGTTGGGCTGTGCCCACAGCTCGAGATCGAGCGGCAGGACGTCGATCGTCGTGATCTTGGCCTGGGCGGCAAGCTCGGGCGCCGTGATCGCGACCGGATGGTTGGGCCACGGCCGGCCGGCGCTACAGCCGGCGGCGAGGAAGGTCGTTGTGGTGACGAGGGCAATGACGGAGCGGAGCACCCCGGCCGATACAGCAACCTGCGTTCCAACGCAAACTCGTTAGATTCTCGTGACTTCGCGCGGCGCAGGGTTGTCGCGGCAAGACCACACTGTGGTCGCGGCTCACGTTGGTGGATTTTCGACATAGAGCCGCGCTTCGAACGCGGCGCGCAGCCGCACCGTGATCGGCCCCGGCGCACCGCCGCCGACCGCCGCGCCGTCGAGCGTGACCACCGGCGTGACGTCGGTCGTGGTGCCGCACAGCAGGAGCTCGGCGGCGCGCCGCAGCTCGTCGAGCGTCATCGCAGCCTCGCGCACGGCGAGCCCGAGCTCGCGCGCGCACGCGAGCACCACGCCGCGCGTGACCCCGGGCAGGATCCGCGGCGACCGCGGGTGGGTGCGCAGCTCGCCGTCGACCACCGCGAGCACGGTGGTCGTCGCGCCCTCGGTGACCACGCCGTCGCGGACCAGGATCGCCTCGAACGCGCCAGCCTCCGCGGCCGCCTGGCGCGCGAGCACCGCGCCGAGCAGGTTGAGCGTCTTCCAGTCGCAGCGCGCCCAGCGCAGATCTTCGAACGTGATCGCCGCGACCCCGCGCTGGCGCAGCGCGCGCGGCGGCACGAACCGGGTCGCGCTGACGAACACGGTCGGCGCGGTGCCCGGCGGCGGGAAGCCGTGCGCGCGCGGCGCGGCCCCGCGCGACACCGCGAGGTAGACGAACGCTTCGCCGGCGCGCAGCGCGTTGTCGCCGAGCAGGCGATCGCAGATCGCCGGCAGCGCGGCGATGCGCTCGGGGCCCAGCTCGATCCGCAGCCCGGCGAGCCCATCGCGCAGCCGCGCCTCGTGCGCCGGCCATTCATAGAGCCGGCCGTCGATCGCGCGCACGCCTTCATAGATGCCGTCGCCGAACGTGAACCCGCGGTCATCGACCGAGATTACGGCCTCGCCGCGCGTGACGTAATCGCCATTGAGGTAGACGGTCGGCATCGAGGTTTGTCAGCTGCAGGCAGGACGGTCTAGCGTGTGGCCCGGCGTGTGGCCCGGCGTGCGGTCCGGCGCACGGAACAGGGTGGAACAGACGTGGTGTTCCGCCTACCATGCAATGATGTCAGACCGATGAAGTCGATCGGAACATGGTGGAACCGGTACCGGAACAGTGTTCGGCACCATGTTCCGGGTCGACCGGTGCAGGTTCGAGTAGTTAGCTGGGTTTTGCCGCGGCCCGACCTTTGCTGTGGGGCAGCATGATGGGCAGGTCGCCTACAGACGGCACGCTCACCCGAGCACCAGTCACCGAGCCCGCAACGCCAAGTGCGCTGGTGGATGCGCCGGCCACGCCGTCGCAGCAGCGCGATCCCGATCGCTACGAGATCCTCGCCGAGCACGGCCGCGGCGGGATCGGTCGGGTTCACCGCGCCCACGATCGCGAGCTCGGCCGCGACGTCGCGATCAAGGAGCTGATCGAGCGCACCCACGTCGGCGAGGTCCGGTTCCTGCGCGAGGCGCTGATCACCGCGCGGCTCGAGCACCCCGGTATCGTCCCGGTCCACGAGGCGGGGCGGTGGCCCGACGGCACGCCGTTCTATGCGATGAAGCTGGTCGCGGGGCGATCGCTGCGCGATCTGATGGCCGAGCGGCCCAAGCTCGACGACCGGATCGAGCTCTTGCACCACGTGATCGCGGTCGCCGACGCGATCGCCTACGCGCACGGCCGCAACATCATCCATCGCGATCTCAAGCCGGGGAACGTGGTGGTCGGCGACTTCGGCGAGACGATCGTGATCGACTGGGGGCTCGCGAAGGATCTGACGGTCGCCGACGAGGCGTCCGGCGGGAGCGGCGGCGGGGGCAGTGGCAGCGGCAGCGGCGTGCCCGCGCTCGACCGCGCCGACGATCTGACGTCGACCGGCAGCATCCTTGGCACGCCGGCGTACATGGCGCCCGAGCAGGGCCGCGGCGAGCGGGTCGATCAGCGCGCGGATGTCTTCGCGATCGGCACCATGCTGTGGGAGCTGTGCGCGCTGAACCATTCGCCGCCGGCCGAGCCGCGGCTGCGCCACCGCGAGCTGCGCCGGGCCGGCATCGATCAGGATCTGATCGCGATCATCACCAAGGCGCTCGACGCCGATCCCGCGCGGCGCTACCCGCACGCCGGGGCGCTGGCGGCCGATCTCAAGGCGTTCAAGTCCGGCGCGCGGATCACCGCTCGCCGCTACTCGGTGGCCGCGCGGCTCGCGCACTGGATCCGCCGGCGCCGCGCGCTCGCGCTGTCGGTGATCGGCGCGCTGGTGCTGGCCGCGACCGGCATCGTGGTGTTCGTGCGCGACATCGCCATCGAGCGCGATCGCGCCGACGCCGCGCGCGACCGCGCCGAGGCCAGCACGCGCGACCTGTCGCTCGAGCACGCCGAGCTGCTGCTCCACACCGATCCGACCGCCGCGGTCGCCGCGCTGGCGAGCTACCCCGGCGAAGACACCGTGCGCCGCCGCCGGCTGCTCGCCGAGGCCCGCGGTCGCGGGGTCGCCCAGGCGGTCGAAACCCCCCACACCGATACGGTGTGGTTCTTGACCACGGACCAGGGCGGCGACCTGGTCTCGGTCGGCGAGGATCGCCGGATCCGGGTCACCCACGCCGGCGTCCAGACCACGCTCGCGAGCGACGTCTCGACCTCGGTGCGCGTGGCCTACGAGCCGGTGCAGCGCCTGATCTCGTACGCGACGTCGCCGGCCGGGACCGCGGTGCTCGATCTGCGCACCCGCTCGGCGCGCCGGATCAGCGCGCTCAACCCCGAGGTCATGGCGTTCTCGTCCGACGGCGCCAAGCTCGCGGCGCTCGATGCCCACGGCGAGCTCGCGGTGTGGTCGACCGCGCCCGACGCCGCCGAGCTGCACCACGCGTCGCTGCCGGGCGCGACCCGGCTGCGGTTCATGACCCCGAGCCGGCTGATCGTGCAGGAGCCGGCGCTGATCCGCGCGGTGCCGCTCGACGCCACCGGCGGCACCGCCGACACCGCGGCGATCGCCGAGATCTCCGCGATCGACGCGCGCGCCGACGCCGTGGTCGCCGGCACCGCCGACGGCAACCTCGTGATGCTGTCGGCGAGCCTCGCCGAGCTCGGCCGCACGCCGGTGTGCCGCAAGAAGATCCGGATCGTGCGGTTCATCCCGCACTCCGATCGGCTGGCGTTCGCGTGCCACGATCCGCTCGCCGGCGTGCTGCGCTACGATCCGGTGCAGCACACGCTGATCGTGGTCGACATGTTCGATACCCACGGCCTGGCCGCGGTGCGCCCCGACACCGCCGGGCGCTACGTCGCGGTGAACGACGAGTCGAACACCGCCTATGTCTACGACACCCAGACCCGGCTGATCACCCACTACGACGGCAACGCCGGCCAGCCGTCGTTCGTGGCGTCGCCCGTGCCGGGCTTCGCGCACGTGCTGGTCGGCGACGTCAACGGCACGGTCCGGGTGTGGGACCCGCCGACCACCGCCGCGCACGCCGTGCTGCAGGCCCCCGACGCGATCTTCGCGCTCGCGTTCAGCCCCGACGGCCGGACCCTGATCACCGGCGGGATCGACAAGCTGGTGCGCCGCATCGAGCTGGCGACCGGCGCGATCACCGAGCTGCGCGGCCACCGCTCGATCATCCTGTCGCTCCACGTCGCGCCCGACGGCGCGGTGGTCAGCCACAGCTACGACGGCAGCGCGCGGGTGTGGCGGCCCGGCCAGGCCGCGGCGGTCCGCACGTTCACCGAGCACGGCAGCGTGGTCGAGCGCGCCGACTTCATCGAGCACGGCCGCCGCGTGGTGTCGGTCGGCGACGACGGCCGGCTGCGCGCGTGGTCGGTCGATGGCAGCGATTCGGCCGTGCTGTTCAGCCACACGACGCCGCTGACCGGGCTCGAGGTGCTGGCGCGCAATGACCACGCCGTGGTCAAGGACGCCGAGGGCGACGTCTGGGACATCTCGCCGAGCGGCGAGGCGCGGATGGTCCGCGCACCGGACGGCACGATCGTCACCAAGCTGCGGGCGTCTCCCGATGGCAACTACCTCGCGACCGGCACCGAGACCGGCCTGGTCACGGTCTACGACACGACGACCTGGGCGCCGGCGCTGCGGGTCCAGGCCGAGGGCAGCATCCGCCAGATCGCGTTCGATCCCCAGGATCGCGATCTGGTGATCGCCTCGGAGGCCGGGCGCACCCAGTCGGGCCACGTCCAGATCGTCGCGCTGCGCGGGCAGCGCGCGCTCGGCTGGACGGCGGTCGCCGCGATGGTGCGCGACGTCGCGTACGCGCCGGACGGCGAGACGATCGGCTTCGTGTGCAGCGACGGCGGCACCTGGCTCCATGCGATCGCGCGCGATGCCTGGGCGTACACCCGCGATCACCACACCGATACGCTGATCGGCGCGTTCTCGCCCGACGGCACGCAGTTCGCGACCGCCGATCGCCGGGGCGTCGTCGTCACGCGCGACGTCGCGGCGACGCTTGCTTCGCCGGCCGCTTCGCCGATCGCCTCGCCGGCCACCCAGCCATGATTTTCGGACCTGAAAAACCCTGTTGCTCCGGAGCACCTATATGAAAAAGTCATCCTCGCGCAAGCTCACCCTCCGCACCGAGACCGTCTTGCACCTGCAGGCCATGGACCTGCGGCGCGTCAATGGCGGCCTGTCCAACAAGCCGAACTCAGAGTGGGATTCTGCGTGCAGCGCGGAGGACGCGTTCTGCTACAACACCATGGTCTCCGCGTGCCTCGTCCACGGCTGAGCCGCGTCGTCCGTGACGCGACGCGGCCTGGCGATCTGCGTCGCCGCTGACGCGATGTTGTTTGGCTATCCGGCCGACAACGCCCGCGCATCCGCTTGGTGACCGAGCGTGAAACGGAGTACCGTCTGCCCGTGATCGGTAGTCTGGTCGCCCACACGGACGGCCATCGATCGCTTCCGGCAACGACGCTTCCGGCAACGACGGCATGACCAGCGAGAGTCGCGAGAACATCCTCCAGACCCGGGGCCTCACGAAGGACTTTCGTGGGTTTGTCGCCGTCAAGTCGGTCGACCTCGGGGTCCGCAAGCACTCGATCCACGCCCTGATCGGCCCCAACGGCGCGGGCAAGACGACGTGCTTCAACCTGCTGACCAAGTTCCTGCGGCCGTCCGCCGGCACGATCCTCTACAAGGGCATCGACATCACGAGCTACAAGCCGGCGCAGGTCACCCGGCTGGGGCTGGTGCGGTCGTTCCAGATCTCGGCGGTGTTCCCGCACCTCAGCGTGCTGGAGAATGTCCGGATCGCGCTGCAGCGCAAGCGCGGCCGGTCGTTCGACTTCTGGCGCTCGGCCGCGGTGCTCGCGGCGTTCGAGCCGCGCGCCCGCGAGCTGCTCGAGGCGGTCGGGCTCGAGCGCTTCGCCGCGACCCGCGCGGTGGAGCTGTCGTACGGTCGCAAGCGCGCGCTCGAGATCGCGACGACCCTGGCGCTCGATCCGGAGACCATGCTGCTCGACGAGCCGATGTCGGGCATGGGCCACGAGGACGTCGGCCGGATCGCCGCGCTGATCAAGAAGATCTCGCCGGGCCGGACGATCATCATGGTCGAGCACAACCTGAGCGTGGTCGCCGACCTGTGCGACAAGATCACGGTGCTGGCGCGCGGCGAGATCCTCGCCGAGGGCGACTACGCCACGGTGTCGAAGAACCCCGAGGTCGTCCAGGCGTACATGGGGACGGCGCATGCCTGAGGCCACGCCGATCCAGACCACGCCGGCCGTGCCCGCGGCGGCCGCGCCCGCGGCCACTGCAGCGGCGGCCAAACCGATCCTCCAGGTCGCCGGGCTCAACGCGTGGTACGGCGAGTCGCACATCCTGCACGGCATGGACCTCGAGGTCCGGCCCGGCGAGCTGGTGACCTTGCTCGGCCGCAACGGCGCCGGCAAGACCACCACGCTCAAGTCGATCATGGGCATGGTGGCGCGCCGCACCGGCAGCGTCCGGTTCGATGGCACCGAGCTGATCGGCCTGGCGTCGAACAAGATCGCGCGGCGCGGGATCGCGATCTGCCCCGAGGAGCGCGGCATCTTCGCCAGCCTCAACGTGCAGGAGAACCTGATGCTGCCGCCGGTCGTGCGGTCCGGTGGGCTGTCGGTCCCGGCGATCTTCGAGCTGTTCCCGAACCTCAAGGCGCGGCTCAAGAGCCCGGGCACCAAGCTGTCCGGCGGCGAGCAGCAGATGCTCGCGATCGGCCGGATCCTGCGCACCGGGGCGCGGTTCCTGATGTTCGACGAGCCGACCGAGGGCCTCGCGCCGGTGATCGTCCAGCAGATCGGCGCGACGATCCGCAAGCTCAAGGCCGAGGGCTTCACGATCATGCTGGTCGAGCAGAGCATCGAGTTCGCCCAGACCGTGGCGGACCGCCACTACATCGTCGAGCACGGCCGGGTCGTCGACATGGTCCCGGCGGCCGAGCTGACGTCGAGCATGGACCGGCTGCGCGTCTATCTAGGTGTCTGACCAGGCGAGTGTCTGACCAGGTGTCTGAACCGCGGAACACACAGGAGCTGCCCACATGACCAAGCAAAGATCGGTTCGAACGTTGATCGTGACCCTGGGTGCCGCGGCGCTGTGCTCGGCGGCCGCGTGCAAGAAGGACGGCGGCGGCGGCGCCGGCGCGGCCTCGGGCGCGGCGAGCAGCGCGGCCCCGGCCGGCGACAGCAAGAAGATCGTGATCGGCGTGCTGACCGATATGTCGGGTCTGTATTCCGATCTCGCCGGCCAGGGCTCGGTGCTCGCGGCGCAGATGGCGGTCGACGAGGTCGGCGGCAACGTCGCGGGGATGCCGATCGAGATCGTCTCCGCCGATCACCAGAACAAGGCGGACGTCGGGTCCAACATCGCGCGCGAGTGGTACGACACCAAGAACGTGGATGTCATCGTCGACGTCCCGTCGTCGCAGGTCGCGCTCGCGGTCAGCGCGGTGACCAAGGACAAGAACAAGGTCTTCCTCGGCTCGGGCCCGGGCAGCTCGGACCTGACCGGCAAGGCGTGCTCGCCCAACACGATCCACTGGACCTACGATACCTGGGCGCTCGCCAACGCGACCGGCCGCGAGATCGTCAAGAACGGCGGCGATACCTGGTTCTTCCTCGCCGCCGACTACGCGTTCGGCGCCGCGCTCGAGCGCGACACCACCAAGGTCATCGAGGCGAGCGGCGGCAAGGTGCTCGGCGAGGTCAAGCACCCGCAGAACGCGACCGACTTCTCGTCGTTCCTGCTCCAGGCCCAGAACTCCAAGGCCAAGATCATCGGCCTGGCCAACGCCGGCGGCGACACGATCAACGCGATCAAGCAGGCCGCCGAGTTCGGCATCGTGGCCAAGGGCCAGAAGATGGCCGGCCTGCTGGTGTTCATCAGCGACGTCAAGGCGCTCACCCTCGAGGTCGCGCAGGGCCTCGCGTTGACCGAGGCGTTCTACTGGGACCGCGACGACAAGACCCGCGCGTGGTCGAAGAAGTTCGCCGACAAGCACGACGGCGCGATGCCGACCATGATCCACGCCGGCGTGTACTCGGCGGTCAAGCACTACTTGAAGGCGGTCGCCGAGCTCAAGGGCGCCAAGGCCGACGGCAAGGCGGTGGTCGCCAAGATGGAGGCGATGCCGACCGAGGACGATCTGTTCGGCAAGGGGACGATCGATCCGAACGGCCGCAAGCGCCACTCGATGTACGTCTACGAGGTCAAGGCGCCGAGCGAGTCGAAGGGCCCGTGGGACTTCTACAAGCTGATCCGCGAGGTCCCGGCCGATCAGGCGTTCCGCGCGCCGGCCGACAGCGACTGTCCGCTGATCAAGAAGTAGCGCGATGACCGCTCTGTTCGCGCAACTGGTGATCGGGCTGTTCAACGGCGCGTTCTACGCGCTGCTCAGCCTCGGCCTCGCGATCATCTTCGGGCTGCTCAACGTCATCAACTTCGCGCACGGCGCGCTGTACATGCTGGGCGCGTTCATCGCCTGGGGGCTGTTGCACTACGCCGGGCTCGGCTACTGGCCGGCGCTGATCATCGCGCCGCTCGTGGTCGGCGCGGTCGGCATCGTGCTCGAGCGGACCTTGCTGCAGCACCTCTACCGGCTCGACCCGCTGTACAACCTGCTGCTCACGTTCGGGCTGGCGCTGATCATCCAGGGCCTGTTCCGGCTCAAGTTCGGCTCGTCGGGCGAGCCCTACGCGATCCCCGCGGCGCTGACCGGGGTCAAGGATCTCGGGTTCATGTCGCTGTCGATCTACCGCGCCTGGGTCATGGCGATCTCGCTCGCGGTGTGCGTGGCGACCTGGTACGTCACCGAGCGCACCAAGCTCGGCTCGTACCTGCGCGCGGCGACCGAGAACCCGGGGCTGGTCCAGGCGTTCGGCATCAACGTGCCGCGCATGGTGACCGTGACCTACGGCCTGGGGGTCGCGCTCGCCGGGTTCGCCGGCGTGCTCGCGGCGCCGATCACCCGGGTCAACCCGGCGATGGGCGCCGACCTCATCATTGTGGTGTTCGCCGTGGTCGTGATCGGCGGCATGGGCTCGATCATGGGCTCGATCGTCACCGGGTTCGCGCTCGGCCTGATCGAGGGGCTCACCAAGTACTACTACCCGCCGGCGTCGAACACCGTGGTGTTCGCGCTGATGGCGCTGGTCCTCTTGGTCCGCCCGGCCGGGCTGTTCGGAAAGGCGCCGTGATGGCCGACGCACGCGGTCCCCGGTGGCGGTCCGAGTACACGGTGTTCGCCGTGATGCTCGGGCTCCTGATCGTCGCCCCGTTCGTGGTGTACCCGGTGTTCGTGATGAAGGCGATGTGCCTGGCGCTGTTCGCCTGCGCGTTCAATCTATTGATCGGCTACGTCGGGCTGTTGTCGTTCGGTCACGCGATGTTCCTCGGCGGCGCGGGCTATGCCTCGGCGCACGCCGCCAAGGTGTGGGGCCTGCCGCCCGAGCTCGCGGTCCTGTTCGGCGCCGGGTTCGCCGCGGCGCTCGGCGCGGTCGTCGGCTGGCTGGCGATCCGCCGCCAGGGCATCTACTTCGCGATGATCACGCTCGGCCTGGCGCAGATGGTCTACTTCCTGTGCCTGCAGGCGCCGCTGACCCACGGCGAGGACGGGATCCAGGGCGTCCCGCGCGGCACGCTCCTGGGGTTCATCAGCCTGGACAGCACCACGGCGATGTACGGGTTCGTGCTGGTCGTGTTCCTCGCCGGGTTCCTGTTCATCTATCGCATCATCCACTCGCCGTTCGGCGCGGTGCTGACCGCGATCCGCGAGAACGAGCCGCGCGCGATCTCGCTCGGCTACAATACCGATCACTACAAGCTGATCGTGTTCGTGCTGTCGGCCGGGCTGGCCGGGCTGGCCGGCGCGACCAAGGCGCTGGTGTTCCAGCTCGCGTCGCTGACCGACGTCCACTGGACGACCTCGGGCGAGGTGATCCTGATGACGCTGATCGGCGGGCTCGGCCGGTTCAGCGGCCCGGTGATCGGGGCGTTCGTGGTCGCCGCGCTGGAATATTATCTGGCGCGGTTCGGCGGCTGGGTGACGGTGATCCAGGGTGTGGTGTTCGTGGTGTGCGTGCTGACGTTCCGCGAGGGCATCACCGGCAAGCTGAGCGCGGCGCTCAAGCTCCCGCTGTGAAAGTTGCGGCGCGGCGCTCAAGCTCCCGCCGTGAAAGTTGCGGCGCGGCGATCGCAGAGTACGTTTGAGCCATGCGCTCTCTGCCGCCGTTGCTCGCGCTCGGGGTGGCCGTGTCGTCTGCAGCGGCGTGGGCCGCGCCGGTCGCCGACCCGGCAGCCGCGCCGGTCGCCGCGCCGGTCGCCGTGCTGCCGCGGCTCGATGGCTCGACGATCCGCAGCGACGAGATCGACGCGTTCGTCGCGCAGCAGATCAAGGCCGAGCATGTCACCGGCCTCGGGCTCGCGATCATCGCGCACGGCGAGGTGGTCTACGTCAAGACGTTCGGCGACCGCGACGCCGCGCACCACCTGCCGCTGCAGCCCGATACCGTGATGTACGGCGCGAGCTTCACCAAGGCGGTGTTCGGCGCGCTGATCGCGAGCCTGGCCGACGACAAGGTCCTCGACCTCGACCGCCCGGTGATCGAGCTGCTCGGCAAGTCGTGGGCCGAGGTCCCCAGGTTCACCGAGCTCGCCGGCGATCCGCGCGCCGGCAAGATCACGTCGCGCATGCTGATCAGCCACACCGCCGGGTTCGCGAACCTGCGCTACCTCGAGCCCGACGGCAGGCTCCGCCTGCACTTCGATCCGGGCACCGCCTATGCGTACTCGGGCGAGGGCATCAACCTGCTGCAGCTGGTGGTCGAGCAGGTCACCGGCCACCCGGTCGGCGACCTGATCCGCGAGCGCGTGCTCGAGCCGCTCGGCATGTCGCGGACCAGCCTGGTGTGGCAGGCGCAGCTCGCCGACAACACGGCGATCGGCTACGACCGCAACGGTCGTGCGCTCGGCCACGAGCAGCGCCCCGCCGCCCACGCCGCCGGCTCGATGGACACCACGATCGCCGACTTCGCCGCGTTCGTGGCCGCGATGGTGCGCGGCAAGGTCATCAGCGGCAACGCCAAGAAGCTGCTGCTGACCCCGGCGATCGAGATCCGCTACGCGCAGCAGTTCCCCACCCTGCGGATGACGCCGACCCACGATAACGATCGCGTCGGCCTGGCCTACGGCCTCGGCTGGGGCCTCTTGACCAAGACGCCCTACGGGGTCGGCTACTTCAAGGAGGGCCACGACGACGGCTGGGGCGCCTACGCGCTCGCGTTCGACAAGCCCGGCATCGCGGTCGTGGTGATGACCAACAGCGACAACGGCGAACGCGTGTTCCGGCCGATCCTCGAGAAGGTCATCCACGACGACGTGACGCCGTGGGCGTGGGAAGGCTATCCGTAGCCCGGCCGAGCCGAGCCAGCCGAGGCCAGACGAAGCCAGCCGAGCCAGCCGAATCCAGCCGAAGCTAGACCGCGCCCTGGACGCCCTGCTCGCAGTCGATGTGGCCGGCGGGCTCGAGCTGCAACGTCACGTGGCCGATCTTGAACCGGCGCGCGATCTCGGCGCAGAGGTCGGCGATCAAGGTCGGCGAGCAGGTGTCCCACGGGACGATCAGGTGCGCGGTCAGCGCAACCTCGGTGGTGCTGAGCGACCAGATGTGGAGGTCGTGGACGCTGGCGACCGACGGCACGCCGGCGAGGAACGCCTCGACCTTGGTCGAGTCGATGTGATCGGGCACGGCGTCGAGCAGGAGGTTGGTCGCCTCGCGCAGCAGCTTCCAGGTCCCGACCAGGATCACCGCGGACACCGCGAGGCTGGCCGCCGGATCGATCCACGCCCAGCCGGTCTGCCAGACGACCAACCCCGAGACCACGACGCCGGCCGAGACCGCCGCGTCCGCCATCAGGTGCTGGAACGCGCCGCGGATGTTCATGTCGTCGGCGCGGCCGCGCGCGAACAGCAGGGCGGCGATCACGTTGAGCCCGACGCCGATCGCGGCGATCACCGCGACGATGCCGCCGTCGACCGGCGCGGTGGTACCGAGCCGCTGGATCGCCTCCCACACCACGCCGCCGATCGCGAACACCACGAGCCCACCGTTGCCGAGCGCGGCGAGGATCGTCGTGCGGCGCAGGCCGTAGGTGTGGCGCGCGGTGCGCTCCCGGCGGGCGAGGGCCATCGCGCCCCAGGCCATTCCGAGGCCGAGCACGTCGCCCATGTTGTGGGCGGCGTCGGCGAGCAGCGCGGTCGAGTGCGCGGCGAACCCGGCGATCACGCCGATCACGACGAACGCGATGTTGAGCGCCATGCCGAGCAGGAACGCCCGGGTCAGCCGGTCCGGCGGCGCGTGATGCGAGTGATCGTGGCCATGGCCGCCATGCGCGTGGCCGTGGCCGTCGTCGTGCTTGTGATCGTCGTGCTTGTGATCGTCGTGCTTGGCTAGCTTGGGGTTGGGACCGTCGTGCTTGTGGTCGTCGTGCTTGTGATCGTCGTGCTTGTGATCGTCGTGCTTGTGGTCGTGGTCGTCGTGCTTGGCTAGCTTGGGACTGGGACCGTCGTGCTTGTGATCGTGGCTGTCGTGGTTGTGGTCGTGTTTGGCTAGCTTGGGATCGGAGCTGTCGTGGCTGTCGTGCTTGTGATCGTGTGAATCGTGATCGTGGCCGTGCGCGGCGCGATCATGGCCGTGCCCGTCGTCGGGGCCAGGCTCAGGTGCGTC
This sequence comes from Kofleriaceae bacterium, assembly GCA_036271215.1. GTDB lineage: Bacteria > Myxococcota_A > Polyangia > Haliangiales > Haliangiaceae > JABFXX01. The sequence goes on along the minus strand of DATBBB010000223.1, from coordinate 5,583 downwards.
ATGATCGGGGAGCCGCATCCATGCAGCTTACCCCCGAAGCTCGCCGGCGCCGGTGCCAGCGGCGCCTACATCACCTGCGGCGCCGCCTACGCCGAGCCGGCTGGGGCGATCTTGGTCTCGATCGGGCCTTCCGGCGGAGATCCCGGCGGTGGCGGCGCGCCCGGCGGCGGGGCGCCCGGCGGCGCATGCGGCGGCACGGGCGGCTTGCGCCCGGTGATCGCGCGCTTGATCCGGTCGCTCAGCACGTAGAACGCCGGCACGACGTAGAGGCTCAGCACCGTCGACAGGATCAGGCCGCCGATGATCGCGTCGGCCATCGGCCCGCGGGTCTCGGCGCCCGGGCCCAGGCCCATCGCCGACGGCACCGCCGCCATCATCGTCGCGACCGCGGTCATCAGGATCGGTCGTAGCCGGACCGGGCCGGCGCGGCGCATCGCCTCGGTCGCGGTCAGCGACTCGTGGCCGCGGACCTCGTTGGCGTAATCGACCAGGATGATCGAGTTCTTCTTCACGATGCCCATCAAGAGCAGAAGGCCGATCATGCTGAACACATTCAGCGTCTTGCCCGTGATCCACAGCGAGAACATCGCGCCGGCGAGCGACAGCGGCAGGATCGTCAGCACGGTGATCGGGTGGAGCAGCGAGTTGAACTGCGACGCGAGCACCATGTACGCGATCAGGATGCCGACCACGAGCGCGAACAACAGGCTCGTCATCGCGTCGCCGAACTGCGAGCTCTGGCCCGACAGCACGTAGCTGAACCCGGTCGGCGGGGTCAGCCCGCGCAGGAACGTGAGCACCTCGCTCTGCGAGTGGCCGGGCGCGACGTTGCCGGTGAGCCGGATCGCGCGCTGCCGGTTGTCGTGGTTGATCGTCTGCAGCGCCGGCTGCTCGTCGGCGATCACCACGCTCGACAGCGGCACCATGTTGCCGGTCGTCGACCGCACGCGCAGCACGTCGAGATCCTCGGGCCGGGTGCGCTGGCTCGACAGCAGCCGCATCCGGATGTCCATCCGGCGGCCGGCGGTCGAGTACTGGCCGACCACGGTGCCGCCGATCAGCGAGTTGACCGTGGTCGCGATGTCGGTGACGTTGACGCTGACGTCGGACGCGCGCGGCCGGTCGGGCGAGACCTGCAGCTCGGGCGGCCCGAGGTCGTAGTCGCTGTCGAGGTCGACCGCGAGCCCCGAGTCGGTCAGCTGGTGCGTGACCTGCTGCGACAGCCCGACCAGCGTGTTCCAGTCGGCGCCGCGCACCGTCAGCTCGACCGGCTTGCCGCGGCCGCCGGCGAACCCCTGCTGCGACAGATCCTGGACCGAGACCCGGACGCCGGGGATCTGGCCCAGCTCGCGCCGGATCATCGCCGACAGCTGGGCCTGGGTGATCGAGCGCTCCTTGGGATCGACCATCGTCAGCGACAGGCTCGCGCTGCCGATGCTCACCGTGGTCAGCACCCGCGTGATCTCCTTGTGCTTGGCGAGCATGGCCTCGGCCTTCTGGACCAGCCGATCGGTCTCGTCGAGGTCGGCGCCGACCGCGGTGACCAGCCGGACCGCGAGCCGGCTCTGATCCTGCGACGGCACCATCTCCTGCTTGAGCTGGCACGACGTCCAGCCCGCGCCGACGGTGACCACCACGCCGATCAGCAGCACGACCGTGGGCCAGCGCAGCGCGGTGACCAGGGTCTTGCCGTAGAACCGCGAGAGCGCCTCGAAGATCCGGTCGCCGATCCGGGCGACCAGGCCTTTGTTGTGCGAGACGTTGAGCATCTGCGCGCAGCGCGCCGGCGCGAGCGTGATCGCCTCGAAGTACGAGATCCCGACCGCGACCGACAAGGTCACGCCGAACTGCAGGAAGTACTTGCCGATCACGCCGCTCATGAACGCGACCGGCAGGAAGATCGCGATCACCGCGATCGTCGCCGCGAGCGCCGCGAACGTGATCTCCTTGGTGCCCTCGCTCGCCGCGCGCACCCGATCCTTGCCCATCTCGGCGTGGCGGAAGATGTTCTCCATCACCATCACCGCGTCGTCGACGACCAGGCCGACCGCCAGCGACAGCCCGAGCAGGGTGAAGGTGTTGAGCGTCCAGCCCAGGAAGTACATCACCGCGATCGTGCCGAGCAGCGACATCGGGATCGCGAACAGCACGTTCAAGGTCGACGACAGCGAGCCGAGGAACAGCCAGCACACGATCGCGGTCAGGATCACGGCGAGCCCGAGCTCGAGCTTGATCTCGTCGACCGACTCGGTGATGAAGTTCGTGGTGTCGAACAGCACGTCGACCCGCATGCCGGGCGGCAGCGACTTCTGCTGCTCGGCGATCGCGGCGCGCACCGCGTTGGCGACTGCCACCGCGTTCGAGCCCGGCTGCTTGAGGATCCCCATCGCCTGGACCGGCGTGCCGTTCGAGCGCGCCACGCTGGTGACGTCGACGAACCCGTCCTGGACCAGCGCGACGTCGCCGAGCGAGATCTGCGCGACGCCGACCTTCTTGATGATGATGTTGCGCAGGGTCTGCAGGTCGGCGGCCTCGCCGAGCACGCGGATGTCGATCGCGCGCTGGCCGTTGGTGAGCTGGCCGCCCGACGAGCTGACGTGCTGCTGCTTGAGCGCCTGGGTGATGTCGGTGACCGTGGTGCCGGTCGCGACCAGCTTGTCGGCGTCGACCCAGATCCGGACCGCGCGGTCGAGGTAGCCGCTCATCTGGACCTGGCCGACGCCCTCGATCGTCTGCAGTGCGTCCTGCAGCTGGTAGCGCGCGATGTCGGCGAGCAGCTGGCGCGCGAACGGGCCCGATACGCCGACCGTGATGATCGCCGTGTCGTCGGGGTTGCTCTTGGACACCGTCGGCGGATCGACGCCGGTCGGCAGCTGGCGCTGGATCTGGGCGACCTTGGCCTGGACGTCCTGGACCGCGAGATCGATGTTGCGGTCGATGTCGAACGTCGCGGTGATCCGCGCCGAGTTGTGCTTGGACTGCGAGGTGATCTCGAGGACGCCGTTGACCTGGGACAGCACGTCCTCGATCGGGTTGACGATGCCGGTCTCGACGTCCTCGGGCGACGCGCCGTTCCACGTGATGCTGACCGTGACGGTCGGGTTATTGACGTCGGGGAACTGGCTGACGCCGATCCGCAGGATCGCGATGATCCCGAACAGGATCGTCCCGAACATCAGCATCCACGCGAACACCGGACGCCGCAGGCATACATCGGTGATGTTCACGGGGCGTCCTTGACCCCGGCATCGACCGGCGCGGTCGCGGCCTCGAGCGAGATCGTGCTGCCGAGCTTGACCGGCGCGCCGTCGGTCAGCGGATCGATGCCGCGCACGACTATCAGCTCGCCGGCCGTGACGCCACGGGTCAGCTCGACCTCGCCGTCCGCCGTGTGCATGCCGAGCTCGACGACCTTGGCGTGCACGATATGCTTGTCGTCGACGATGTAGACCACGTTGCCCTTCTCGGTCGGCTGGACTGCGAGCGACGGCACCACGATCGCCTTGCGCGCGGCACCGACCGGCACGGTGACGGTGCAGAACGCGCCGGGCCGGAGCCGGAACTGGTGATCGGTCTGATCGATCTGCCCGGTGACCGGCACCATCCGGGTCGCGGGGTCCGCGGCGCCGCCGACCAGCGACAGCTTCGCGGTGTACGCCCGGTTGGCCTCCTTGAGCTGCAGCGTCGCCTCCATGCCGGGCTGCAGGCGCGGCGCGTCGGCCTCGGTGACCTGGAACCGGAGCAGCATCGGATCGCGCTGAAGGATCGTCGCGAGCACCGCGCCGGCTTGCAGGTACTGGCCCTGCTGCACGGTGCGGGTCTGGACCACACCGGCGATCGGCGCCTTGACGAACGAGTCGCGCAGGTTGAGCTCGGCGATGTGGAGCGCCTGGTGCGCCGCCGCGACGTCGGCCTTCGCGGTGTCGACCGCGGTCTGCTTCTGCTCGATCTCCTCGCCGGGGACCAGGCCGGGCGAGTCCTTGCTCGCGGTGAGCCGGCGGTCGAGCGCGGCCTCCGCGGACTTCTGGGTCGCGTCGGCCTTGAGCAGCGTGCTCTTGGCCTGCTCGACCCCGATCTCGTAGCGCTCGCTCTCGATCGTGACCAGCACGTCGCCGGCCTTGACCACCTGGCCCTCGACGAACGCGACCTTGTCGACCGCGCCCGACACGCGCGCGGTGATCTGGACCTGCTGGAACGCATCGATGCTGCCCGGCGCGGTCACCGTGTATTGCATCTGGCGCGCCTCGAGCGTGGCGACGTCGACCGGGAACTCGAGCTTGCCGCCGCCGGCTCCGTGCTTGCCGCCCGCCGGCGAATCGCTCGGCTTGCCGCACCCTGCCGCGGCGCCCGCGGCGATGATCCCTGCGATCGCGATCCACTGCTTCATGGCAAATCTCCGATCGGCTCGAGCCCCATCGTCTGGCGCAAGGTCAGGTACGCGCCCGCCACCGCGAACTGCGCGACCGCATAGTCGACCTCGGCGGCGAACCGCTGCTCGTTGGCGTCGAGCAGCTCGATCGCCTTGGCGAGCTGCTGGTGATAGAGGATCGCGGTCTCGCTCGCGCTCTTCTGCGAGGCGAGCATCGCGTCGTTGGCCGCGAGCAGCGCCTGCTGCGCGCTGACCAGCGAGACCGCGGCGCTGCGGACCTGGGCCTCGACCGTGCGCGCGAGGTTCGTGGTCGTGAGGTCGGCGATCTCGGCCGACGCGTCGCGCGACCGGGCGTCCGCGGTGCGCGAGCCGGCGTCGTAGATCGTCCAGGTCGCGTTGAGCGCGATCGTGCCGTCGAGGTAGTCGTCGTTGTTGCGGCTGATCGGCGAGGCCGTGGTGAGCTGGCCGCTCAACCCGAACGTCGGGAACCACCGCATCCGCGGCTCGCGCGCGAAGTCGTGGGCGGCGAGCGCCGTCTCCTTGCGCGCGATCAGATCCGGCCGCTGCACGAGGCTCGCGGCGACCAGGCCGTCGACCGCGGCGAGCGGCCGGGCGCCGGCGGCGAGCATCGCGGTCGGGATCTCGAGCCCGCCGGACACCCGCTGGTTGATCAGCAGCGCGAGGTTGACGTACGCCGCGTCGAGCGTGCCCTGGTCGCTGGCGACCTCGCGCACCGAGCCGGCGAGCTCGATCTGCGCGCGGGTGACGTCGTTCGAGCTGACCAGCTGGGCCCGGACCTGCGCGTCGGTGTCGGCGAGGTCGGCGCGCGCGGTCTCGAGCTTGCGCTGCGCCGCCTTGAGCACCTCGTCGGCGAGCAGCACGTTCAAGAACGCCTTGGCGGCGTCGAACGCGAGCTGGCGCCGGTCGTCGGTGCTCTGGGCGCGCTGGCTCGACAGCTCGTGCTTGGCCTGGTCGTAGAGCGGGAACGCCGACGGCGCGATCAGCGGCTGGTTCAAGGTCAGCGCGCCGTTGATGGTGTTGGTCGGATTGTCGCGCGGGTGGATCGTGTCGTTGCCGGTCGCCTGGAGCACCGGCAGGAACGCGACGCGCGCCTTGTCGACCCCGGCGGCCGCGACCTCGATGTCGAGCGCGGCGATCTTCGCCCGCTCGTTGCGGGTCAGCGCCAGCTTGATCGCGTCGTCGAGCTTGAGCCC
>DATBBB010000222.1:0-26623 GCA_036271215.1 Kofleriaceae bacterium | reverse complement strand
CGACGTCGCGCAACAGCAGCGCGGTGGCCCCGGTGACCTCGGCCATCGCGTCCGGATCTACCCCGGCGCCGAGCCCGAGCAGCACCAGGTCCGGCCGGCCGAACTTGCACAGCCCGAGCGTCCACGCGGCGAGCGTGCCGTCGGGTTGCTCGTCGAAGAACAAGGTCACCTCGCGCATGACGTCGAACGCGCGGTCGGGCGCGAGCCCGGCGACCTCGCTGCCGAGGTGCGCGCGCGCGGCGTAGACATCGATCACGATCGCCGCGCCCTCCTCGCAGATGCATTTTGCGAGCGCCCACGCGGCCTGCAGGTGGCCGAGGTCGTCGGGATCGGCGAGCTCGGCCTCGATCACGTAGGCGTGATCCGCGGCGAGCGCGGTGGCCGCGGCGTCGGGCCCGAGGTCGTTGGCGATCAGATCGGAGAACGGCGCCAGCACCTGCTCGGTGAACCACGCCGGATCCGCCGCGCGGTCGCGAGCGACCATCCCGGCCGCCGCCGCACCGTCACCGTCGTCGGGCATGCCGTGCGCCCGGCGCGACACCGGCAGCGGATCGGCCAGCTTGGCCGACGACAGCGCGATCAGCGCGACCCGCGCTTGCCCGCCGCCGGTCACGTAGCTCGCGCGCGGCCACGGTGTGGTCACACGTCGCCCTCGGCGTACATCGCCTCGATCTCGCGCTGGTACAGCTCGGCGACCACCTTGCGCTTGATCTTCAAGGTCGGGGTCAGCTCGCCGGTCGCGATCCCGAACGGCCGCGCGAGCACCGCGAACTTCTTGACCTGCTCGACCCGCGCGAGCGACTGGTTGACCTCGTCGATCTGGCGCTGGATCGCGGCGCGGACCTGGTCGGCGGGCAGCGCGCGGGCGGCGTCATCGTCGAGCGTGATCAGCGCGGTCAGGTACTTGCGGCGATCGCCGATCACCACCGCCTCGCCGACCAGCGGGAGCTGCTTGATCGACGCCTCGATGTTCTTCGGCGTGATGTTCTTGCCGCCGGCGGTGATGATGATCTCCTTCTTGCGCCCGGTGATCGCGAGGAAGCCCTCGGCGTCGAACGCGCCGAGATCGCCGGTCGCGAGCCAGCCGTCGCGCAGCGCGTCCGCGGAGGCCTCGGCGTCCTTGAAGTAGCCGATGAACACGTTGCGGCCGCGCGCCAGGATCTCACCGTCCTGGGCGATCTTGACCTCGACCCCGGGCATCGTGGGCCCGACCGATCCGATCTTGGTCTTGCCCGGCTGGTTGTACGACGTTGGCCCCGAGCTCTCGCTCTGGCCGTAGATCTCGCGGACCGCGAGATCGAGGCTGGCGAAGAACGCGATCACGTCGGGCGAGATCGGCGCCGCGCCGGTGATCATCGTCCGCCCGCGGTCGAACCCGACCGCGGCCTTGAGCTTCTGCAGCACCAGGCGGTCGGCGACCGCGAACTGCAGCTGCAACCGCTTGGGGATCGGCGCGCTGCGGTTGCGCAGCCCGTTGATCTCGGTCGCCACCTTGCGCGCCCAGTCGACCAGCCGCCGCTTGGCGCCGGTGGTCTCGGCGAGCTTGCCGGCGATCCCGGCGTGCAGCTTCTCCCAGATCCGCGGCACGCCGAAGAACATCGTTGGCCGCGTCTCGCGCAGGTTGTCGGCGAGCTTGTCGATCGACTCGGCGAAGTACACCGTGGTCCCCGCGGTCACCGCGAGGTAGATCGACGCCATCTGCTCGGCGATGTGCGACAGCGGCAGGTACGACAGCGTGGTCTCCCCGGCGGTGTAGCTGCCGAGCACGTCGGTCATCATCTGCGCGGTCCACGCGAGGTTGTCGTGCGACAGCATCACGCCCTTGGGGGGGCCGGTCGTCCCCGAGGTGTAGATCAGGCTCGCGAGCGCTCCAGGTTCGAGCGCGGCGAGCCGGTCCTCGAGCGCGGCGGTGGCCGCGGCCGACGCCTTGGCGTTGAAGTCGTCCCACGACAGGACCTCCGGCGCCGCGTCGCTCTCATTCGGTCCCGGCGGCGCCGGTGCGGTGCCGCGCATCAGCACCACCGTGCGCAGCAGCGGCAGCCGGGCGCGCTCGGCGGTGATCTTGGCGAGCTGGGCGGCGTCCTCGACGAGGATCACGTGAGCCTCGCTGTGGTGCACGATGTACTGCACCTCGGTCGCCGAGCACGTGGTGTAGATCCCCGCAGCGGCGCCGCCGGCCATCATCGCCGCATGGGCGATGATCACCCACTCGGGGCGGTTGCTGCCCAGGATCGCGACCTTGCCGCCGGCCGGGACCCCCAGCGCGATCAGCGCGCGGCCTGCGGTCCGGACCTCGTCGGTGAGCGTCTGCCACGTCGTCGGCTGCCACCGGCCATCGCGCTTCGCCTGGTAGGCGATCGACGACGGGTGCTGGGCGGCCTGGCGCACCAGCCGGTGCGGAATCGTATCCGGAATCGGGTCAGGCATTCCGGCCATTGTATTTCAGTTCTTTGACTTCTTCTTGCCCGGGAAGTAGGTCGTCGAGCGCTTCTGACCCTTGGCGCTGACCGCGCCCTCGGAGATCAGCTTGCGGATCGGCAGCGCCAGATCCTTGGTCGTGGTGCCGAGCTCCTTGTTGATCTGCTCGATGCGCAGGCCCGGGTTCGCCTTGACAAACGACGAGAACCGCTCGGACAGCGCGTCGAGATCCGCCGACGTGCGCTTGGCGCCGCGTCCGCCGCGCGGACGGCCGACCTTGCCGAAGCTCGCGGTCGCGATCTCGGCGACCGCGGCGGCCGTGGTCGCCGCGGTGGTCCGGACGGCTCGACCGCCGAACGCCGACTCCAGCGTGTCGATGGCCGCGCGACGAGCGAGCTCGGTGATCTGCGCAACGAACCCCTGCACCACACGGTTCATCTCATTCTGGAAATCACTCATTCGGTGTCCTCGTTCGAGAGTAAAGATACTAGATCAGCGATCGGCGGCATTCGAGCATAGAAGGGATCGGGGCACAACATTGCTATGCCAGATCAAACACAGTGACCCCTGCGACCTGCAAAACTTGCCAGATTGCCTGCGAACGGCCCTCTGCGTATTGTCAATCTTGCAGGCTCGACAGCTTCGCTGCTGCACATGACGTGCAACGCGCCCCGGCAATGTGAATGTAATTCCAAGTAGTTGCGGCGAATCGGGCCGAAAATGCCAACGGCCCCTCGTGGGGGGCCGTCGGTCAGCTGCCGGTGGTAGCCGGTAGGAGGCTGCGAATGCTCAGCGCGGGCCGGCGTCGGTCAGCCGGGTCGTCGAGATGTTGTTCGCGGTCAGCGTCGCGCCGGCGCCGGCCTTCGGGGTGCCGCCCTTGTCGAACCAGCCGTTGCTGATGTCACCGCTCGCCTGCGGGGCGGTGTCGATCTGCGTCGTGTTGTTGATCCAGTTGTTGTAGGTCAGGTCGAGGTTGTTGCCGCCGTAGAGCATCAGGCCGTACGACGACGTGGCGATGTTCGAGTGGGTGACGTGGACCGTGGTGCCCGAGCCGCCGAAGTGCATGTTGCAGTGGGTCGAGTTGGTGGTACCCTCGACGCCGATCGTGGAGTACGACACGGTGACCGTGCCGGCGCCGATCACGAGGAAGTCGCCCTCGGCCTGCGACAGCTTCGAGTCGCTGATCGTCGTGGTGCCGCCGTTGGTCTCGATGCCGCCGCCGACCTGGATGCCGTAGGTCATGTTGAGCGCGCCGCCCGCCGACACGGTGAAGCCGTAGCTGTGGCCGCCGGTCGTGGTCGGGGAGATGTTGACCTCCTGGCCCTTGGCGCCCATCACGTTCAGGGTGCCCTTGATCTCGACCGAGGTGCCCTCGGCGAGGGTGACCGTCGAGGCGGCCGGGATCGTCACGGTGACGCCCGGATCGATCACGGTCTGCTTGGTGACCGCGAACGTGCCGGTCCAGCTGGTGTTGGCCGTGATGTGGGTGGCGGTGTCGGTCGTGCCGGTGCCGCTGCCGGTCTGGCTACCGCTGCCGCTGCCGGTCTGGCTGCCACTACCGGTGCCGGGACCGTCATCGCCGGTGGTTCCGTCCGATCCGATCACGCATGCCATCAGCGGCAAAGACAGGGCAACAGTCAGCAGCTTGTTCATGACAGCGCTGTTAAGCAACGGATGTGCCGTGTGCATTGGCTGCGCAACCGGCTTAGTATTTGAAATTGTTACAGTCAGATCTGTGTAGGGAAATGAGCGCAAGGGTGCGATCGGGGCCTGGGGCCCCTTCCCTGGAGGTTCGAGTCGCCGATCCCCACGTGCTATGGAAGGAGGGTGGACCCCACCGAGGTCAGGGCCGAGGTCAGGGCCGAGGTCAGGACCGAGGTCCGGATCGAGGCCAGGCTCCAGGCGATCGCCGACGCCGGCCGGCGGACCCGCAAGCCCACCCCGCGCTGGCTGTGGGCCGCCGCGGCGGTCTTCGGCGGGATCTGCACCGTCGGGTTCGCGATCGGGATGCTCGCCGAGCCCGCGCCGTCCACACGCCATCTCGAGCAGCATCGACCAGCTGCGGGCGGCGTGGGCGGAGAGTCCGGACTGGGTATCGGACTCGTGATCGGTGCAGGCGTGGGAATCGTGATCGGGTTTTCGATTGCGCGTCACCGCGGCGGCCACTCGTCACGCAATAGTCCGTAGAGCACCACATCGTGCAGTCGGCGCGCCTTGTAGACGTGCTGGCGCTTGACGCCCTCGTGGACCATCCCGAGCTTTTCGAGCACCCGCAGCGACGCGCGGTTGCCGGCGATCACCTGGGCATAGACCCGCGCGAGCCCGAGCTCGCCGAACGCAAACCCGATCGCGGCGTGCGCGGCCTCGGTCGCGAACCCGTGGCCCCACGCCGGCGCGGCGAGCCAGTAGCCGAGCTCGGCGCGGCGGTCGCGCACGTAGCGCCGCAGGCTGATCGTGCCGAGCAGCGCGCCCGGCGCGTCGGGCAGGGCGATCGCGTAGGTCACGCCGCGGCCGAGCTTCCACCAGCTGATCCGGTGCATCACCCAGCTGCGCGCGAGCGCGATCGGGTACGGCGACGGGACCTGGATCAGGTACTGGGCGACGCGGAGATCGCCGGCGCCGGTGGCCACCGCGGCGGCGTCGCGCGGCCCGAGCGCGCGCAGCACCAGGCGGGCGGTCGTGAGGGTAGGCGGATTCACGAGGCCGAATGCGATTGTAGACGCATCGTCCGGGATATGTTCCGCGCGGACCCACCCAAAAGATGCCCGGCTCTCCGTCCCGTGCCTATCATTTTGCCGCTGCAGCGCTCGCCGCTGTGGCCGCGCACGCCGTGCACGACGTCCACACGCATCGCTTCGACAACGGGCTGACCCTGCATGTCGCGCCCGGCCACTCCGCGCCGGTGGTCGCGGTCCAGGCCTGGGTCGGCGTGGGCTCGGCCGACGAGGCCGCGGACGAGGCCGGGATGGCGCACGTGGTCGAGCACATGCTGTTCAAGGGCTCGGCGGGCTATGGCCTGGGCGAGCTGGTGCGCGGCATCGAGCGCGGCGGCGGCGAGATCAACGCGTGGACCGCGTTCGATCACACCGTCTACCACGCGGTGCTCGGCCGCGATCACGTCGACGCGGCGATCCACGCGCTCGGCGACGCGCTGATCGAGCCGCTGGTCGATCCCGACGAGCTGGCGCGCGAGCGCGAGGTCATCCTCGAGGAGATCCGCCAGGGCAGCGACGATCCGGCGCGCAGCGTGGCGCAGAGCCTGTTCGCCACCGCGTTCGTCCACCACCCGTACCGCCGGCCGGTGATCGGCACCGCCGACCGCGTCGCGCGGATCGGCGAGCGCGAGCTGGTCGGGTTCTTTCGCCACCACTACGTCGCGGACAACCTGACCCTGGTGGTCGCCGGCGACGTCGATCCCGAGCGCGTCCAGCGCAGCGTGGGCCGGCGGTTTCGCGCGATGCCGTCGGGCCGCCCGGCGCGCCGGCTCGCCGCCGAGCCGGTGCAGACCGCGCCGCGCGCGACCTGCGCCCACCGCGACGTCGCCGAGGCCTACCTCGCCGTGGGGTTCCACGTCCCCGCGCTGCGCCACCCCGACGTCGCCGCGCTCGATGTCGCCGCGATCCTGCTCGGCCAGAGCGAGTCGGCGCGGCTGCCGCGCGTGGTGCGCGACCAGGACGAGCTGGTGACCAGCGCGTACGCCCACCTGCACGCGCTGCGCGATCCGGGGCTGCTCGTGCTGTCGGCCACCGCGCGCCCGGCCGACGCGCCGCGCAGCCTGACCGCGCTGGTCGCGCGCAGCGCCCAGCTCGCCGCCGAGCTGACCTGTGCCGAGCTCGACAAGGCGCGGATCGCCGTCGAGGCCGGCCAGGTCCGCCAGCTCGAGACCGTGCAGGGCCGCGCTCGCTCGCTCGGCTGGCACGCCACCGTGGCCGGCGATCCGCAGTTCGGCCACGTCTACCTCGACCGCGTGCGCCAGGTCCGCCGCCACGACGTCGCGCACGTCCTGCAGCGCTACCTGCAAGCCGACAACGCGAGCGTCGCCGCGATCCTGCCGGGCGTGCCGCGCCGGGCGTGGGCCAAGCAGGCCGAGGGCCGGGTCCGCAAGGCGCTCGCGCCGGCTGCGGCCGCGGCGGCCCGGGGGGGAGCAACGGCCGCGGTCGAGCAGCGCGTCGTGCTGGCGAGCGGGCTGACCCTGGTGGTGCGCCGCGATCCATCGGTGCCGATCGTCGCGATGCGCGCGGTGTGGCGCGGCGGCCAGCGGCTCGAGGACGCCGATCATGCCGGCGCCTCGACGCTGATCGCCCGGATGCTGACCCGTGGCTGCGGCGCGCGCGACGCCCAGGCGGTCGCCGATCAGATCGATCGGCTCGGCGGCGCGCTGTCCGGGGTCGCCGGCCGCAACAGCTTCGGGGTGTCGGCCGAGTGGCTCGCCCGATCGTGGCAGCCCGGCCTCGAGCTGTTCGCCGACTGCGTGCTCGCGCCGCAGCTGCCGGGCGGCGAGCTGACCCGCGAGCGCAAGCTGCTGCTCGACGATCAGGTCGCGCAGGGCGCGAGCCCGAGCCAGGTCGCGTTCCGGCTGTTCAGCGAGGCGCTGTACGGCGCGCATCCGTACAGCCGCGACGCGCTCGGCACGCCGGACGCGGTCGCCGGGCTGTCGCGCGGCGAGCTCGCGGCGTTCTACCGCGAGCGCTACCCGGTGTCGGCGATGACCCTGGCGATCGTCGGTGATGTCGAGCTCGACGAGGTGGTCGCCGCGGTGACCCGGCGGTTCGGCGATGTGCCGCGGGCCGCCCGCGCCGCGGCGGCGAGCCCGCCGGCCTCACCCGCAGTCCCATCGGTCCCATCGGTCCCATCGGTCCCATCGCTCCCTGCACTCAGGCTCGACGGCCGCAGCGCCGCCGACCGCGAGGTCTATCGCTACCTCGACCGCGCGCAGGCTCACCTCGTGGTCGGGTTCCCCGGCGCCACGGTCGACGCCGCGGACCGGTTCGCGCTCGAGGTCCTGGTCGCGATCCTCGGCGGCCAGAGCGGCCGGCTGTTCGCCGAGCTGCGCGATCGCCAGGCGCTGGTCTACCGGGTCTCGGCGCACTCGGTCGAAGGCGTCGATCCGGGGTTCGTGGCGATCTACCTGTCGTGCGCGCCCGACAAGCTCGCCGCCGCGGTCACCGCGGTGCGCGCCGAGCTCGCCCGGCTGCGCGAGGCGGGGGTCACCGCCGCCGAGGTCGAGCGCGCGCAGAGCTACCTGATCGGCAGCCACCAGATCGCGATGCAGCGCCGCGCCGCGGTCGCCAACGCGATGGCCTATCACGAGGCCTACGGCCTGGGCTGGCAGAGCTGGACCGGCTACGACGTTCAGATCCGCGCGGTGACCCCGGCCGCGGTGGCCGCCGCGGCGGCGAGCTACCTGCGCGACGACCGCGCGATCACCGCGACGGTGCGGCCGCCCGCCGCGACCCCGGCCGCGACCCGGCGCTCGAAGCTGCCCGCCCCGGCGGCGCCGCTGCCGCCGGCCGTGCACCCACCACCGCGGCCGCGAGGCAACGTATGAAGCACGAGGCGCGACCGATCCGTACCGCGGGCCGTACCGCGGGCCGTACCGCGGACCGTACCGCGGGCCGTACCGCCGGCACCGCCGGGCTCACGGGCCGCGGCGACCTCGGCGCGAGCCTGGTCCTGATCTTCCCGCTGGTCCTGATCTACGAGATCGGCGTGTTGTTCGCCGGCCGGGTCAACGGCGCCGATCTCGTGACCCGCGCGGTGTACAGCGCCGCCGGCTCGCGCACCACGTACCTCGCGATCTACGCGATCGTCGCCGCCGGGTTCCTTCTATGGATCCGCCAGACCCGGCGCTGGGGCACCCTGCGGCTCGAGCTCGCCGGGCCGGTGATCCTCGAGGCCGCGCTCTACGCGCTGACGCTCGGCGCGCTGGTCTCGCTGATCGTCGATCGCCTGCTGGGCCTGGGCCTGGGCCCGGGCCTGGGGCTGACGCTGCCGTCGGTGATCTCGGCGGTCGGCGCCGGCGTCCACGAGGAGCTGGTGTTCCGGCTGGCGCTGATCGCAGGGCTTTGCGCGCTCGCCCGCCCGCTGGGCCACCGGTTCGGCGTGGTCGTGGCGGTCGCCGCGTCGTCGCTGGCGTTCGCCGCCGCGCACCACGTCGGCGCGCACGGCGAGCCGTTCACGGTCCACGCGTTCGCGTTCCGCGCCGTGGCCGGCGCCGCGTTCGCCGCGATCTTCTGGTTCCGATCGCTGGCCCACGCGGTCTACGCCCACGTGCTCTACGACCTCCTGGTCGCCGCTACCGCCTGAACCCCTGAAACCCGCAGCGCGAGCCGGGGGCGTTGATCACTCGAGGCCGAGCGCGCCCGTGCCGTCCAGCGTCATGCTGCCGACGAACATCTCGAACTTCACGCGCTTGATCTGATCCTGGTTCGCGGTCGCCTGCTGGATCGACGCCGAGACCAGCCCGACCTCGAACAGGTTGATCCGGAAGATCGTGCTCTTGCGGTCCGGCGACAGGAACTCGATCCCGCCCGACATCTGCGCCTTGGGATCCTTCTTGCCCGCGACGATGTAGTCGTGGTGCCACTGCAGGAGCTTGTCGGCGTAGCCGAGCGCGATCGTGCCGGTGATGTTCGGGAACTCGATCTTGGTCGGCTCGATCTGCGGGAACCGGTCGGCGCCGGTGTACATCTTCTTGACGCCCTGCTTGATCGTGAACGAGTCGATCTTGTTCGCGTACTGCAGGTCGTCGATCTGATCGAGCGTGAACCGGAACGCCGACGGCATCCACATCTTCTGCTTGGTGGTGTACTCGCTCGACACCGACGACGACGGCGGCAGCGTCTTGGTGACCACCTGCTCCGGCTGGATCTTGCACTTGAGGTAGCCGCCGTCCTTCGACGAGCCGTCGAGGGTCGGGAACGTGGTCTCGGTGATCAGCGCGTCGTAGAACCAGTGCTCGAACGTTTGCTTCAGGTTGAAGTCGGCGTGGGTGATCTGGCCGTTGCGCCGGCTCCACTGCCGGTTCCACGAGCCCTGGATCCACTGCAGCACCTGCGCCGAGCCCGCCATGCCGAACTCGATCGACATCGGCTCGACGTCGACGGTCGCGACGTGCTTGACGCGGCCGCTGTTCGCGCCGATCGGGTCATCGACCGTGTTCGCCTTGACCGAGCCGCCATCGACGGACTTCAAGAACGTGGTCGTCTTGTGACCGTCGATCTGAAGCTCGAAGTGGCCGGCCGTGTAGCTCTTGCTGGTCTGCTGGCGAAGGGCGCTGAAGTCGGTCATGTTGCAAGCCTCACCTTGACGCAGCATTGTACGATGGCTTCGCCTCGATGATCCCTCGGGATCCTGCGGTCATCTGCCCACGGGCAGGGGCGCCTGACCATGGTCCCGAGGCCTCTGGCCCCAGCGCTTTTGCGTCTGGCACTTCGGACAGATCGTACAGCCGGGCACCGCTTCCGCTAACCTGGCCAAATGATGTAGGATAACTGTGCACCAGTTGTACGGTTGCTCACGAACATGGCGAACTCGGGGTGCCGCGGCCGGCACGAGCCTTGTAGAATAACTAACCCATGAGCGTGAAGGCACTCCTCGTCGTCATTGTCCTCGGCATGATTGCAGTGCCGGGATCGGGCAGGGCGGAGAAGGTGAAGACGAACCAGGCGACCAAGCTGTACAGCCACGCCGGCGAGCAGGCGCCCGTGCTGCTGAAGGTCCAGTCGGGCAAGACGATGACGGTGCTGGCCAAGGACGGCCGGTGGATCAAGGTCCGGGTCTCGGGGCGCACCGGCTGGGTGCCGCGCAGCAAGGTCGACCTGCCGGAGGGCGATGACGAGGTCGCGCGTAACACGCGGCGCCGGCCGTTCGTCGATGGCCGCAGCACCCGGCGCGGGTTCGGCGGCACCGGCGGCCCGGACGACCGGGTGGGCGCCGATGCGGTCGGCGAGGGCGCTGATCCCAAGGACGCCGACGACCGGACCGCCAACAACGACAAGGACGACCCCGACGTCAAGGTCGGCGTCAAGATCGGCGTCGGCAAGGCCGGCAAGCCCGACAAGATCGCCGTCAAGGTCGGCAAGAAGCCGGCCAAGGGCGGCGATGAAGAGGTCGTGTCGGTCGACGATGACGACGACACCGCGCCCGAGGGCGCCCAGGGCGGCGACGGCGGCGGCGGTGACGTCGAGTCAGCCCCGCCGGCGCGGCCGATGGCGCATGTCGCCAAGGCGACCCGGGTCTACGCCAAGCCCGACAAGGAGAGCGACGAGGCGTTCACCGCCGATCCGAAGGTCGCGCTGTTCGTCGGCAAGACCAAGGGCGACTGGACCAAGGTCTCGACCGACGACGGCGACGCCGGCTACGTGCTGAGCTCGAAGCTCGAGCTCGACGACACCGGCGGCGGCGGTGACCGGGTCCGCATGATCGACGCGCGCGGCCGGCTCGGCATCACGCTGGTCAAGCAGTCGCTGTCGACCCCGGGCGGCATGCTCGTGGTCCCCGACAACTACGCCGCGTCGAGCTCGTCGCTCACGATCGCGCTCGGCGGCTCGGCGCTGTACCCGTACAAGGAGCGCTACTGGGTCGGCGGCGAGCTCGGCTACGACTACGACAAGGCCGTGCCCGGCATCAACTACATGAACTCGACGACGAGCTTCTCGTACCACGTGCTCAACCTGCGCGCGGTCGGCGGCTACGATCTGCAGACCGCGAACGGGATGACGGTCTACGCCCGGATCGGCCTGCACTACGACTCGTTCCAGGTGTCCGACGTCGCCGACTTCACCAAGAACACGGCGAAGCTGCCGAGCCAGATCATCGCGGCGCCGCTGCTCGGCGGCGGCCTGGGCATCGCGCGGCTGACCCCCAAGCTCGCCCTGCTCGCCACGCTCGACTTCATGCCCGCCGGCAGCGTGTCGCAGACCAAGAACCTCGAGGATGGCACCGGCCCGGGCGCCAAGGGCTTCTTCCTCGGTGGCCGGCTGACCTATCACTGGAAGCCCAAGATGGACCTCCAGTTCACCTACGACCTCAGCTACGAGTCGATCAGCTTCTCCGGCATGCCGCCGGCGACCTCGATGCGCGGCCACACGGGGACCGGTGTCAGCTCGGGCTCGGACTTCAACAACGCGGTGTCGGGCGGCATCTCGTACACATTCTAAGGGGACTTTCCCGTCCCCTCTTCCGCGGCAGAGCCGCGGAATTCACCCCACCGCGCGTCGCGTCGCGCGGATCCTCGCTCCTGGTTGAGAGGAGACCTCGCACCTTCTCGTTCCCTCTGGGCCGGCGTCGCGTCGCGCGGATCCTTGCTCCTGATTGGGAGGAGACCTCGCGCCTTCTCCTCCCCTGCGGGCCGCGCTTGCTTACTGGCGCGGCGTCGCCAGCTTGTCGAGATCGATCTGGGAAAGCGCGAGCCGGATCAGCTGCGACTTGCTGGCCTTGGTCCAGCCGCGGCGCTTGAGCTCGGCGACCTTGGCCTCGAGCTCTTCGATGTCGCGGGTGTACATCGAGATGCAGATGACCTTGTAGTGGGTCGGCTTGAGCGGGCCTGCGCCGGCGCGCCGGCGCGCGGTGGCCGCCGCCGGATCGTCGTCGCCGGGCTCGGTCGCCGGACGCGCACGCCGGCCATAATATTCTTCCGAGAGGATCGCGTCGGCGTCGCTCAGCGGGTCGTGGGCCATCAGCTTGTCTTCTTTCATAAGGTCTCCGGGGCTCTTCCGGTTGCTCAGGCATGCGCCGGCGTACCGGCTTCGGGTTGGATCGTGGTCTCGGTGGCCGCGGTGGTCGCGAGGACCCAGTCGCAGACCCGGTTGTAGTCGGCGGCGCCGTGCGAGCTCGGTGCGTATTCGAAGATCGTCTTCTTGTGGCTCGGCGCCTCGGCGAGCCGGGTGTTATGACGGACCGGCTCGAGGCACTTGTGCTTGAAGTGGCCCTGCAGTGTCTCGAGGACCTCGCGCGCGAGCCGGGTCCGGCCGTCGTAGAACGTCGGGAGTACCGCGGACACTCTGACTGCATGATTCAAGTGACGCTCAACATCCTTGATCGTCCGCAGTACCTGTTTCACACCGACGAGGGCGAGGTAGTCGCATGTCACCGGGATGATCACTTCGTCTGCATACGACAGCGCGTTTTGATTGAGCAGGTTGAGCGACGGCCCGCAATCGATGATCACGTAGTCGTAGCGCCGCGAGATCTGCAAAAGGTTCAACCGCTTCGTCATGACCCTCGAACGCTGGTCGGGGTTCTGGCGCGCCAGCCAGATCTCGGCCGCGGCGAGCGTGGCGTCGGCGGTGATCACGTCGAGGTGCTGGCGGACCGGGACGCTGGCCTCGCTCGGATCCACGCCGTCGACGAGCACGTGGTACAACGACTGCTCGCCGGCTACCCCGAGCGACACCCCGACATTGCCCTGCGCGTCGGTGTCGATCAGCAGGCATTCATTTTCGCGCTCGGCGAGGCCCGCGGCGAGGTTGACCGCGGTCGTGGTCTTACCGGTGCCACCCTTTTGGTTGAGAATCGCAACACGCCGCGCCCGTTTGGCGCGAAACCCCTCGGCGCCGAGGTGTGCTTTGCGGCATTCGAGTGAGCAGAAGTGGCTGCGTTCACCGTTCGGTGTGACCGCGATCTGGAACACGAAAGCAGGCCGAAATACCTGCCCGCACGCGCTGCACGTCTTCTCCATGGCCTTATCGAAGCGGCATCGTCGGAACCGGGGCAACTTTTCGGCGCTATAGTCGGCGCGGTGGAGCCGATCGCACGTCAAGCTCTGGCGACCGGAGGGGATCCCGGTGCGCTCGCACGTGCGCTCGCCGATCGCCTCGCCGGCCCCGACTTGCGGATCGCGTTCGTGTTCGCCGATCACCGGCTCGACGCGGCGCCGTTCGCCGAGATCCAGCGCGCGCTGGCGGCGCCGGTAGTCGGCTGCTCGACGGTCGGCGTGCTCGGGCCGGGCAGCTCCTCGGGCGTCTCGCTCGGACCATCCGGCGGTGCGCCATCGGCGGTCGCGCTCGGCCTGTACGGCGACTGGCTGCGGGTCGGCGTCGGCGTCGCGTCCAAGCTGTCGAACGGGGCGCTGGCGCGCAGCCGCGAGGCCGTGCACCAGGCGGCTGCCCAGCTCGGCACCACGGTCGACGCGCTCGAGCCAGGGCGCCACGTCGCGCTGTCGCTGTTCGATGGCCTGGGCAGCCATGCCGAGGCGTTCTGCATCGGCTCGGCGGCGGCGGCGCCCAAGATCCGGTGCCTCGGTGGCGGTGCCTCGGCCGAGCTCGAGCTCGACGACCGCCGGTCGTACGTGTGGGCCAACGGCGTGGCCCAGCTCGACGCCGGCGTGGTGATCGTGCTCGATAGCGACCAGCCGTTCCATGCGGTGACGTCGTCGCACCTGGTCGCCACCGATCAGAAGACCGTGGTCACCGCGGCGACCGGCCGCGCGATCAGCGAGCTCGATGGCCGCCCGGCGGCGACCCGGCTGCGCCAGCTGATCGCGGGCCTGGGCGACGAGCTGAACGAGGCGCAGCCGACCCATGCGTTCGCGCGCTACATCGACGGCGTACCGTACGTCCGCTCGCTGTTCAGAATTGCCGGCGAGCGGTTGATCCTGGCCAGCGCGGTCGAGCCCGGTCACGTGCTGCGCGTGATGCGCCCGGGCGACCTGGTGCGCACGACCCAGCGCGACCTGGCCACCGCGGCCGAGCGAGTTGGAGGGACCATGGCGGCATTTCTGGCGTTTTCATGTCTGGCGCGGCATACCGAAGCAGCGTGCCGTGCTGGTGAGCGCGAGCTCGCGACCACTTATGCGGCTTATCCGATGATCGGATTTCACACCGTGAGCGAACAGTCGGGCATGCTGCTCGTCAACCACACGCTCACCGGTCTGGCGATCGGGGCGCTCAAGTCATGACCAGTCGTGAGACGACGGAGGATCGGATCACCGAGCTCGAAGACGAGCTCGCGGCCGCGCAGCGCACGATCGATGTCCTGATCGCGCGGCTCGAGCGCACCGGCACCACGCCGCCGACCCAGTCCGAGCTGTTCGACTCGGCGGTCCGGCTCGGCCATGTGCTCGAGGAGCGCACCCGCGAGGTCGAGGACGCGCGCGCCGAGTTTCGCGCGCTGCGCGCCAACCTCGACCAGATCGTGCGCCAGCGGACCCGCGCGCTCGCCGAGTCCGAGACCCAGCTGCGCGAGAAGAACGCCGAGCTCGAGCGCCAGAGCAAGATCAAGGCGGAGTTCATCTCGATCGCGGCGCACGAGCTGCGCACGCCGCTGACCAGCATCGTCGGCTACCTCGATCTGTTCACCGAGGGTCGGTTCGGCGAGCTGCCGGCGCTGCTGGTGCGTCCGATGAGCGCGGTGCAGCGCAACTCGCACCGCCTCAAGCGCCTGGTCAACGACATGCTCGACGTGTCGCGCCTCGAGTCCGGCACGCTCCGCCTGCGGCGCGCCCCGGTCGACCTCGGAGAGGTCGTCAACGACGTCGTGTCCGAGCTCGAGCCGATCGCGCGCGGCCGCGAGCTGCACGTCGCCACCCACATCGAGCCGGTCGAGGCGATCGACGCCGATCGCGACAAGCTGCATCAGATCGCGATGAACCTCGTGCACAACGCGATCCGGTACACGCCGGAGCAGGGCGAGATCGTGATCGACGTCGACGAGGCGCCGAGCGAGCGCTACCCGGGCGGCTGGGTCCGGCTGCGCGTGCGCGATAACGGCATCGGGATCGCCGAGGAGGATCGGCCGCGGATCTTCGATCCGTTCCTCCACATCCAGCCGGCGAAGCACCACACGTCATCGCTACCCGATCCGGCAGGCCTCGGCCTGTTCATCGCGCGCGGCCTGGTCGAGCTCCACGGCGGCCTGATCACCGTCGACTCGCAGCCTGACGTGTTCACCGAGTTCACGGTGCTGTTGCCGTTCAAGCACCACCTGCGCGACGGCGACCCGGTTCGCTAGGGGCGCAGGAGAGCGCGTACACGCGGCTCGCCCGGGGCTGCTGCGCGATGCCGGCCCGAGCGCGCGCCCATGACGCTGGTCGAGAGCGCGTACACGCGGCTCGCCCGGGGCTGCTGCGCGATGGGCCTCGGGGACCGCGCCCGCCGAAGGACCACCGGCGCATGCGCGGGCGGCGCTAGGTATGTGCGGGACAAGCCTGGCTCATCCAAATCACGGTCGCGGCCCCGAGCCCATCTGCTCGCGGTCGCCCCGGCGAGCCACGTTGACGTCTCGCGATCGCCCGTACTCGAGCAGCGGCCACCCTGGGCGCGCGCTACTTCTTCTTGCCCTTCTTGGCGGGCTTGGCCGGCTTCTTCGCGGCGGGCTTGGCCTTCGCGGCGGGCTTGGCGGCCTTCACCGGCTTGGCGGGCTTGGCGGCCTTCGCCGGCTTGGCAGCCTTCGCGGGCTTGGCGGGCTTGGCGGGCTTGGCGGCCTTCGCGGGCTTGGCCTCCTTGGCAGGCTTGGCCTCCTTGGCGGGCTTGGCCTCCTTGGCAGGCTTGGCCTCCTTGGCAGGCTTGGCTTCCTTGGTCGCCTTCGCGTCCTTGGCGGGCTTGGCCTCCTTGGCAGGCTTGGCCTCCTTGGCAGGCTTGGCCTCCTTGGCCGCCTTCGCGTCCTTGGCCGGCGCCTCGTCCTTGGCGGGCTTGGCGTCCTTGCCGGCGTCCTTGGCGTCCTTGGCGGCGGCGTCCTTGCCGCCCTTGGCGGCCGGCTTCTTCACGTCCGCCTTGAGCTTCTTGCTGCGCTCGTCGGCCGTCTTCTGCGCCTCGTCCATGCGGAGCTGAGCCGCGCCGCGCGCCTTCTGGACCGCGGCCTCGACCTCGGCCTTGGTCCGCGTCACCGGCTGGCCCGCGGGCTCCGGCTTCTTGGCGCGCTTCTTCTTCTTCACCTCGCGCGGGATAGGAATCTCACTGATATCCGGCATCCGCGACGCGAGATCGCCGCGGTTGTGGACCAGGATCCGGGACCCACCGTCGCGGAACATCACCTCGACCTTGTTGTCCGGGAGCAGCTCGACGATGAAGCCGATGTCGAACACCGGGTGGTGGACGACGTCGCCCTCCTCGTAGGCATCGCGGATCGAGTACGGCCGGCAGTTGCCGAGGTCGGCCTCGGACGCCCGCGACATCGCGTCGTCCCAGGTCATCCGTCGCTGCGACGCCTTCTTGGCTGCCCCATCGGCCTCCTCGGTACCGTCACCTCGCGGCTTGCGGTACGCGTGGACGTCGCCGCACACGACGCACTGCACGCGACGGACTTCGTCCTCGTACATGCTGATGATCGTGTGGGTCGTGTCCGCCTTGCAGCGCGGCGACGGGCAATATGCCTCGATCTCCCCGCCTACTTCATCGGCGTCTTCTTCGAAGATGGAATCCATCCCATGCCTCTTTTGGACGAGTGTCGCCGCCTAACTAATCGAAAGGACCCGCAATCCGGAACTCCGGATTGAACGAGTCATTAGTTAGCCGTCTAACACATGATCCTGTGAGCTAGCAACCTTGCGCACTTACAACTGACAAAGAACGTGGTTAGGATCTCGCCGTATGCGCCGCGTTCTGCTCGTGAACGCCTTGATCTTCGCGGTGTTGGCCGCGGCGGCGGCGCTTGCCTATTACGGCTACTCGTACACCAGCGAGGTGTCCTCCAACGAACGGGAGCTTGCCGTACTCCAGGAGCTGGCCGCTGACAAGGTGCTCGATATCGAATCGCGGATCGAGAGCGCCGACAACAAGCTGTTGAACGCCGTCCAGATCGACCCGATCTCGAACCTCGGCGAGCTGATGAAGACCACCGGCGCCGCGGCGACCAGCGTGTTCGTGCTCGACGATCAGCTGCGCCTCATGCCCGACGGCTCGGTCTCGACCCGGCGCGGCAAGCCGGGGATCGAGTTCCGGGACAAGTTCGTCGCCCGGATCCTGCCCGCGCTCCCGCTCGCCAAGCAGCCGGTCGGCAAGCGCGGCCACATGTACAACACCTGGGATAACCGGCCGTACTTGTTCTCGTTCATGAAGCGGGTGGCCGGTGAGAAGACGTTCTACGTCGTGATCGAGGACGACCTGATCCACCTGGTCAACAACGTGTTCCCGCAGTTCTTCTCGGTGTCGTCGTCGTCCAAGCGGCTGTTCCAGGTCCGCGACGAGCGGGGCCAGCTGCGCTACGGCGCGCCGTTCCTCGACACCAACGGCGAGCCGGTGCAGGAGATCCGGTTCGAATCGACGGTCGATGGCTGGGTCCTGCGCGTCACCCAGAAGGACCTCACCGATCCCGGGCTCGAGCGGCGCAAGCTGATCGATTCGCTGCTGATCGGCGGCGCGGTGTCGGTGCTGCTCGCCGGGCTGACGTTCCTCGGGTTCGCGATCCGCCGCGAGCGCCGGCTCAACGAGCTCAAGAGCGAGTTCATCTCCAACGTGTCGCACGAGCTCAAGACGCCGCTGTCGATCATCTCGATGTTCGGCGAGATGCTCGCCGAGGGTCGGACCAAGAGCCCCGAGCAGGCCCACGAGTACGCCGAGATCATCTGGCGCGAGAGCGTGCGGCTCGGCCGGCTGATCGACAACGTGCTCGACTTCGCCAAGATCGAGCGCGGGATGGGGGTCTACGAGTTCGCCGAGGCCGACCTCGGCGAGGTGATCGACCGCGCGATCGAGCTGTCGGTGCGCCGGGTCGCCGCGGCCGAGATGACGCTCGAGGCCGACATCGAGCCCGACCTGCCGGTGCTCGAGCTCGACGCCAACGCGTTCACGCTCGCGGTGCTGAACCTGATCGACAACGCGATCAAGTACGCCGCCGACGGCAAGAAGATCGCGCTCGGCGTCCACCGCCAGGGCGACCGCGTGGTGCTCACCGTGCGCGACTGGGGACCGGGCATCGACCCCGAGGAGCACGACCGGATCTTCGACCGGTTCTATCGCGCCAAGGCGATCCGGTTGAAGCCGATCCGCGGCTCGGGCATCGGCCTGGCGCTGGTCCAGCACATCGCGCGCGCCCACGGCGGCGACGCCTCGGTCGTGAGCTCGGTCGGCGGCGGCTCGACGTTCCGCCTACGGCTTCCTATATCTGGTAAGACCTAGGACCGTGGCCGACGCCGAGGAACCCCCGAAGAAGCGCATCCTCGTGATCGAGGACGAGCCCGACATCGTGCGCGGGCTGCGCGACGCGCTCGAGTTCGAGGGCTTCGAGGTCCTGGCGCGCGGCACCGGCGCCGAGGGCCTCACCGCGGCGATGGACTGGGCGCCCGACGCGATCCTGCTCGACCTGATGCTGCCCGATGACAACGGCTACCGGGTGTGCGAGACCCTGCGCCAGCGCGACGAGACCGTGCCGATCATCATCCTGACCGCCAAGGCGCAGGAGAGCGACAAGATCCGCGGGCTCGACGCCGGCGCCGACGACTACGTCACCAAGCCGTTCTCGGTCGCCGAGCTGATCGCGCGGATCAACGCGATCTTCCGCCGCCAGGCGCGGATGGTGACCCACACCGACGAGACCTTCGCGATCGGCACCTGGCAGATCAACGCGCGCAAGCACACGATGAGCCGCGGCCGCACCAGCAAGCGGATGACGTTCTACGAGCTCGAGGTCCTGAAGCTGCTGCGCGAGAAGAGCGACGAGACCGTGTCGCGCGACGAGCTGCTCGAGAAGGTCTGGGGCATCCAGGCCTCGCCGACCAGCCGCACCGTCGACAACTTCATCGTCAAGCTGCGCCGCAAGCTCGAAGAGGACCAGAAGAACCCGCGCCACATCCTGACGGTGTACGGCCTGGGCTACAAGCTCGTCCCCTGAGCGGCCCTGAGCGGCCCTGAGCCAGCGAGCCCTCGAGCTCACACGAAGTCGCGGCGGTGGAACAGCAGCGCGGCGAGCGCGAGCAGGCCGATGATCCAGCCGGCGCCGTGGGCGGCGGCGAGCCCGACGTAGCTCCACGGCACGAAGTCGCCGTGCACGCTGACCGTGGCGCCGTCGAGCGTGCGGCCCGACACCGCGAACAGGTGGACGTCGGGCACGATCTCGAGCGCGATCCGGGTGACCACCCGGACCACCGGCGAGGCGAGCTCGGTCGCGGCCTCGAGGTCGGGCACCAGCCGGCCGATCACCCACATCGCGAGCGCGAAGATGCCGGACAGAAACGGCGTCGAGAACGACGAGAAGAAGATCGCGATCGCGGCGACCGTCAGGACCTCGAGCCACGACAGCACGATCGCCTTGCCGACCCCGCTCGACACGCCGGCGCCCTGGGCCGCGAGCATCGCGAGCATCGCGAGCGCGAACACGCCGACCAGCACGGTCAGCACGAGCACCATGCCGGCGTACTTGCCGACGACGAACTCCCAGCGGCTGATCGGCTTGGACACGATCGCGTGGATCGTGCGGCGCTGGACCTCGGTGTAGAGCAGGAACACGCCGAGGAAGATCGCGGTGAGCGAGCCGAACAGCGAGATCCCGGCGAGCCCGACGTCGCGCGCGACCCGGCCCGGGTCCTGGATCGAGAGCTCGCCGAGCAGCAGCGCGAGCAGGTTCGAGCCGACGACCAGCACGAGGATGCCGTACAGCACGCGGATCCGCGCGGCCTCGCGGAACGTGTTGAGCGCGATCGCCCAGATCCGTCCGGTCATGACGCCGCCCGGGTATCGGCGCTCGCGACCTGGCGGACGAACAGGTCCTCGAGGGTCTCGTGGCGCGGCGCGACCTGCAGGATCTTGCCGCCGGCGGCGTGGGCGCGGGCGATCCAGGCATCGACGTCGGCGTCCGCCGCGAGGGTCACGGTCAGCTCGTCGCCGGTGCGGCGGACCCGGGTCGCGCCCTCGGTGAGCGCGGCGTCGCCGTCGCTGGCGACGGCGCCGGTATCAGTCGACGCCGGCGAAGGCGCCGACGTCGGGGCCGGCATGCGCACGGTGATCTCGACCCCGAGCAGGCTGCGCGACACCAGCTCGGCCGGCGTGCCGTGCGCCTGCAGCTGGCCGCGCGCGATGATCGCGACCCGGTCGGTGATCGCCTCGATGTCGGACAGGATGTGGGTCGAGAAGAACACGGTCTTGCCGTGGTCGCGGAGCTCGAGGATCAGGTCGCGGACCTCCTTGCGGCCGATCGGATCGAGCCCGCTCATCGGCTCGTCGAGCACGACCAGCTCGGGGTCGTTCATCAGCGCCTGGGCGAGCCCGGCGCGCTGCAGCATGCCCTTGCTGAACTTCTTGAGGCTCTGGCCGCGCGCGCGATCGAGCCCGACCTTGGCGATCAGCTCGTCGGCGCGCCGCTTGCGGGTGGCCGGCGCGAGCCCGAACAGCCGGCCGGCGAGGTCGCACAGCTCGGCGACCGTGAGGTAGTCATAGAAGTACGGAGCCTCGGGGAGAAACCCGATCCGCGCGCGCGCGGCGCGGCTCGCCAGCGGGTGGCCGAGCAGGCTCGCGGTGCCGCCGGTCGGCCGGACCAGGCCCATCAGCGTGCGGATCGTCGTGGTCTTGCCGGCGCCGTTGGGCCCGACGAACCCGAAGATGTGGCCGCGCTCGACGCCGAACGTCACGCCGCGCAGCGCCTCGACCCGCTTGCGGGTGAACGGCGTGCGGTAGGTCTTGGTCAGGTCGCGGACGTCGATGGCGAGGTCGGCCACGCCGGCCGAAGATACCCCAACCTACTGGAGCCGGTAGACGAAGGTGACCGAGCTGCAGGCCGCCACCGCCGCGCCGTTGAGCTGGTAGGGTTGGTAGCGCCAGCCGTACACCGCGGCCAGCAGCGCCGCGTCGTAGGCGCTGTACCGGGTCGGCACGATCATCCCCGCCGAGGTCACGCTGCCGCCGGTCGAGATGCACAGCTTGACCGTGCCGGAGATCGTGTCGCGGCCGTCGCGCATCATCTGCTGCTGGGTCATGTCGCTCGGGTGGACCTGGGTCTCGCCGGTCAGCCGCAGGGCCGACATCGCGGTCGGTGCGATCACCGCGAGCGGCCGCGGCTTGACCTCGGTCCGGCAGGTCGCCGAGCAGCCGTCGCCGTTGACCGTGTTTCCGTCGTCGCACTGCTCGCCGGCCTCGACCGTGCCGTTGCCGCACACCGCCGCCGGCGGCGGCGCGGGCTGGCCACAGTTCTCGGTGCAGGTCCCCTGGGCGTCGGGATCGCCGGGGCCGACCGGGCCGGGCGTCTCGGGGCCGGGGGCGGAGCCGGGGTTCGGATCGACATCCTTGGGCTTGGTGGTGGTCGGCTGGATATGATCGTGGGTGATGTGGGCCTTGGGCTTGATCTCCGGCAGCTTGACCTGGGCGACCGGGCCGCCCGAGGGCGCCGGAGGGCCCGGCTGCTGGACCAGGTCGACGTGGATCCGGGGGGAAGGCAGCTGCTCGAGGTGCCACGTCCCGGCGGCAAACAGCCCGCCGGCGGCAGCCAGGTGTGCGGACATGGACACGGCGATCAGCCAGCGATGGGACATGAGATCGGCAACGCCCGGGCCGCCCGCGCCGGTCTAACAACCTGGGTGGCATGCGCTGACCGCGGCGCGCCCGGGGGTATCTTGGGTGTCGCAGTGATCGGCTCGCTCGTCGTGTTTTCGCTGACCTACCTCGTGATCGCGAGCAAGCAGCTGCGCTTCATCGGGCTCGACCGGCCGGCGGGGGCCACGGTCGGCGCGGTCGCCATGGTGCTGGTCGGTGGCCTGCCGATGGACGCGGCGCTGCACGCGATCGATCTGCATGTCATCGTCTTGTTGTTCGGGATCCTGCTGATCGCCGCGTACCTGACCGAGGCGCGGTTCTTCCGGCTGTGCGCGTACCTGGTGATGACGCGGGCCGGCTCGGCGCGGTCGCTGGTGTTCGCGTTGACCTTCGTGGCCGGCGGGCTGTCGGCGCTGCTGCTCAACGACACCGTGTGCGTGCTGCTGACCCCGCTGGTGGTCGCGGTCGTGGTCGAGGTCGGGCTGCCGCCGCTGCCGTACCTGCTCGCGCTGGCGTCGGCCGCCAACGTCGGCGGCGTGGTCAGCTTCAGCGGCAACCCGCAGAACATGATCATCGGCGCCGCGGCGCGCGACACGATCGGGTTCGCGCAGTACCTCGTGCTGACCTTGCCGGTCGGCGTGGCCTGCCTGGCCGCGAACGCCGCCGCGCTGGTCTGGCTGTTCCGCCGCGAGCTGCCGGCGGGGCCGCTGGCCGAGCGCTCGCCGCCCCGGCCGGCGCTCGATCGCGCGCTGACCGTGAAGGCGCTGCTCGCGCTCGCGGCGTTCGCCGGCATGGCGCTCGCCGGGGTGTCGCTCGCCGGCGCCGCGATGTCGGCCGCCGCGGCGCTGATGGTCGCCGCGCGCACGCCGCCCAAGCGCGCGTTTGCCGCGGTCGACTGGCAGCTGCTGGCGTTCTTCGCGGGGCTGTTCATCGTCGTGGCCGGCGTGGCGCGCGCCGGGCTGCTCGATCGGCTGTTCGAGGCCGTCGCGCCGGTCGTCGCGCGCGGCGATCTGACCGGCGACCTCGCGTTCATCGCGCTCGTGGTCGTGGCGTCGAACGTGGTGTCGAACGTGCCGCTGGTGATCGTCGCGGTCGCCTGGGTGCCGCGGATGCCGGACCCGACGTGGGGCTACATCATGCTCGCCGTCGCCTCGACCCTCGCCGGCAACCTGACTCTGTTCGGCAGCGTCGCCAACGTGATCGTGATGGAGAGCGCCGGGCCGCGCGGCGAGATCGGGTTCCTGCGGTTCCTGCGCTACGGCCTCGCGATCACCGCGGTCGATCTCGTGGTCGGGTTCGGCCTGCTCGGTGCCGAGCGCTGGCTCGGGATCGCCGGCTGGCTCGGGCTGCGCTGAGCGTGGGGCTAGCCCGGCGGCAAGGTCGACAGCAGGCCGCCGCCGGTCGGCACCGAGCGGGTCTGCCACCAGAAGTTCGCGTTGTGGGGGTTGTTGGAGTCGTGGATCTGGGACCACTTGAACGTGCCGTTGCAGGTCGTGCCGTTGCCGACCGACCACCCGTTGGTGATCGCGTGGTCGTCGCCGTCGAAGAACCCGGGGTGGTGGCACACGCCGACCGCCTGGACCTGCGGGTTGATCCCGACGTCGCCCGCCGGGCACGCGCCGCCGACCGCGTAGGTCGGGGTCGAGCCGTTGTACGGCACGGCCTGGGTCGTCGCGATCGTGCCCTGCTGATCGACGCGCACCGCCGACGTGAAGATCAGATCCTCGATCTGGGCCTTGGCGCTGGCGACCGCCGCGGCGTGGTTGGCGTCGCCGCCGTTGGTGATCGTCGAGTGGCAGAACGCGCCGTAGCTGTGGCCGTACGCCACGGTGTAGGTCTCGCCGGGCGCCGGCGTCATGTTGAGCCCGACCGAGAACGGGCTGCCCTCGGCGGCGAACGGCAGCGAGCCATCGCTGTTGCCGGTCCACAGCGACGGCGAGCAGCTCGCGGTCGAGATCAGCACGCGCGACCGCTTGTGCTGGCCGACCCAGTCCGCCGCGGCCACGCCGCTGACGTTGCCGGCGTACTCGCACCAGCCGTTGCCGGGCACGCCGGCGCCGAAGATCGACGCGATCGCGTCGCTGTCCTTGCAGGTCGCGATGAAGTCGGCGGCCCCGATGACGTTGTACCGGTTGGGCTCCAGGGCGTCGATCACGCCGTTGATCGAGACCACGCCGGCGATCTGGTTCTGCACGCCCCAGTCGAACGTGCCGACGCCGCCGGGCCCGGTGTTCGACGCGACCTCGAACGCGGTGCGCCCGCCGGTGCTGTGGCCGATCAGGATGATGTTCTTCGCGGTCGCCGGGAACAGCCGGTGGATCTCCTTGGCCAGCCGGAACCGCCACTCGTAGGCGGTGGTGCACGGGTCGCCCTGGACCTTCGAGCTGCAACCCGGATCGCCGACCTCCCAGTCGTCCATCAGCGTGGGGTCGGTCGAGTCGCTCGGGTGGATCCCCGACGGCGTCGCGGTGTACAGGTTAGCCGACGCGCTGGCGAATGTGACCGTGACCCCGGGGTGGCTCGCCTGGTAGCTCGCGATCAGCGCCGGGAGATCCGCCGCCACCGCGGCCTTCAGATCATTGAGCGTGTTCTGCGCGCTGGTCTTCGAGCCGGCCGAGTTCTCGACGCCGTGGATGTACAGCAGGTTGAGCTGGATCGCGCCGGTGGTCGCCGCGCTCGTGACCTCGGCGGTCGGTGGCTCGCCGGGGTCATCTGGCGGCGGCTCGCCGGTGCATCCCATCCACATTGCCAGACCGATCGAGAGCGTGACTGCATGACTGCGCATGGCCGGCATGATCATGTTTCGCGCCGAATCGTGTCACTCTCGGCAGCATGAAATGTCTCCTGGTCGTCCTGGCGGTGGTTGCCTGTGGTCCGGCGGCTCCGGTGCGCACACCCGCGCAGCGCACCGAGGCCAGCGCGCCGGTCGTCGCCGCGCTCCAGGCCAGCAAGTTCGACGACGCGGCCCGCCAGGCGACCGCGGTGCTCGCCAGCGACCCGGGCAACGCACGCGCCGCGGCGGTGCGGGCGATCGCGACCTACCAGGTCTCTGGCAATCACCTGGTCGATCAGCTGATCCAGATCATCGAGAAGTCCAACCACCTCGAGTTCTTCGATCACGCGGGCGGGCGCGCCGCCTGGCAGGGCTTCCTCGACCAGCTCGCCGCGATTGACCGCGATCTCGCCGTGGTCGCCGCCGATCCGCAGTTCTCGCTCGAGCTCTGCCTTGCGTGCTGGACCGCCGACTGGAACCACAACGGCCAGATCGACGAGCACGACACCCGGTTGTTCGAGCTCGAGTTCGACGGCAAGGGCGGCGAGATCCCCCAGGGCGATCCGCGGCGCCGCCCGACGTTCCGGTTCGACGTCGGCGACGCCGACTGGGCGCGCGCGATGATCGCGTTCCAGCGCGCGGTGGGCGAGCTCGTGCTCGCGTACAAGTGGTCCGATCTCGACAAGCTGTTTCGCGCCAAGGACGCGCCGGTGCTCACCCTCAAGCTGATCGACAAGCCGCGCGTCACTCGCGCCCGCGAGCTGATCCTCGCCGGGCTCGACTACGCCGATCGCAGCCGCGCGGCCTACCTCGCCGAGACCGACGACGATCGCGAGTGGGTGCCGAACCCGCGCCAGCACAACCACCCGATGCCGCTCGAGGTCGACGACGCGCTCTACACGACCTGGGCCGCGGTCACCGGCGATATCCGCCGGCTGCTCACGTCCGAGGACGGCCTCTCGATCCGCCAGTTCGCCGGCCTGCTCGAGCCCCACCTCGTCGAGCTCGCGCCCGACGCCTACATCGACTTCGGCCGCCTGCTGTCCGATCCCAGGGACATCGTGTTCGACTTCACCCTGATCGATCGCCACGAGGACGCGTCGGGCACCGCGGCATTCCTGCGCGGCATGCTCCAGAGCGGCTATCAGACCTCGATGCACCCGTCGGCGCTGACCTCGCGGCTCGGCCAGATGAAGTCCCAGCTCGACCGCGACGAGGACACCTTCGAGCGCAAGCTCCGCTACCTGCTCTGGCTCAACTGAGCTCGGCCGATCTGTTCAGCGACTTCTGTCGACGAACGAGGATCGTGACCTGGCCAGCTGCTTCTCCCGCAGCCTGCCGGTGCCGCGCGGGCCGCTGTCGCGAAACCCGTCATCGCGCCTGGCGCGCTGGTTGCAACCTCATCCGCGAATGCGCACTGCCTGGCTCCTCGGGGTCCTCGCTGCATGCGGTGATCTGGAAGCCCCCACCGCACAGATCTCCGACCACACCGCCGCGGTCACCGCGCCCGGCTTCATCGAGGTCGTGCCGATCGCCACGCACGACGCCTATGTTGCCGAGGGCGTCGCCTACTTCCCCGGCTCGCTGATCGTCGTCGGCCAGATCTGCCGGCCGGCCGCGGCGGGCCGCTACCCGATCATCCTGTTCAACCACGGCGGGTTCGACGGGCTCGGCGCCGAGTGGGATGGCGCGCTGTGCGCCGCCGCCGGCAACGGCTACGTGATCGCGATGTCGTCGTACCGCGGCGAGGACGGCTCGCAGGGCAGCGTCGAGATCTGCGACGGCGAGGTCGACGACTCGCTCCAGCTGCTCGCCCTGGTCGACGCCCAGCCCTACGCCGATCCATCGCACGCCGGCATGATCGGTCGATCAGGCCTTCAGCTTCCTGGCCGCACGCCTGTAGGATGGAGTACCTCACCCTGGCTTGCCAAGCGCGGCCAGCGCCCACGCCGGGAACTGCGCGACAGATTGTCGGACCCATGACAACTCGTTCATCCCCTTTGATTGTCGAAGTCGTTCGGGATCGAGGTGAGCA
>DATBBB010000221.1:0-14004 GCA_036271215.1 Kofleriaceae bacterium | reverse complement strand
GCGGCGCGGATCGCGGCGACCGCGCGACCGTGCGAGACCAGGAGGCCGTGCGCGGTGGCCAGCGCGGTCCGCAGATCCTGCGCGCCGGGTGCGTGCACGCCGTAGAGATGACCGACGAACGCGACCACCCACGGCTCGTTGTGGGTCATCCAGTCCACGACCCGATCGCCGAGCCGGCGGGCCACGACGTCGGCGTAGCGCGCGAACGCATCGATGGTCTCGCGGCTCGTCCACCCGCCGCGATCCTGGAGCGCGCATGGCAGGTCCCAGTGAAACAGCGTGGCGAACGGACGGATCCCGCGGGCGAGCATCGCGTCGACCAGCCGGTCGTAGAAGTCGAGCCCCGCCGGGTTCACCGGCCCCGCGCCGTCCGGAATGATCCGCGGCCAGGCCAGCGAGAACCGGTAGTTCTGGAGGTGCAGCGCCGCCATGAGGTCGAAGTCCTCGGTGAACCGGTGGTAGTGATCGCAGGCGACGCGCGCGGTGCTGCGGTCCGCGATGTGGGCCGGGTCGGCGGCGAACCGGTCCCAGATCGATTCGCCCTTGCCATCGGCGTCCCAGGCGCCCTCGATCTGGTGGGCCGCGGTCGCCGTGCCCCACACGAACCCGGCGGGAAACTCGAGGAAGCTCTGGTTCGCCATGGCGTCACGCTCCCGGCCGATCGGCCGATCATCCCTTGACCGAGCCGGCGGTCGCGCCGGCCATGATGTGCTTGCTGAAGAATAGATAGAGCGCCAGCGCCGGCACCGCGACGATGACCATGCAGGCGAACTGCACCGCGTAATCGCTGCTGTACTGGCCCTCGAAGCGAATCACCGAGAACGGCAGGGTGCGGAGCTCGTCGCTGGCCAGATACGTATTGGCCATGATGAACTCGTTCCAGCCCGACAGGAACGTCATGACCGCCACCGTCACCGTCGCCGGGGTGGCGAGCGGCGCGATGATGGTCCACAGGATCCGCGGCCACGACGCGCCATCGATCAGCGCGGCCTCCTCGAGCGCGTCCGGCAGGCTCTCGAAGTGGCTGGCGTAGACCAGGGTGTTGAACGACAGCGTGAATGCCACGTACGGGATCACCAGGCCGAGCCGGGTGTCGATCAGCCCGAAGATGCCATACCAGATGAAGTTGGGGAGCAGCGTCGCGTGGACCGGCACGACCATCCCCAGGACGACCGCGGCGACGGCAAACCGCTTGAGCCGCCAGCGCATGCGCGCGAGCGCGTAACCCATGCAGAACGCCAGGACCGTCGAGACCACGGTCGAGGCGGTGACGACGATCAGGCTGTTGAGGCCGTACCGGACGATCTGCCCGTCGGTCCACGCCCGCGCGTAGTTGTGCCACTGCGGATCGGCCGGCAGCTTCAGCAGATCATTGCCGAACAGGTCGCCGGACCGCTGCAGCGAATACAGCACCACCCAGACCAGCGGAAACAGCTGGGTCAAGGCGAACAACACGAGCGCGATGTGGAGCACGGCCATGCGGCGCCGGCCGGTAGCGCGCGGCGCGCGCGGCGCGCTCCGCACGGTCATCGCGCCAGCGCCCGCAGCCCGCGCTGGACCGCCAGGGTCAGGCCGCCGGCCACAACGACGAACACCACCGACAGCGCGCTGCCATAGCCGTACTCGCCGGACACGAACGCCTTCTGGTACAGATAGACGCCGAGGAACTGGGTGAGCTGGCCCGGGCCACCCGCCGTGCTGAGATAGATCAGCTCCATCTGCTTCATCGCCGAGATCACGTCGATGATGATCACGGTCGCGATCACCGGGGCGAGGTGGGGAATCACGACGTGGCGATAGGTCTGGGACCAGCTCGCGCCGTCGACCCGCGCCGCCTCCTCGAGGTCGCGCGGCACCGTCATCAGCGCCGCGTAGTAGAACAGCAGCGCCCAGCCAAAGCCTTGCCACAAGATGATCCAGATCACCGCGGCGAGCGAGGTGTGCGGGTTGGACAGCCACGACACCGCGAGCGCGTCGAGCCCGACCGCCCGCAGCAGCTTGTTCAGGATACCGAACGTCGGATTGAACACATCGACCCAGAGCTTGGCGACGATCACCAGCGACAGCACGGCGGGCACGAAGTACGCCGTGCGCAGCAGGCGCGAGGTCCGGGCCGACAGCCGCGACAGCACCGCGGCGAGCGCGAACGCGACCGGGTTCTGGACGAAGATCGTCATCGCGATCAGCACCACCACGTTGCGCACCGCGCGCCAGAACACCGGATCATCGGTCAGGATCGCGCGGTAGTTGTCGAGCCCGACGCGCTGGTAATCGCCGAACCCGGCCCAGTCGGTGAAGCTGTAGTACACGCTGAACCCGAGCGGGACCGCGAGCGAGAACACCAGGACCGCCAGGCCCGGCAGCATCAGCCAGGCGATCGTGATCCGGCTCCGGGACGGGTCGCCGCGCACGCGCTACTTCTTCGCGGCCTTGTCCGCGGCGGCGTCGAGCTTCTTCACGAACTCCTCGGGCGTGATCAACGACGAGCACAGCTCGCGGATCGCGTTCTCGTTGTCGTCCTTGAACCGCGGGGTCGAGAGGTCGAGCACCGGCGTCCCCGAGGTCGCCTTGGACTCGCCGATGATCCGGAGGATCGACCGCGCCACCATCGTGTCACCCGGCCGCGCCTTGACGGTCTGGGCCGGCAGGGTGGCCTGCTTGTCCCACGCCAGATCCGGGAACCGCTTGGCGTAGAACACGAGGTATTGCTTGTCGAGCGCGAGGTTCTTGCTCGTGGCGCTGACGACATAGTTGCCGCCGTACCACGCCATCAGGTCATCGACGTTGCCCTTGCCGTTCTTCACCACCGGGAACTTGAAGGCATCCACGTTGGCGCGGAGCTCCGCGGAGAACGCCTGGTCGGTGCCGAGGCCGAGCTCCCACGAGCCCATCAGGTACATCGCCGCCTTGCCCTGACCGAACAGGTTTCGCGCGGCGCCGTAGTCCGACACCATCAGATCTTCCTGGAACAGGTCCGACTTCACGAGCTGCTGGAGCTCGCGCGCGGCCTGGACGAACACCGGATCGGTGAACTTGATCTTGCGCTCGAGCGCCTGGCGCGGGAGGCCGCGCTCGCCCGAGATCCGCCACACCAGCTGATCGAACGTGATCGACAGCGGCCATGCGTCCTTGCCATCGGTGGTCATCGGGATGATGCCCTTGGCCTTGAACCTGGGGATCAGCGCATAGAGCTCGTCGAGCGTGGCCGGTACGTGGTCGATCCCGGCGTCCTTGAACAGCTTCTTGTTGTAATAGATGACCCAGAAGTCCATCGACACCGGGATGCCGTAGAGCTTGCCGTTATAGGTATTGGTGTCGAGCGCCCCGGCCCGGTAGCCCAGGCTCTCGAACTCCGCGCGGTCGAGCGGCGCCACGAAGCCACCGTCGATCAGCGGCTTCAGCAGCGAGGTGACGCTCCAGAACTTGAACAGATCGGGGAGCTGCTTGGCGGTGGCGTAGATCTTGATCTTCTGCTGATACGGCTGATCGGGGTAGCTCTCGGTCACGATCTCGGTGCCGGGGTGCGCCGCCTTGAACTCTTCGTTGATCTGCTCGACGATCGCGCCCCACGTGTTGCTGCGATCGGGCAGGTTATCGCCCATCTTGAGCGTGACCGTGGGCTGCGCGCCGGCCTGGATCGGGAGCAGCGCGAGCGCAAAGACGAGGAGTGTCGCTATCTTCATGATACCTCGGAGATGACGGCCGGAGACCGGAGTATCAGGTGCACCTGCACCGGCGGTGAATGATGATTCTTCCGGCGCCATGACGTTTGTTACGGAGAATCGCCGCCCGGCGGGCGAAACCCGGCGCGGAACTTCACCGGGCTGACGCCGGCCACCTTCTTGAACACCCGGCTGAAGTGCTCGACGCTCGGGTACCCGACGCGCAGGCCGATCTCGTAGACCAGGAGCGAGCTGGTCGCGAGCAGCTGCTTGGCTTCGTCGATCCGCACGCGCGCGACGTACTCGGTGAAGGTCTCGCCGGTCTCGCGCGAGAATTCGAAGCTGAGGTGGTTCTTGGACACGCCGGCCCGCGCGCTCGCCGCCTCGAGCGAGAACTCCGGATCGGCGTAGCTCTCGTGGATCGCGCGCTTGGCGAGCACGACGATCCGCGACTCCACCTTGCGGGTCGCGCTCGCCGCGCTCAGCGCCTCCGGCGCGTCGCGGACCGCGGCGCAGATCGGCCCGATGGCGAACGTGACCTTCACGCTCAGGTAGCGCGCCAGGTAATCGGCGGCGTCCTCGCAGAACGCGCGCGCCACGCCGTCCGGCGATGCCCCGGCGCGCGCCGGCGGACAGAACAGCGCGACGGCGTGGCCCGGGGCGACCGGCACCAGCTCGCCGTGGCCCGCGGCGGCGATCGCCTGGCGCAGCGAGCGCGTCGCCAGCTCCGCGAACCGGGTCAGGCCGTCGCCGCTCTCGCGGCGCGCCACCGCCTCGAGGTCCTCGACCCAGAAGCAGCAGACCGCGAACGGCGGCGCGAGCGCGATGCCGAGCCCGGGGAACGTCTCTTCCAGCTCCGGCGTCGCCGGCGCCGCGAGCACGTCGCGCAGCACCCGGGCCTTGAGCAGCTCGAGCTGGCGGCGCTGCAGGATCGCGGCGGTCCGCTCGCTCGACGACGCCAGCCCCGAGGCCGCCTTGTCGAGCGCGGCGCGCAGCGGCTCGGCGTCGAGCTCGCGCTTGAGCAGGTAGTCGGTCGCGCCCAGCTTGAACGCCTCGCGGACCAGGTGGTAGTCGTCGTGGGCCGACAGCACGATCACCGCCATGGGCCGCGGCAGCGGCTCGGCCCGGAGCCGGCGCAAGACCTCGAGGCCGTCCATGACCGGCATCGATAGATCGAGCAAGACGATGTCGATCTCCGGGCGGGCGGCGAGCACGGCCAGCGCCTCGGCCCCGTCGGCCGCCTCGGCCGCGAAGTCGAAGCCCTCGAGGCCGAACGGATAGAGCGCGACCAGCGACAGCCGCACGAACGGCTCGTCGTCGACGACCAGCACGCTATGCATCGCCGGCCTCGTCGGGGCCCTTGCCCGGACCAGCGTCGGGACCCGCTTTGGGGGCTTCGACCGGGCCAGCGTCGGAGCCCTCGTCCGCACGATCGTCCCGCGCCAGCGCCGGCAGGATGTACCGCACCAGGGTGAACGAGTCCGGCTCGCTCTCGATCTCGAGATCGTACGGCGCGCCGAAGTTGAGCGCGATCCGGCGCTCCACGTTGGAGATCCCGATCCGGTGCAGGCTCTCGGGGCCGGGGCGACCGGCCGCGCGCGACCGCCGGCCGCGCGGGTCGACGCCCGGTGGGATCCCGACGCCGTCATCGCGAACCTCGAGGATCAACACCTGCCCCGGCAGCGCGGTCGCCCACGGCTCGGGACACGGCGCCGGGGGCAGCGGGCGAGCCTCGCGCCGCGCGGTCACGCGGATCGTCCCGCGGCTGGCGCGGCCGGTCCGGCTGCCGGCGCGCGCGAACCCGTGCAGGATCGAGTTCTCGACGATCGGCTGGAGGATCATCCGCAGGACCAGCAGCGACTCGGTGCCGGGCTCGGCGTCGATCTCGAGCCCGAACCGCTCGCCGAACCGGACCTTCATGATGCCGGTATAGGCCGTGATGCTGGCGAGCTCGCGCGCCAGCTCGGTGAGCACGCCCGCACCGGCGTAGCTGTCGGACACCATCTGCATCAGATCGCGGGTCATGCCCGCGATCGAGTCGGCGCGCGCGGCGCTGGCCATCAGCTTGATCGAGTTCAGCGTGTTGGCGATGAAGTGCGGGTTGATCTGGTAGCGCAGCGCCTCCAGCTCGGCGCTCAGCCGGTCGCGCTCGATCCGCGCGCGCTCGGCCTGCAGCCGCTCGGTCTCCTCGACCATGCGGTTGAAGCCGCGCGCCAGCTCGGCCAGCTCGCGGATCGCGGGCGGCGCCGCGCGCACGGCGTAGTCGCCCTGGCCCACGCGGGCCATGTGGCCGACGATGGCGCGGATCGGCGCGGCGACCCGGGCGAAGAACAGCTCGGCGTACGCGATGAACAGCGCGGCCAGGAGCGCGATCGCCGGGTACAGGTACCACGCGTAGCGGGTCACGCGACGCGACAGCACCGCCTCGTCGGCGAGCAGCAGCAGCGTCCACCCGGTCGAGTCCAGCGGCTGGACCGTGGCGAGCCAGGACCGGCCGGCGACCCGCATGCTGCGAAACGACGACCGGTCGCTGCCCGCGCCGCCCGCGCCGGTCCGGGACCGGGTGGCGCCGGCCTCGAGCTCCAGCTCGGGCTCCAGCTCGGGGCCGATCGCGCCGGCGGGCAGGCTCGACAGGATCGGGTGCCCCGAGCGCCCCAGCATCACCACGTCCGGGCCGCCATCGCCACCCGGGCCACCCGGGCCGGCGGCCAGCGCGTCGAACGTGGGCACGCGAAGCCGCAGCAGGATGGCGGTCGCCGCGATCGGATCGCCGGGCACCGGGCACACGGCGATCGAGATCATGTGCTGGTCTCGCCCCGGCGCGACGTCGAGCGTATCGAGCAGGAACACCTTGCCGGGATCGGCGGCGGCCCCGGCGAGCTCGCGGCGGTCGAGCGTGTCCGCGGCCCGCAGCGCGGGATCGTTGGCGTAGCGGTAGACGCTGCCCTGCCCGAGGTACAGCACCACCTCGCCGATCCGGTTGGAGTAGGTGAAGAAGCTCACCAGCCGCTCGTCGAGCGCGCGGGTCCACAGGAAGCGCTCGGTCGCCCCGATGGCGTGGCCATAACCGTCGGCCAGGCGCCGCAGTTCATCGTCGTGGAACAGCGCGGCGGCCAGGATCGCGGCGCTCTCGGTCTCGGTCCGCACGTTCTGCGCGACCTGCTCGGCGGTGGCCTGGCTCTGCAGCTCCACGGTCTCGTGAAGCGCGGTCAGGTACAGGCGCGACAGGATCACCGAGACCACCAGGCTCGGCATCGCCACGAGCAGGATGAAGGCCCCGGCGAACCGCCGCGACAGCGTGGTCATCGTCGACTTCGATAGAGAGTCTCGACGCCGAATTCAACTACCGTCGACCGACGCGGTGCGTTGCCGTAGGCGCCATCACGCCACGACAGATCCGGACCGCAGCGCACAGAGCTCTCAGGGGGTACCGTAGACCTCGAACTCCCACAGCGAGTAACCGTACTGGGTCGCGCGCACCGTACCGTTCATCCGCACGTAGCGACCGGTGCCGGTCACGGTCAGATCGTTGACCCCGCCGGTGCCGGTCGTGGTGCTGTAGATCGTCGTCCAGGTGTTCGCGTCATTGGAGGTCTGGACCTGGAACGACTTCGCGTACGCGGCTTCCCAGTTCAGCACCACCCGGTTGATGTGGAACGTGCTGCCCAGGTCGACGCGGATCCACTGCGGATCGGTGAACGCGCTGGACCACCGCGTCGCGGTATTGCCATCCACGGCCTGGACCGCGAGCAGGGCGTCGGTCTCGTTCGACGATGACAGCACGGGGCGGTTCAGCGCCAGGTTGCCCGGGGGTGGTGGGTTGGTCCCGCCGCCGCCGCCGCTGCCGGCCGGGCAGAACGTGACCGTGTAGTTGGAGCCGGTCGCGCAGGTCTGCAGCGCGCCACCGGAGTTCTCGTCGTAGGCATACGAGTACTCCCGCGGACAGAAGCTGTGGATGTTATTGACGTAGGTCTGCGCCGAGGCCATCCAGTTGGCCACCACGCACGACGCCGGCGTGCCGAACGCACCGCGGCAGCAGAACTGATCGGTGTTGTACTTCGTGCACGGGCTCAGGCAGATGTTGCCGCTCTTCAGATCGGCCGGGCAGCTGTTGATCACCGACGCGCTGCACGAGCTGGGCGAGACGCAGCTCGCGTTGCTGATCGTCACGCCGATCGGGTTGTCGACCGCGTCGACATAGCTGACGTCATACCAGTCCGTCCCGCTGGCATTGATGTTCCACTCGAACAGCGAGGTATTGGGCTGGCCGGTCGTGCCGGCGCACTGCAGGCCGGTGCCGCCGCACGAGCCGGTCGTGCACTGGGCCGGGCTGGCGCTGTTACACCCCGTGCGGCCCCACAGCCGGCCGATCGAGCCGCTCGGCACGGTGAACACCGAGGACTGGCCCGGGCCCAAGGTCCAGCCGCCGTTCTGGAACGTCGCGGCGGGGTACACGCCGGGGTACACCGTGTAGCTGCAGTTGTTCTGCACCGTGAAGGTGCTGGCGTCGGCCTGCAGCGGCGCCGCGCAGATCGCCGCGGCCACGACCGCCGGAATCCAGAGCCGGCCGAGCCGACGCCTGATGAACTCTGATCGCGAGCTCGTTGATGAACCATGCATGGAGACCTCCAGATGTGAACGCTTCTGTCGAAAGACTCCGGCGATCACCGCCGGCTACAACCCCGTGAAGGTGAACTGCTCCCACGTGCTGGCCGTCGGGCGATTCGCGATCAGCACGTCGCCGATGTTCAGATCGGCCGAGACGTACATGCCGTTGGCCGCCTGCAGCGCGACGGTGCCGTTGCTCTGCGCGACGCGCGTGAACTTCTCCTGGGTGCCGATCGTGGTCTTGCTGGCGATCAGCTGTCCGCCGCTGCCGGGATCGACGGTGACGTACTGGCCATTGATTCCGGACTGGAGCGAGATCGTGCCGTCGCCGTTGTCGATCAGCTGGAACTGCTCCCACGTGCTCACCGTGGCGCGGTTGGCGACCAGCGGGCTCGCGCCGGCGTTCTCCGCCGACACGAACTCGTTGTCGGCCGAGGCGCGGATGCTGACTGCCTGGCTCGCGCCGGTGCCGGCCTGGTACACGCGCACGTAGTCGATCAGCATGTCGTCGACCGCCGGCGTGGTGCCGTCCGGGCCGGCGAACCAGTTGCCGCCCACGGCCTGGTTCAGCAGGATAAAGAATGGATGGTTGTAGGCCCAGGTAGTGCCGGCTGGAATGTTGGCCGACGTGATCGTGCGGGTGATGTTGGTGATGCTGTCGCGATAGAACTGGATCTGGTTGGGAGACCAGATCACGCCATAGATGTGGTAGTTCGCGTCGTCGACCCGGGTGCCATTGGGGAATCCAGTCTGGACGCCGATGCCGTTGGCTCCCGAGTAGCCCGGGCCGTGGATCGTCGACGATGTGGCGCTCGGCCCGTAGTTGTCGACCCACTCCATGATGTCCATCTCGCCGCAGCTCGGCCAGCCCGCGCTGGCGATGTTGGTCCCCAGCATCCAGAATGCCGGCCACAGGCCGTTCGCGGCGACCAGCCGCATGCGGGCCTCGATCCGGCCGTACTGGGCGGAGAACTTGCCATTGGTGTGCATGCGGGTCGAGGTCCAGGCCCCGCTGGCGTCGCGCCGCGCGCGGATCACCAGGCTGCCGCTACCATTCATGAACACATTGGGATTGGCGGTGCTGCACGGCGCGGTATTGGAGCCCGCGGCGCAGTACACCTCCGACTCACCATTGCCCCATCCACCGTTGTTGCCGACGTCGTAGGTCCATCGGGTGGTGTCTGGCGTGGTGCCGGATGCACCGTTGAACTCCTCGCTCCAGATCAGGTTCCAGGTCTGGGCGTGCGCCGCCGGCGCGGCCGCCAGGACGGCGAACATGGCGAGCAGCTGGATTCGTCGCGCGATGTGCATGAAGGCTCCTCGGGCCCGATGGAGGCCCGCGCCACGAGTAGCGCGCCCGGCCAGGCCGGTAAATGATGGCATTTACGATGCGTTGATGTTTCTTACGGCGA
Source organism: Kofleriaceae bacterium (assembly GCA_036271215.1). Taxonomy (GTDB): domain Bacteria; phylum Myxococcota_A; class Polyangia; order Haliangiales; family Haliangiaceae; genus JABFXX01. The sequence goes on along the minus strand of DATBBB010000221.1, from coordinate 4,322 downwards.
ATCGGAGCGCGGCCCAGGCCGCTCTCACGGTCACTGTGCGCTCGGTCTCAGCTGGCTCGCGCCGGGATTTCGGTGGAACCTCGGGCGATGCGCGTGGTCTTCCTGTCGCCCACCTACCCGCCCGAGATGCGGCAGTTCACCCGCGGCCTCGCCGAGGTCGGCGCCGAGGTGCTGGGGGTCGGCGACGGCAACCCCGACGGCGAGCTGCGGCGCTACCTGAGCGACTACCTGCACGTGCCGTCGATCACCGACGAGGACGACGTGATCGCGCGGGTCCACGGCTGGCTGCGCGGCCGCCACGTCGATCGCGTGCTCGCCAACTGGGAGCCGCTCGTCGTGCTGGCGGCGCGGCTGCGCGAGCGGTTCGGGCTGGGCGGGATGTCGGTCGACACCGTGCGCGGGTTCCGCGACAAGCAGCTGATGAAGGACCGGGTCGCGGCTGCCGGGCTGCGGGTGCCGCGCGCACGGCGGGCGCACAGCATCCAGGACGTGTGGGCCGCGCTCGAGCAGATCGGCTACCCGGCGATCCTCAAGCCGATCAGCGGCGCCGGCAGCGCCGATACGTTCAAGGTCGAGTCCGCCGAGGACGTCGCGCGCGTGCTGCCGGACCTGCGCCACGTCACCGAGGTGTCGTGCGAGGAGTTCATCGCCGGCGTCGAGCACACCTACGACACGGTGTGCATCGCCGGCGCGCCGGCGTACGAGAGCGTGACCCAGTACCTGCCCAACGCGCTCGAGATGCGGTCGCTCGAGTGGGTGTCGCCGGTCATGCTGACGATCCGCGACCTCGCGCAGCCCCACATCGCCGCCGGCATGGCGCTCGGCCGCGACGTGATGCGCGCGCTCGGCATGGGCGACGGCATGACCCACATGGAGTGGTTCCACACCGCGTCGGGCGAGGCCGTGTTCGGCGAGATCGCGTGCCGGTCCGGCGGCGCCTGCGTGGTCGACATGATGAACTACACCAGCGACATCGATCTGTTCCGCGAGTGGGCGCGCGTGGCGACCACCGGCCGGTTCGACGCCCCGACCGAGCGCAAGTACAACGTCGGGCTCACGTTCAAGCGCGCCCAGGGCCACGGCCGGATCACCGGGATCACCGGCCTGCGCGACTACCTCGCGCGCTACGGCGCCCACGTCGTCGAGGACACGCTGCTGCGACCGGGTAGCTCGCGGCGCGACTGGAAGTCGACCCTGATGTCCGACGGCTACCTGATCGTGCGTCACCCCGAGTGGGACCGCGCGCGCGAGATGGCGCTCGCGGCGGCGACCGAGATCCAGCTGTACGCGTCGTAGCCCGGCGCGTCGCCGGCCCCGGCTCCCGGGTGCGCGGCGCGAGGCTGCACGGCGCGAAGCTCGCGTGCGTTTTGTGGTCCCGCGATGCGGCCTGGCGCGTTTGCCCATGCTCTAAGATGACGAGCATGCGACGACGACGTACGCGGTTTCCGCCGCGCAGCCTCATGCCTTGCGATGCCGTGGGCCGGCAGGAGGGCCCGGCGCATGACCAGCGGTGAGCTGATCTCGCTCTTGCCCCTGTTCCTCGCGGCGCTCGTTCCGGCCAGCCTGTTCATTGCTGCGTTCCTGGTCTCGCGAGAGCGAACCCGATCGTTGACGGTCGCGGTGTTCGTGACGACCGCCGCGGTGGGGCTCGCGTACCTCGCGGTCGTGCTCCACCCGGTGCTGTCGGTGCTGGGCTTCGACGCGCGCACCACGGTGCCCACGTCGGTGATGAACGATGTCGTGCAACTCGACCTGGTCTCGAGCGCGATGTTCGTGCTGGTCGCGACCCTCGCCCTCGTCGTCGTCCGGTATTCCCGGGCGTACCTCGCCGGGCAACGCGAGCTCGATCGGTTCGCGCGATCGCTGTTGCTGACCGTCGCGTCGGTCACCGTGCTCGTGACCTCGAACCACCTCGCGGTGCTCGTGGTGGCGTGGTTCGCGACCGACGTCGGCCTGCATCAGCTGCTCACGTTCTATCGCACGCGCCGGCAGGCGATCATCGTCGCGCACAAGAAGTTCCTGCTCAGCCGGCTCGCGGACGCGTGCTTCGTGTCGTCGATCGTGATCATCGGCGGCGAGCTCGGCTCGTTGCGGATCGACGTCGTGAACGCGGTCGCGCGCGCCAGCGGCGGGCTGTCGCCTACGCTCCACCTCGCGACCGCCCTGCTGGTGTTCGGCGTGCTGCTCAAGTCCGCGCAGATCCCGTTTCACGGCTGGATGCAAGCGGTCATGGAGGCGCCGACGCCGGTGTCCGCGCTGCTCCACGCGGGCGTCGTCAACATCGGTGGCTTCGTCATGATCCGGCTCGCGCCGCTCATGGCCCACGCGTACATCGCGCAGAGCATGCTGCTCGGCGTCGGGCTGTTCACGACCATCGTCGCGGCGCTCGTGATGACCACGCGCGTCGCGATCAAGGGCGTGCTCGCGTGGTCCACGATCGGGCAGATGGGCTTCATGCTCGTGCAATGCGGGCTCGGCGCGTGGCACCTGGCGCTGATGCACCTGCTCGCGCACTCGCTCTACAAGGCGCACACGTTCTTGAGCTCGGGCTCGATCGTGCAGCAGTGGCGCGCGGGCCACATCGTTCACCACCCGCGCCTGCGGATCTGGCACCTCATGGCCGCCACGATCCTCGTGTGTATCCCCGTCGTGCCGTTCTATGTCGACACCGGTCTGCCGGTGGCAAACCTGCCGCCCTCGGTCGGGCCGCTCGTGCTCGTGCTCGGCCTCAGCTTCGCGCCGATGCTCGGTCGCGCGATCGCGGCCGGACGGCGCGCGTTCATGATCGCCGTGGCGTTCACGGTGGGAGCCTCGGCCGCGTATTTCGGCTGGCACGTCGTGTTCGAGCTGATCGCGCCCCAGGTCAACGCCGGCGTGGAGGAGTCGAGCACCCAGTGGACGATCGTCGTCGCCGGGCTGGTCGTGCTGTTCCTCGCCCAGTCGCTGCTGCAGACCCGGCCGAACGGCTGGTTCTCCCGGTGGCTCCAGCCGCACCTCGTGAGCGGCCTCTACATCGATGACTGGTTCACGCGCGTGACCTTCCGGCTGTGGCCCCCAGGGTTCCGATGACCGAGCTCACCTTGAAAGCCGCCGTCGAGCGCGCGTGCGCGAGCATCGCGCCGACCTGGCCGCTCGATCGCTTCATCGCGGTGAACCCGTTCTGGCCGCGCACCGACAAGCCGCTGCCGCAGGTCGCCGGCGAGCTCGCCGCGCTCTCGGGGGCGCGGCTGCTCATGCCGCGCGCGTGGTACGCCGCGGAGTGGCGCGCCGGCCGGCTCGGCTCCGAGCACGTCCGCGAAGCGATCGCGGAGACCGGGGCCGACGTCACCGAGGACGACCTGATCGCGAGCTTCTGGATCCCCGAGCCGAAGCCGACGCGCCGGCCGCTGGTCGTCGACGTGCTGGAGACCCTGCGCCGCAGCGAGCACGAGCTGTCGTGGCGCGAGTTCGTGATGGAGCGGATCAGCCGATTCTGCGCGTCGTATTTCGACGATGGCCAAGCGCAGGTCAGCGCGCCCCGAGGCAAGGGGTTCTATGCGACCTGGCGCAGCCAGGCCGACCGCGATCACATGCCCGCGCTGTTCATGGGGCTTGACGGATATCGCGCGACGCTCGACGCGCTGCCGCTCAGCGCGAACGAGATGATCGACCAGGCGTGCACGGACCTCGGCGTGCCCGCGGCCGAGCGCGAGCGCTACTTCGCGGCGCTCCTGCTCGACGTCAACGGCTGGGCGTCGTGGTGCGCGTACCTGCGCTGGACCGCGCGGCTCGCCGGTGGCGACGACGGCCACATCCGCGAGCTGCTGGCGATCCGCCTGGCGTGGGAATGGCTGCTGCTGCGCTCGAGCGACGAGGCGATCACCGCCGAGTGGCGGTTCGCGATGACGAGCTGGGCCGCGATCGATCGCGCGGCCCAGCTGGCGCGGTCCGACGACTGGATCCTGCAACGCGCGGTCGAGCTCGCGTGGCTGTCGCGGGTCCGCCCGAAGCTGCCGCAGGGCTTCGACGCGACGCGACCGGCGAAGCCGAGGTTGCAGGCCGCGTTCTGCATCGACGTGCGCTCGGAGGTGTTCCGGCGCGCGCTCGAGGCCCAGGGCGACGACATCCAGACGTTCGGCGCCGCGGGGTTCTTCGGCATGCCGATCGAGTACGCGCAGCTCGCCGCGGACGACGCGCGCCCGCAGCTCCCCGGGCTCCTGGCCCCGAAGTACCGGGTCGTGGATACCAACGTGCCCAAGGGCCTCGAGACCACGCGGCGCGCGCGGCTCGAGGCCAGCAATGCGTGGAAGGCGTTCAAGTCGAGCTCGCTGTCGAGCTTTGCG
>DATBBB010000220.1:0-19285 GCA_036271215.1 Kofleriaceae bacterium | reverse complement strand
CCACGGCGGCGGCACGTATTCCCCGCCCCGCGGCGCTCCCGGCGGTGGCCCTCCCGGCGGCGGCGGCTACCCCGGCGGCGGCTACCCCGGCGGCGGTGGCGGCGGCTATCCCGGCGGTGGCGGCGGTGGATATCCCGGCGGCGGTGGCGGCGGTGGCCCGATCAGCACCGGCAGTCGCGGTGGCCTGGCGAACACCGGCGGCACCGGCACCACGTACGTCCCGCCGGCCGGCCAGCAGCCACCACCGCAGGGCCCACAGCAACCGCCGGCGTCCGGCGGCAGCTATCGCCCGTCGCCCGAGCCGACGCGCATGCACCCGCCGCTGCCCGCTGGCCCCCCGGGCCCGACCTATCACCCGGTCTCGGGCCGCGATACGCCGTGGCATCCGCCGACGCGGGTCGAGCCGGCGCCGAGCGCGCCGATCTATGTCAATCCGTCGCCGGTCTATCATCCAGCTCCCGGTCCAGCTCCAGGCCCGGCTCCCGGTCCGGCCCCGGGTCCGTCGGCGCCCCCGCCCGGCCCGGCGTCCCCAGCGCCGGCACCGCCGAGCTGGCATCCCGCGCCGGCACCGCATCCGGCGAGCCCGCCCGGCCAGGCGACCGAGAAGCCGGCCCCGCGCCAGCGCTAGTTCATCGACAGCTACTCGACGTGCAGCGAGCGCTCGAGGCTACTCGACGTGCAGCGAGCGCTCGAGCTCCTCGGGGTTCGAGCTGGCGTAGATCGCAGCCTCCCTCGTGACCAGGCCGCGGTTCACCAGATCGATCAGGTGCTGGTCGAACAGCTGCATCGCGCACAGCTCGCGGCCCTTGCGGATCAGCTCGGAGAGCTCGGACATCCGCCCGGCGCGCACGCACTCGCGGATCGCGCGCGTGCCCCGCAAGATCTCGACCGCCGGGATCCGGCGCCCGCCGTCCTTGCCGGCGACCAGCCGCAGCGCCACGATCGCCTCCAGGCAGTCGCCGAGCCGATCGCGGATGATGGGCCTGGCGTCGGGCTCGAACAGCCCGAGGTAGCGCTGCACGGCGGCGACCGCATCGGGCGTGGAGACCGAGCTCAGCACCAGGTGGCCGGTCTCGGCGGCCTCGAGGCAGGCCGCGGCGGTCGCGCGGTCGCGGATCTCGCCGACCAGGATCACGTCGGGATCCTGGCGCATCGCCGCGGTCATCGCGCCGGAGAAGCTCTCGGTGTCCACGCCGACCTCGCGCTGGATGATCATGCAGCGCTGCGGGTCGTGGATGAGCTCGATCGGATCTTCGATCGTCACGATGTGCGCGTGGCGGGTCTCGTTGATGTAGCGCAGCATCGCCGCCAGCGTCGTGGTCTTGCCGCTACCGGTCGCGCCGGTGACGAGGATCAGGCCGCGCCGCGCACCGGCGATCTCGGTCAGCACCGGCGGTAGGTCGAGCTGATCGAGCGCCGGCACCTGGATCGGGATCAGCCGCATCACGATCCCGACCGCGCCGCGCTGGCGGAAGATCGAGACCCGGAACCGGCCGCGCTGGGCGAGCGCGTACGCCACGTCGAGCTCGGCGAACCGCCGCGTGAAGTCGATCGCCGGGCCGCGGTCCTCGAGGATCATCCGCGCGATCGCCTCGGTGTCGGCGGCGGTCAGCGGCGGAACCTTGATCGCGCCGAGCAGCTCGCCATGCAAGCGATAGTGCGGCGGGTAGCCGACTTCGAAGTGGATGTCGGACACCGCGCGCTCGATGCCGAACGCGAGCAGCTTGAGAAACGCCGTGCGATCCATCGCGAGGGATCAGTTCAGGCCGGGCCGGCCTCCGCCGCGCTCGTCATCGCGGTCCGACTCGGTATCGGCCCGGGTCCGCCCGATGCTGCTCTTGAGGCTGTCGAGCAGCGGCTCGCCCTCGGGGCCGGGCACGCCGTCGTCATCGACCAGCGGCCGCCAGCTCGGCGACGCCGGGGCCACGGGGCCCAGCGCGACGCCGAGCGTCGCGCCGTGGGGCCGGGCGAGATCGTTGATCGGGATCTGGAAATCCCTCGTGATCTCGTCATCCGGGCGGCCGAACACGTTGCGCGGGCGCGCCATCGCGCCGGCGCCCGGCGAGGTCGAGCTCCTCGGCGCCCGGTCGTCCTCGTCTTCATCCTCGTCGTTCTGGCCGCCGCCGATCGGGACCGGCGCCGGCATCGTGACGTTTCGCATCTCGCTGATCACGCTGTCGCGCACGATCGGGAACCCGGGCCCGGGGCGCGCCATGTAGTAGCCCTGGCCGTAGCGCAGGCCGAGATCGCGCAGCGCGACGACGTCCTCGAGCTGCTCGATGCCCTCGGCGATCATCACCGCGTCGATCGTATCCGCGATGTGGCGCAGCGAGCGCAGCATCTCGCGCTTGACCGTCGAGCGAGCGATGCCGCGGACCAGCACGTCGCTGATCTTGATGAAGTGCGGGCGCAGCGACATCACGGTCTCGAGGTTGGAGTGCCGGGTGCCGACGTCGTCGATCGCGACGCCGAACCCCATCGCGGTGTACGCCGCGAGCGCGCGCTTGAACGACGCGAAGTTCTCGATCGCGAGCCGCTCGGTGATCTCGAACACGATGTTCGCCGGGGTCAGCCCCGCCGAGCTCAACAGGTTGCCGACCTCGACCTCGATGAACGCCGAGTCGTAGAACGACATCGGCAACAGGTTCACGAACAGCCGGTGGACCGGCTCGAGCGTCTGGGCGCTGCGCAGCGCACCGCGGAAGCACGCGCGGTCGAGCTCGACGGTCAGATCGACCTCGTCGGCGATCGCGAACAGGGTCGCGGGCGACTCGAGCGCGGTCGCCTTGGGGCCGCGGGTCAGCGCCTCGTAGGCGAAGATGTCGCCGCTGCCGAGATCGACGATCGGCTGGTACACCGAGGTCAGGCCGTCGCCGAGGATGATGTCCTGCAGGGTCGAGCGATCGCGGTGCGCCTTGCGCTCGCGCGAGTTGCGGGTCGCCGCGCCGGCGTCGGTGACCAGCCGCGCGGTGATCCGCTCGGGCCGCAGCAGGGAATTGCCGAGCACGCGGGCCGAGCCCACGGTGATCCGCGGCTGCTCGCGCAGCACCTCGGCGACCCTCACCGCGAGGCCCTCCTCGACCGCGCGCTCGACGCCGGCCGCGAGGCCCTCGAGGTCGATCCGCTGGCCGGGCCGCGACGACAGGATCACGAAGTAGCCGTCGCCGTCGCCCGAGCGGCAGATCAGGTCCGCGGGGTCGAGCAACGTGCCGCGCAGCCGGTCGAGCACCGCCGCCGCGTGGTCGTAGATCTCGCTGTGCAGCGCGACGCCCTGATCGAGCTCGACGCGGTGCAGCCGCGACAGGTCGACCAGCAGGCACGACAGCGAGCGATCGCGGATCAGGATCGCGGTCACCTCGTGCATCCGCTCCTGGTACGGCCGGAACCGATCGACCTGCGGCATCGGGATGAACGGCCGGCTCGCCGCGCGGGTCAGCGACGGATCATCGCCCGCCGAGAAGAAGTGGACGCGGCCCGGGCCGCCGCGCTTGGCGCCGCGCAGCGCGGCCTCGGCGGCGGTGAGCAGGCCCTCGGGGTCCGCGGCGTCATCGGGCAGCGACGCGACGCCGATCGAGATCGACATGTGGCGATCGCCCGGCATGTCGGCGGCGGCGACCGCGTCGCGCAGCCGCGCGGCCTTGATCAGCGCGCCGGCCTTGCCGGTCTCGGGCAACAGCAGCACGAACTCCTCGCCGGAGTACCGGGCCACGATGTCCGAGCTGCGGACGCGACCCTCGTCCTCGTCGTCGGTGAGCACGGTCGCGATGTGGCGCAGGATGTCGTCGCCGACCTGGTAGCCGAGGTCGTAGTTGACGGTCGCGAACCCGTCGAGGTCGGCGATCAGCAGCGACATCGGCTGGTTGTAGCGCAGCGCCCGCGCGCACTCCTCGCGCAGCCGCTCCTGGAACGCCAGGTGGGTGTACAGCCCGGTCAGCCCGTCGCGCAGGGTCAGCGCGTCGAGCCGGGTCCCCATCTGCGCGAGCTGCTCGGTCGCCGCCGAGATCTCGCGGCCGCGCGACTCGAGCTGCGCGACCAGCACGTGCTCGTGCTCGCGGAGCTGCTGGTTGGCGAGCCGGAGCTCGGCGACCAGCCGGGCGTTGTCGCGCGCGAGCCGGTGGGTGTGGAGCAGCTGATCGACGACCTGCAGCAGGTCCTGCAGCCGCCATGGCTTGGTGATCACGTAGTGCAGGTGGCCGGCGTTGATCGCGTGGATCAGATCCTCGGACTCGGGGTAACCGGTGACCACGGCGAGCCGGCACTGCGGCCGGAGCCGGGCGATCCGCGCGATCAGCTCGGAGCCCGGCAGGCCGGGCATCCGGAGATCGGCCAGCACGCACGCGACCTCGGGGTGGTTCTCGACGTGATCGAGCGCCTCGAGGCCGGTGGCGGCGAGCAGCACCGTGCAGCGCGCGCGCAGCACGCGGCCGATGGCGTTCAGGTTGTGCGGGTCGTCGTCGACGCAGATGACGACAGGCTTCACGTAGTCGTCGACAACCGGCGGTTCCGTCTCGACGAGGGCCAAGTTGGGCTCAGTATCGACCCGAAGCCGGGCCCAGGGAAGCCCCTACCAGCCCCAAACGCCACCCAGGCTGAGCCCGAAAACCCGCTCGATCAACCACTTGAGCGCGACCACGGCGATCACCGCGGACAGCGCCGGAAGCACCCGGCGGCGATAACGCTCCGCGCCAAGCTCGCGCGCTGCCAGCCAGAGCAGCGGCAGCGCGATCACCACGATCACGAGCTGGCCGAGCTCGACCCCGAGGTTGAACCCGAGCAGCGGCGCGATCACGTGGTCGGGCGGCAGCAGCTCCTGGAGCACGCTCGCGAACCCCAGGCCGTGGACCAGGCCGAACCCGAACGTCAGCACGAACCGCCAGCGGACGTCGGGCCGCGCGATGTTCTCGATCGCGGTGTAGAGGATCGAGACCGCGATCAGCGACTCGACGAGCTGGCCCGGCAGGCGGACCCAGCCGAGCGAGGCGGCGATCAGCGACAGGCTGTGCGCCACGGTGAACGCGGTGATGATCGTCGCGGTGCGGCGCAGGGTCGGCAGCGGCGGGCGAGTCACCCAGCCGGCGGCGCGGCGCTCGAGCATCACGACGAGCAGCAGCGCGAGCACGAAGCAGACGTGGTCGCGTCCGCTCCAGATGTGATCGACGCCGGCGGCGATCCAGCCGGCGAGCCCGCCGCCTGGATCCCCGGCGTGGACGCGGAGCACCGGATCGGGCGCGCGCACCACGGACGCGTCGCCGGGCTCGCCGGGCAGGTGGACGGTTGCGATCGCCTCGTGGCGCGGATCGACGGCGAAGAACGCGCGGAAGTCGAGCGCGATGTACGCGAGGTCGACCGGGCACGCGACATCCCACTCGACGACCACGAACCGCGCGTCGGCGTCGGGGTGGGCGCGCGGCGGCCCCGGCGGGCACGGCCGCGCGGCCTCGGCACCCGGTGCGATCGCGAGCCAGCGCGCGACGTACGCGGCGACCGCGGGCGTGGTCGCCGCGGCCGCGCTGGGCCGGGCATCGGGCGGCAGGCCGAGCGGCTCGGTCACGTCGCCGGGCGCGACGGTCAGCCGGACCTGTGCGCGGCTGCCGTCGACCGTGACGTCGACGTACTTGACCGAGGTCTGGTGGGCCTCGGCGCGCCGGCCGGCCACGGCGATCCCGATGATCGCTCCCAGGAGCGCCGCGCGCATGGCGTGTTTTACCCCCAGAGCTCGCCTGAGATGGCCCGGATCGCAAAGCAGATTGCGAGGTCGAGGCGCCGTCCTGAAGGATATCGGGGCTACCGGGCGTAACTCGAGGAGCGGCAACGAAGAGATCGCAGCATCTGCGAAGCGAGGCGGGTCATCTCAGGTGAGCGCTGGGGTTACCCCCGAAGCGGCCGGTACGCGCGCACATGGTGCAGGACGCCCCACGGCGACGCACGCTCTGCAAGGAACGAAACATTCGTTCAAAACCCTGGAGTTGGGTCAGTCGACGGGCGGTGATATCGTGAGCGGCAATGGGCCGTGACCGGATGCGCGTGTTGCTCTGTGCGATCGCCTCGATCGCGCTGATCATCGCGGGCGCGCTGGTGATGGACTGGTACCGGCTGTCGATCACCACGGTCGTGCCCGGCCTGCCGGGCGGCGGCAAGATCGCGATCGACCTGCGCAACCTGTACGTCTGCCACGTGCGCGGCTGCGTCAGCACGTCGATCTCGCCGATGCCGGGGATGTTTCCGACGCTGGCGACGGTGACGATGTGGGCGAGCCTGGGGTTCGCGGCGCTGGTCGCGCTGCAGGCCGGGACCCGCGTGCTGACCGGCGCGGCCAACGACGCGTTCGCCAAGCTCGGCTACATGCTCGCGCTGCTCACGATCGCGCTCGCGGTCGCCACCGCGTACCTGTTCGGCCCCGAGGACCAGGGCGATATGACCGATCTGGTCACCAAGGTCGGCGTGGTGCTGCCGCGGACCTGGGCGCCGCTGACGTTGATCGCCGGGCTCGCCGCCGGGTTCGCCGCGATGTACCTCGCGATCGCGCCCGAGTCGAGCGACCTCGCCACCGCCTACAGGCCGATCACCGTCGATCCGGCGGCGCGGGCCCGCGCGGCGTCGACTCCGCCGTCGGGCCCACTGCCGATCGCCACGGCCCGGCTGCGCTCGGGGCCCGGTGCGCCGCCGCTCGGCCAGGGCTCGGGGACCGGCGCGCCGCCGCTCGGCCAGGGCTCGGGCGAAAGCCTCGGGGTCGGCTCGAGCCCCGGCGTCATCGCCGGGACAGGGACAGGGTCAGGGTCAGGGTCAGGGTCAGGGTCAGGGTCAGGGGCCGGGGCAAGCCACGCCCGGCTCGGCTCGAGTCCCGGGCTGATCTCACCGATGAGCGACGTGCTGCCGGCGCTCACGCGGGCCAAGAGCGGCCCGCTGCCGCCGCTGCCGGCGCACCTGCGCAACCGGCTGTCGTACCTCGCGCTCACCGCCGAGCTCACCGCCGGCGGGATCGACGCACGGCGCGAGGACGGCTCGTCGCAGCTCGTGCTGTGGCGCGACGTGGTCGGCGTGGTCGCGCGCCGGTTGCCGGCCGACTTCGACGGCACGACGTTCATCGATATCGTGTCGACGGCTGGGTCGACCCTGCGGATCGTGCCGTGGACCCGGCTGACCGGCGAGCCGGTGGTCGGCGAGGGCGACGACCGGCCGCGCGGCGTGGTCGAGCGCGTGGTCGCGAAGTGCCCGGACGCCAAGGTCGACCCCGCGACCCGGATGTTCCTCGAGACCGGCGAGGCCGCGCAGCTGCCCGACCTCGAGACCCTGCACGCTCACGACGAGCGGCTGGCCTAGCCCGAGGATCAAGCTCGCCCGATAGATTCTCTCTCGCTGATCCGGCTGGCCTTTCCGGCAAGGCTCGCGGTCGGCCTCGCGCGCAGCTACGGCTGCCGCGGCATCGCGCCGAGGTAGCGCGACGCCGGGCGGATCAGCCGGCCGGTGCGGCGCTCCTCGATCACGTGCGCCGACCACCCGGCGAGCCGGCTGACCGCGAACGTCGGCGCGAACTGCTCGCGCGGTAGGCCGACCGCATCGAGCAGCACCGCGGTGTAGAACTCGACGTTGGCGGCGAGCGGCCGGTCGGGCTTGCGCTCGCGCAGGATCTTGGCGGCTGCGGTCTCGACCGCGCGGGCCAGCGCCAGCCGCGGGCTCGCCAGCGGGCGCACGGCGGCCTCGAGCACGGCCGCGCGCGGATCGCGCACGCGGTACACGCGGTGGCCCATGCCCATGATGCGGCGGCCGGCGGCGAGCTCGCCGAGCAGCCAGGTCTCGGCGTGATCGGGCGTGCCGATCGCGTCGAGCATGTCGAGCACCGGGCCCGGCGCGCCGCCGTGCAGCGGGCCCTTGAGCGCGCCGACCGCGCCGACCACCGCCGAGATCAGGTCCGAGTGGGTCGACGCGATCACCCGCGCGGTGAACGTCGACGCGCTCATCGCGTGATCGATCACGGTCACCAGGTAGGTGTCGAGCGCGCGCACGCGGGCGGGATCCGCCGGCCCGCCGGTCGTCATCTGCAGGTAGTCGGTGGCGTGCGACAGCGCGGGGTCGGGCGCGATCGGGGCCTCACCGGCGCGCCGGCGGCTCCACGCGGCCACGAACACCGGCGCGGCGCCGATCGCGGCGATCGCGTCGGTCCTGTGATCGCCGGTCGCCCGCAGGTGGCCGAGCGCGGTGCGCAGCGCGTCCATGCCGTCGGGGTGGCCGAGCGCATCGCCGAGCCCGGGCACCAGCGCCCACGCCGCCGCGCGCGCCTGGCCGAGCGCCCGCGCGATGTCCCGCTCGCGGCCGGTGGCGACCTCGTGCGCCGCCGTGCTCGGCGGCTGCACCGCCGTGCCCTCGCCCGCGAGGAGTACCCGGTGCACCACCGCCTCGTATCCCCCCGGACCCCAGGAGGCTTGCTCGGCTCGCGGCTCGCTGGCGAACCCCAAGGGTACTTGCTCGCCTCGCGGCTCGCTGGCGAACTCGGGCACCAGCGCGAGCTGTTCGACGTCGGCGCCCGCGATGATCAACCGCCCGCGCTCGCCGTCCACGTCCGAGATCAGGGTGTCTGCGACCACCACCCCTTCGAGTCCTGCATTCGTCATTGGTGACCTCCTGGGTCTCGATGTAGCGTCGGAGCAATGGTTGATCAACGTAGAATCGACGATCAACGTTGGGTCGAGGCGGCCAAGGCGGCGAGCTACCTCGGGATCGCGGTGCGGTCGCTCTATGCGTACGTCAGCCGCGGCCAGATCCGCAGCGTCCCCGGCGAGCACGGCCGGCCGCGGCGCTATGCGTTCGCCGATCTCGAGCGGCTGCGGGTCCGCCGCGATGCGCGCGCCGGGCATGGCGCGGTGGCCGCCGGGGCGCTGCGCTGGGGCGAGCCGGTGCTCGACTCGGCGATCACCGCGATCACGCCGCGCGGCCCGGCATATCGCGGCAAGCTCGCGATCGATCTGGCCGAGGCCGACACGCCGTTCGAGGCGGTCGCGGAGCTCTTGTGGTCGGGCTACCTGCCGGTCCGGGTCGCGTGGCCGCGCGCCACGCTGCCGCTGGCCCAGCTGGTCAAGCTGGTCGGCGTCGATACCCGCACGCCGCTCGACGTCATGCCGCTGGTGGTCCAGATCGCCGCGCTCGCAGATCCCGAGCGCGACGACGCGCGGCCCGATGCGATGATCGGCTGCGGCCGGCGGCTGATCCCGCTGCTCGCCGCCGCGCTCGCCCCCGGGTTCGCGCCCGCCGCGGTGACCCGCGCGCTCGGCGCGGGCAGCGTCGCTGCGATCGCCGCGCGCGCGATCGGGCTCGGCGACGACGTCGCGCCGGTGCTCGACCGGGTGCTCGTGCTGCTCGCCGACCACGAGCTCAACGCGTCGAGCTTCACCGCGCGGATCGCCGCATCGACCGATGCCGGGCCGTACGCCTGCGTGTCGGCCGCGCTCGCCACGATGTCGGGCCCCAAGCACGGCACCGCCGCCGAGGAGGTCTCGCGGTTCGCCGCCGCGCTGGGCTCGCCCGAGGCTGCGCGCGCCCAGGTCCGAGCGCTGCGCAAGCGCGGCGATATCCCGCCGGGGTTCGGCCACCCGATCTACCCGGGCGGCGATCCGCGCGCGCCGCCGTTGCTCGAGGCCGCGACCCGGCTGCCGCACGCCAGGCAGGCGCGCACCGTGCTCGCGATCGTCGAGGCCACGACCGACGCCGCGCCGAACGTCGACACCGGGCTCGCCGCGCTGGTCGCCGCGCTCGGCGTGCCGGCGTCGACCTCGAGCGGGCTGTTCGCCGTGGCCCGCGCGGCCGGCTGGCTCGCGCACGCGCTCGAGCAACGCACCGCCGGGCACCTGCTGCGGCCCCGTGCGCGCTACACCGGACCGCCGGTCGGCTAGCGACTACTTCTTCGCCGGCGCGAGGCCGCCCGGCTGTGCCGGATCGTACTCGGCCTTCGAGACCGGGAGCCCGCGCAGCACGAGGGTCAGCACCGTGCCCGGACCCACCACGTAGGCCCGCGGCAGGAACAGGTGATAGTTCGGGGTGCCGTCCTCGGGGACCGGGCCGTGGGCCTGCGTGCCCGGGCTGCCGGTCAGCATGCGCATGCGCTGGCCGGGAGCGAGCACGAAGCCTGGGTCGATGATCCCGAGCAACGATTTCTTCGCAGAGCCTCGGCGGCCAACGGTCATGCCGCAGCCGCGGGTGTTGAACGGCGCCTTGCCGCCATTCTCGAGGATGACCCACTCCGAGTTGAGCGTCTCGGGGTTCTCGGAAGCTTTGATCTCGACGAAACGGATCGCCATACAGACGGCGCAGCATACACGTCCGCGCGGCTCAGCACGCACGTCCACCGTTGCAATCGGGCGCAAAGCATCGATAATCGCCCGCCATGGCCAAAGAGGTGATCCGTGTGGTCGCGGCCGTCATCGAGCACGATGGTCGTTACCTGATCACCCAGCGCAACGCCAACGCCGTGCTGCCGCTGTTATGGGAGTTCCCCGGCGGGCGCGTCGAGAGCGACGAGCGCGAGGTCCACGCGCTGATCCGCGAGGTCAAGGGCCGGATCGGGGTCGAGATCGTGGTCGGCCCCAAGCTCGGCGAGCACGTCCACGACTACACGACCTATCAGGTCCAGCTGACGATGTACTCGTGCAAGCTGCCGGCGGAGGCGCGGCCGTACCCGGCCACCGTCGCCGACTTGCGCTGGGTGCTGTCGCGCGAGTTCCTCGACTACGACTTTCCGCCCGCCGACGAGAAGACGATGTCGAAGCTGCTCGGCCTCGTGCGCAACTAGCGCGGGACGCCATGCTCGTCCATAGCGTTGGACTGACGACCGATCTCGCGCTGATCGCGACGCGCGGCCGTGTGGTCGATCGCGGCGGCTACCTGGTGACCTGCACGCCCGACGATCCGGGCTACTTCCACGGCAACATGCTGGTGCTGCCGGCGCCGCTCCGGCCGGGCGAGCTGCCGGCGATGATCGACCTGTTCGCGCGCGAGGTCGCGATCGATCCGGAGATCCGCCACGTCACGCTGATGTGGGACGGCGTGACCGGCGACACCGGCGCGCCCGACGAGCTCGCCGCCGCCGGGTTCGTGCGCGAGACCAGGCGGGTGATGGTCGCGCCGCAGGTCACGGCGCCGGCCGCGCCGCGCGGCATCGAGCTGCGGCCGCTGGCGCCCGACGAGCTGGCGCGCGCCGCCGAGCTCGACTTCGCGATTCGCGAGGATGACCGGACCGGCGACGACCACGCCAGCGAGGCGTATCGCCGGTTCCGGCATCGCCGGGCCGCGTGGCAGCGCGAGCTGGTCATCCGCCGGCTCGCGCAGTTCTGGGGCGCGTTCGATGACCGCACGCTGGTCGGCAGCTTGGGGCTGGTCCAGCTCGGCCGGCTCGGCCGCTACCAGGACGTGCAGACCACGCGCAGCCACCGCCGGCGCGGGGTTGCCTCGGCGCTGCTCGCGACCGCCGCCGCTGCCGCGACGGCCCGGTCGGGCATCGAGGAGCTGGTGATCCAGACCGTGGCCGGCAACGCCGCCGAGCGGGTCTACCAGCGTGCCGGGTTTCGGACGATCGAGCATACGGTGTCGGCGTATCGCGAGCCGCGCGCGACGATCCGCTGAAGGGTGTCGAATCAGGCATCTGCCCCCATCAGTGCCTTCAGTGCCTTCGTGTTTCGATCGCCTGGACGACGTTCCGGCTTCGACGGGCGCTTTGTTCGACAAATTTTGCGTCGGTCAGCCGCGTCGGTCAGCCGCGCCGGTCAGCCGCGCCGGTCAGCCGCGCCGGTCAGCTGACGAGCCGGGCGATGACGACGGTCAGCCCGAGCGCGACGCCGAGCGCGGCGATGAACAGCACCGCGAGCAGCCACGGCGGCAGCACGCGCGCCTTGGCGGCGGCCGCGGCGGTCCAGTCAACGCGCTCGGGGTACTGCGACCCGACCGGCGACATCATGTGGGCGGCGCGCTGCGGATCGGCGAACCCAGGGCCTTGCCCCGGCGGGCCAGGTGGCCCTTGGTGACCGGGGTGGCCCGGATAGCCGGGAGGGCCTGCATGGCCGGGATGGCCCGCATGACCGGGAGGACCCGCATGACCGGGAGGACCTGCATGGCCGGGATAGCCGTTGGCGTCGTGCCCGAGTGGTGGTCCCTGTCCGGTGCCCATCTCGGGGCGCTGCGGTTGCACCATCGCATAGCCCGGCGGCCCGCTCGGATCCGATGCGCCCGGATAGCCCAGCGGCCCGCTCGGACCCGACGCCCGCGGATAGCCCTGGGGCCCGCTCGCGTCTGACCCTTGCGCCATCGGATAGCCCGGCGCCCCGCCCGGATCCGGCGCCCGCGGATAGCCCTGGGGCCCGCTCGCGTCCGACCCTTGCGCCATCGGATAGCCCGGCTGCCCGCTCGGATCCGGCGCCCGCGACATCGGCGTGGGATAGCCGTGCGGGTTGTTCGGCTCGGGGCCGCGCTGCGCCGGCGGAGGCGGCGGAATCATCGTCTGCGCCGACGGGTTGGCGGCCGGGCTATCGCTGGGGAACACCGTGGCCCCGATCGCGATCTGCGACCGCATCTCCGCGCTCATCACCGGGTAACTGGCGGGCACCTGTGGCGGGCCCGGCATCGCCGGCACACCATTGCGGGGTGACCGCCCCTCGAGGCCGGCCGGCAGCGGGGCGATCTGGGTCCGCGCGTTCTCGGGCAAGCCACCGATCACGCCGCTGCTGATCGGGATCGACGCGCTCGGCGGCGGCACGGCAGCGTGTGATCCGGCTCCAGGCGACCCGGCTCCGGGCGATCCCGCGCTCTGCGACCCGCCGGCCGCATCCGGATCCGCGATCATCGTCGGCAGGTTCGCGAGATCCGGGAACCGGCCAGATCCCGGGGCCCCGGGCGGCCTGGGCGACGGCAACGGTCCTGCCGGCAACAGCGGCGACGCCCCACCGAGCGGCGACGGCGACGGCTTACCGAGCGCCGACGGCTTACCGAGCGCCGACGGCGACGCCCCACCGAGCGCCGACGGTGACGGCTTACCGAGCGGCGACAGTGACGGTGACGGTGACGGCTTACCGAGCGCCGACGGCGGCGGACCCGCGGGCCCGGGCACCCCGGACGGCCCGATGGTGAGAACGGTCGTTGGCAGCGCGGCCGGCTTCGGCGCAGGTGACGGCGGCTCCGCTGCCAGCCCGGCTCCCGCGATCGACGGCATCTGGTCCGGCGTGATCAGCGGCTTCTGCGACGCCGCCTTCGCCGCCGTGATCATCCGCTCCAGCTCGTTGATCTGGTCGAGCGGGTTGGCCTCGATCCGCGTCCGCTCCGCCGGCATCTCGTCGTCTTCTTCGCCGCGCGATCCGCCGTCGAGATCGCTGATCAGCATCGACAGCGAGCCCGCGCTCGGCCGATGGACGTCGCCGAGCGCGCCCAGCCCGATCTCGCCGCTCGCGATCGAGTCGACCGACGGCCGCATCGAAGCCTCGATCGCCCGGTCCAGGCTGGCCGAGCTGCCAGGGTCGTTCAAGCTGCCGCTGCTGTCCGCGCTGGCCGGGGTGCCGCCGCTCGCCGCGGCCTCGCGCTTGGCTTCCTCGCGCCGGGCTTCCTCGTCCGGCTCGTCGCCGCCCCAGTTGACGCCGGTATCGACCGAGACGTCGCGCCCCGAGATCAGCTCGCGCATCCGCGCCGAGTGCTCCTCGATCTCCTGACCGAAGTGCGCGTCGAAGAATCGCGACACATCGCCCGGCCCCGAGCCGATGCCGCGGTGGTGCAGGTAGCCGAGCAACGCATCGCCGAACGCCTCGGCGGTCGGGTAGCGCTGGTCCTTGTCCTTGGAGACCGAGCGCATGATCAGCGCGTCGATCTCGGCGTCGAGCCCGGTCTCGAGCGTCGACGGCAGCTTGACGTCGCACTCGATCACCGCCTGGTAGGTCTCGTACGGGCTCGGCCGCTTGAACAGCCGCCGCCCGGTCAACAGCTCGTGACCGATCACACCGAGCGCGAAGATATCGGTCCGGCGATCGACGTTGTTGGCGACGCACTGCTCGGGCGACATGTACGCGAACTTGCCCTTGATGGTGCCGGACCGCGTATGGGTCTCGCGCAGCTCGGCCTTGGCGATCCCGAAATCGACGACCTTGACCACGCCCTCGAAGCTGATCACCAGGTTCTGGGGCGAAATGTCGCGGTGGACGATGCTCAGCGGCTTGCCGTTCATCGCCTTCTCGTGCGCGTAGTGCAGGCCGGCCGCCGCCTGCGCCAGCATGTTGAGCACCATCGGCACCGGCAGCCGGCCGCCCGGCAGGCGTTCGGCCGCGCGCCGCACGATCATCGCCAGCGACAGGCCGGCGAGGAACTCCATCACCATGTAGTAGCGGCCTTCGTGCTGGCCGAGCTCGGTGGTCTGGACGATGTTCGAGTGATCGAGGTGCGCCGCGAGCCGCGCCTCGTCGAGGAACATCTTCACGAACTCGGAGTCATCCGCCAGGTGGTCGTGGAGGCATTTCACCACGACGTACTTCTCGAACCCCGCCGCGCCGCCGATCCGCGACAGATAAATCTCCGCGGTCCCGCCGAGCGCGAGCAACGCGACGATCTCGAACTTGCCGAGCCGCTTGCCGAGCAGCTGGCCGGCGCCTGCCGGAATACCGGACATCGGCGCCTATCATACCCCGCTACCGACGCACCGCCAGTTCATAGGTCCATGATCTCCTTCTCTTTGGCCTTCGCGATGTCGTCGAGCATCGCGATGTACTTGTCGGTGAGATCCTGGATCTTCTTCTCGCCGTTCTTGCGCTCGTCCTCGGTGATCTGCTTGTCCTTCTCGGCGTCCTTCACCATGTCCATGGCGTCGCGCCGGGCCGACCGCACGGCGACGCGCGCCTCCTCGGTCTGCTTGTTGACCACCTTGGCGAGCTCCCTGCGGCGCTCCTGGGTCAGCGGCGGGATCGGCAGCCGGACCAGCTCCGAGTCAGAGACCGGGTTGATCCCGAGGTCGCTGGCGCGGATCGCCTTGTCGATCACCGGCAGCATCGCCTTCTCCCACGGCTTGACCGTGATCAACCGCGCGTCGACGACCTGGACCGTCGCGACCTGGTTCACCGGAGTCGGCGTGCCGTAGTAATCGACCTTGATCCCATCGAGCATCGCCGTGTTCGCGCGGCCGGTGCGGATCTTCTGGAGGTCGCGCTTGAACGAATCGACGGCCTTCTTCATGCCGTCTTCGGTGTCGGTCGTGATGTCGTTGATCATGATGCTCTCATGCTCCCATGCTCGTCTGGGGGGGCCGTCTAGCTCGCGAACTGCGTTTGCTGGTTGTCCTTGACGATGGTCGTCCCGACCAGCTCGCCACAGACCACGCGGTGAATGTTGCCACGCGCGGTCATGTCGAACACGATGATGCGCATCTCGTTATCGCGGCACAGCGCGAACGCCGTTGCGTCCATCACGCGCAGGTCCTGCCGGAGCGCGTCGGTGAAGGTCACGGTCGTGTAACGCTTTGCGTCGGTGTGCTTGGCCGGGTCCTTGTCGTACACCCCGTCGACCTTGGTCGCCTTGAGCAGGATCTCGGCGCCGATCTCCATCGCGCGCAACGCGGCGGCGGTGTCGGTGGTGAAGAACGGGTTGCCGGTGCCGGCACCGAAGATCACGACGCGACCCTTCTCGAGGTGCCGTATCGCGCGGCGGCGGATGTACGGCTCGGCGAGCTGCGACATCGGGATCGCCGATTGCACACGGGTGACCACGCCGTGCTTCTCGATCGCCTCCTGGAGCGACACGGCGTTCATCACCGTGGCGAGCATGCCGACATAGTCCGCGCTCGCGCGATCCATGCCGCGCGCCGATTCCGAGACGCCGCGGAAGATGTTGCCGCCGCCGACCACGACCGCGACCTCGACGCCGAGCTTGGCGCAATCGGCGATCTCGCCGGCGATCTCGCTCAGCACGTCGATGTTGATGCCGTAGCCCTGATCTCCCATCAGCGCTTCACCCGAGATCTTGAGGAGAATGCGCTTGAATGCTGGCTTGGGCATGGCCGGCCGACCTTAACGCCCCGGCGCGCGGTTTGGAACCGACGAGGCTCGATCGATTTTGCGCGACGCGTATCCTCGTGGGGCATGACGTGCGCACAGCTCGAAGCGATCGCCGCCGGGTGCGAGACCGCGTTCACCATGGACGCGTCGCGCGTGACGTTCGGGGCCGGGGCGCTGGCCGAGGTCGGGGACCGTGCGCGGGCGCTCGGGATCCGGCGGGCTGCGGTGTTCACCGATCGCGGGCTGCGCGCGCTGCCGTGGTTCGCCGAGCTCGCCGCGAGCCTGGCCGCGGCCGGGGTCGACGCCGCGGTGTTCGACGCCGTCGCGGTCGAGCCGACCGACGGCTCCTTCGAAGACGCGGCGCGGTTCGCACGGGCGGCCGGCGCCGACGGCTACATCTCGCTCGGCGGCGGCTCGGTGATCGATACCTGCAAGGCCGCGAACCTGCTCGCGACCCACCCGGCGACGCTGCGGACCTACGTCAACGCGCCGCTCGGCGACGCCCGGCCGATTCCCGGGCCGCTCGCGCCGCACATCGCCTGCCCGACGACGTCGGGGACCGGCAGCGAGGTCACCGGGATCGCGATCTTCGACTGGCTCGCCCACCATGCCAAGACCGGCATCGCGTCGCCCCGGCTGCGCCCGACCGAGGCGGTGGTCGATCCGCGGTGCACGCTGACCCTGCCGCCGGCCGTGGTCGCCGCGAGCGGCATGGACGTCTTGTGCCACGCGATCGAGTCGTTCACCGCGCGGCCGTTCACGCGGCGGGCTGCCCCGGTGCCGCCGACCGCGCGGCCGATGAGCCAGGGTTGCAACCCGTGGAGCGATGTCGGCTGTCGCGAGGCGCTGCGGCTGTGCGGCACCTACCTCGCGCGCGCCGTGCACGACGCCACCGACACCGAGGCGCGGCACCAGATGATGTGGGCCGCCACGCTCGCCGGGATCGCGTTCGGCAACGCCGGGGTCCACGCGCCGCACGCGATGGCCTACGCGGTCGCCGGCCGGGTGCGCGAATTCCGGCCCGCCGGTTATCCGGACGCCCCGCTCGTGCCGCACGGCATGGCGGTCGCGGTCAGTGCACCGGCCGTGTTCCGCCACACGGCCGCCACGGCTCCCGAGCGCCACCGCGAGGCCGCCGCGTTGCTCGGCGGCGAGCGCCACGCGGCAGACGACCGCGCGCCCGGCGAGCTGCTCGCCGATGCCGTGATCCGCCTGATGCGCGCGATCGAGATCCCCAATGGCGTCGGCGGCGTCGGCTACACGAGCGCCGATATCGCCGATCTCGTCGCCGGCACCGTGCCCCAGCAGCGCCTGCTGAGCAATGCGCCGTGCGAGCTACCCGCGTCTACCCTCGCCGCGCTGTTCGAGAGCGCGCTTCATTACTGGTGATCATGCCGACCGAACGTCCCGTCCTGACCGAATATCTGTTTCACACCCCGCTCACCACCCGGTGGTCGGACAATGACGTCTATGGCCACGTCAACAATGTTGCTTATTACAGCTACTTCGATAGCGCGGCCAATCTCTATCTGATCGAGGTCGGCGGGCTCGACATCATCAATAGCAGCGTGATCGGCCTGGTCGTCGAATCGCATTGCGAGTTTCATGCCCCGCTCGCCTACCCGACCCCGCTGGTCGCCGGCCTGCGCGTCGACCGGCTCGGCAACCGCGCCGTCACCTACAGCATCGCGATCTTTGCAGAGGGCGAGGACCAGGCCGCCGCCCACGGCCACGTCGTCCACGTGTTCGTCGACCGCGCCACTCGCAAGCCGGTCGCGATCCCGCCGCCGCTGCGCGACGCCCTCGCGCGGCTGTCGGCGTCGTAGCCCGCCCGCCGCGCCCACGTGGGCGCCGCTCGAGCTGGCCTCGATCAAGCGTCGATCGCGGACCGCGATGCCAACCGGCGATGACGTGATCTACCGCAGGGGTCTGACACCGGCGCAGTCATCGACGGCGCGGCCGGCTTGTCATCTTCGGTCGACATAAAGTGCGGGGGCTGTCGATTGTGGATTGCCAATCGGAAGGCCGGAGCTATTCCATGCGTCGCAACATCGGGCAGGAGGGTCGTTGTGCTACGTGAACCACAGGTAGACGGTGAAGCAGTCCCCGGGTGGGCGCTCAGGGGCGAATCGAGAGCCGGTTCGCGTTCGAACCAGGCAGAGCACCCTGACTGGCAAATTGTGGATCGTACCTTGCGCGCGATTGCACGTCGGCGCGCGGTGCTCGATGCCGAAGAAGCGCGCTGGTTGCGTGAGGCCGAGCGTTGCCAGATCTGGCGGCAGCTCGGGATGGTCTCCGCGCTCGACTATATGGAGCGCGTGCTCGGCTATGCACCGCGAACCGGCCAGGAGCGCCTCCGTGTCGCCAACGCGCTCGGAATGTTGCCGGTGCTGACCGAGGCGCTCGCCCAGGGCGCACTGTCGTTCTCGGCGATCCGCGAGCTGACGCGCGTCGCGACGCCCGCCACCGAGGCCGCGTGGCGTGACGTGGCGGTCGGCAAGAACCTGCGCCAGATCGAGGAGCTCGTTGCCGATCACAAGCTCGGCGATCGGCCCGAAGATCCAGGCGATCCGCAGGCGCGTACGCACGTGGTCCGGTTCGAGCTGTCCGCGGAGACGTTCGCGTTGATGCGCCAGGCACGCCAGGTGCTCGATGACGAGCATGGCAGCCATCTGTCCGATGACGAGATGCTCGCGGCGCTGTGCAGCGCGGTCTTCGATGGTGCGCCGGCCGGCGAGCCAACCGGCCGCGCGAAGTTTCAGGTCGCGGTGACCGTGTGCGAACGCTGCCGCCAGGGCTGGCAAGCCGGCGCGGGCATGAAGGTTGCGATCCCGCCGGCGGCGGTCGAGCGAGCTGAGTGCGATGCGCAATACATCGGTTCCTTGGACGGTCAGATCCCCGACCGCGCACACCAGGATGTCGCCCCGAGCGTCGTGCGCTTCGTGTGGCGTCGAGACGGTGGACGCTGCAGGGTGCCCGGTTGCCGATCTTCGCGCGGGCTCGAAATCCATCACGTGGTGCACCGCGAGGACGGCGGACACCACGAGCCGGAGAACTTGATCCTCGCTTGTTCGGCATGCCATTCGGCGCACCATCGCGGGCTATTGCAGATCTCGGGCAGCGCGGGGTGCCTGCACGTGGCACGTTGCGCCGAACCATGCGCAGATGACGATGCGAGCCTGGCGGAAGATCCAGTTGCAAACACCGGCACCGAGCACGCGGCAGCGACGCCGGAACGGACGCATGGAGCCAGCGATCCAGCGCCCACGTGGACGGAGCCG
>DATBBB010000219.1:0-1736 GCA_036271215.1 Kofleriaceae bacterium | reverse complement strand
CCGTACAACCCCGGCGCACCGGCCCAGCCCAACCAGCCGTACCCGGCCCCCGCGCCGTACAACCCCGGCGCACCGGCCCAGCCCAACCAACCATACCCGGCCCCCGCGCCGTACAACCCCGGCGCACCGGCCCAGCCCAACCAGCCGTACCCGGCCCCCGCGCCGTACAACCCCGGCACGCCGGCCCCACCCGCTTCCCCTGCGAGGTCCCGATGAGCTCCCGTGGATGGCGCAACCTCTGCTTCGTGCTCGGCGCCGTGTGCATCGTCCAGCTGTGGCGCGACTGCCACCGCGCACCCGAGGACGTCGTGGCCGCCGAGTGCCCGGCGCCCGCCGCGAGCGCACGGCCCGGGCACGTGGTTGCGGCCGATGGCACCGGAGGCGAGCGCGCGCCAGCCGCGCCGGCCGAGCCGGCGCCCTCGGGGCTGAGCTTCTACGGGTTCAGCGTGCCGCCGTGGGCGGTGTGGCTCGCGCCGCACCCCGGCGAGGATCTGCGGTCGTACCGCGATCGCGTGCTGCCGCTCGCGCAGTCGGCGATCGCCCCGCAGCGCGCCCGCGTCGCCCGCAGCCGCGACAGCTTCGCCGCGCTCGCCAACCTCGACGACCACCAGCGCGCCGAGCTCGACGGCGCGACCCAGGAGGCGGCGTCGGCGCTCGAGGAGCGCGTGATGGGCGCGGTGATGAACGGCGAGCTGGCGCCGTCGGCGTTCAAGCCGATGGCGGGGGTCGGCCTCGCCCGCGACATGCTCGACATCGTCGGCCGCGGCAACCGCCGGTTCCTCGACTCGCTGACCGACGATCAGCGCGCCAAGCTCGCCGGCAGTCCGTTCGACTTCGGCGACTACCTGGTGTTCTCGACCCCGTGGGAGAACGCGCTCAGCTTCCTCGACTGACCGGAACGGCCCCCGCGGATCGGCCGCCGGCGCCCCGCGGATCAGCCGTGGGCAGCCGCCGCCGGTGCCGCCGCGCTCGGCCCACCGCTGGCGCGCGCGCCGAGCTTGCTGAGATTGACCGACACCAGCTTGGACACGCCGGGCTCCTGCATCGTGACGCCGTACAGGTTATCGGCCGCCTCCATCGTGCGCTTGTTGTGCGAGATCACGATGAACTGCGAGCGGTCGGTCATCTCGCGCACCAGCTCGTTGTAGCGATCGACGTTGGCCTCGTCGAGCGGCGCGTCGACCTCGTCGAGGATGCAGAACGGCGACGGCTTGATCAGGAAGATCGAGAACACGAGCGCGACCGCGGTGAGCGCCTTCTCGCCGCCCGACAGCTGATCGACCGTCGAGTTCTTCTTGCCCGGCGGCTGCGCCATGATCTCGATGCCCGCCTCGAGCAAGTCGACCTCGCCGCCGCCGGTCGCGGCGCCGTCCTCGGACTTCGCCGCCGTCAGCGACAGCGCCGCCTGGCCGCCGCGGAACAGCCGCGGGAACACTTCCTTGAACGTCGCGTTGACCGCGGCGAACGTGTCCTTGAACAGCTTGCGGCTCGTCTTGTTGATCTTGTCGATCGCGCGCTGCAGCTGATCGACGGCGCGATCGAGATCGACTCGCTGGGCCGACAGGAACTCGAAGCGCTTGCTGACCTCGTCGAACTCTTCGATCGCGGTGAGGTTGATATCGGTGCCCATGCGCTCGATGAGGTCTTTGAGCTCGGCGAGCCGCGCGTCTTCGACCTCCGTGACCTGCGGGCGCTGATGATAGTCGTGGAGCAGCGATGCGACCGCGACCTGATGC
>DATBBB010000218.1:0-36413 GCA_036271215.1 Kofleriaceae bacterium | reverse complement strand
GGGCGGAACGGCTGCTCGTCCTTGCCATTCGCTGAACTACCGTTCGAGCTGGAGTTCGCGGCGTGAGGGGCGCCATGCGCGCGCTGGCGTGCCCTCAGACGGCAGTTTGAGTGTCGGCTCCGCGGGGACTACCTTCCGCGCCGAACGTGGGTCCTGGGGTGCCATGGCGCGAGCACAGGCCGGTAGGCGGACTGCCGCCCGGCTGGTATCCTTGGCGGGTGACCGCCCAACTCCGAGCCGTGATCGAGCAGGCCAAGCGCCTCACGCCCGAGGAGCGCGCGGAGCTGATCAAGGCGCTGAACGAGAACGCGCCGCCCGCCAAACCCGCGCGGAGCATCCTCGGCCTGTTCGCCGACCAGCCCGAGGTGATCGACGAGGCGATGGCACACGTCGAGCGCCTGCGGGCTGAGTGGGATCTGCGCCCACTCCCATGACCCGTTCGCTGCTCGATACCGACATCTTCTCCGAGGTGATGAAGGGGCGGAACGCCAACGTGGTGCGCGCCGCGGGCGAGTACCTCGCGGCGCACGACCGGCTGACGATCTCGGCGGTGACGGTCATGGAGGTGAGCTACGGGCTGCGCCGCGCCGGCCGAACCGAGCAACTCGCGGCCTTCGAGGCGATGCTCCCCACGATCGAAGTGCTGCCCCTCGGCGACGCGGCGGGCCTACTCGCCGGGTACCTGAAGGCCGACCTGGACGCACGCGGTACGCCGATCGGCACATCCGACGTCATGATCGCCGCGGTAGCCATCACCTCGGGCATCCCGCTCGTCACCGGCAACGTCGCGCACTTCGAGTTCGTCCGGTCCGCCGGGCACGCGCTGACGATCGCGAACTGGCGAGCGTGACCGTGCGCTGTGGGTGACACGGCGGTCCCTTCACTGGACACCTGGGGTATGCGCCCGGCAGATCGCGCGGCGACGCGTATGTGCTGAACGTCCTCGCTCCGAGCGTTCTAAAGGCCCTGATCGATGTACCCGCGCGGTGCCCTAGACTTTCCACGTGAGCGGGGTGATCGCGGTCGGTTCGCTACACATCTGGGCTGTGGGACGGTCCCATCGAGTAGCGCCGCGTATGTGCTTGAAGGTCTTCGCACCGAACGCTCCGAAGGCCGCGATCGATAGGACCGCTCGGCGCGTTATAGTTGCCACGTGCGCGCGGTCGTTCGATCGCGAACGCAGGGCACGGCTCAACGGAGCAACTCGTAGACCTCGACACCGAGCGCCTTCGCCACCGCGATCAGGGTCGCAAGCGTCGGGTTGCCGCCGCCGCTCTCCATGAGCTGCCAGTGTTTGGTTTCGATCTGCGCGATCTCCGCGGCTTCCTGCCTGGACGAGGAGTCCGACCACAACGCGGACGCCGCACGCAAGGCGCAGGAGTACCTGCGAGAACGCGCGGCGCTCAAGGTCACCGTCACCATCCCGAGGAAACCGCCTCAAGCACGACCGCCGTGTTCATGAAGATCGGCGCGAGACGATCCAGGCTCGGGCGTCCTCCGCCATCACCCTGCGTGCCGCTGAGACCGTGGCGCTCCACGTCGAGGTGTTGTCCTTCAAGTTCAGCGGCGGAACCCATCGACCGATTACACCAACCTCGACCGCACCGAGATTTGTGCAGTCGACGGGCTTCGCCCACACGGCGAGTTCGATCCGAGCGTCGATCCAGTCCTGCAGTGCGGCATCGTGTTCCCTGTTCAGCGCGAAGTTCGCGGGTCGCTCTGGGTTCTGTTGGTTGCGCGGGATCCCGCGCAACCCGAGTTGGTCGCGCAACAGCGCTGCGAATGTCCGCCGCACGGTGGACTGGCCGGTCCGTCCGGGTCGGAAGTGGGTGTTGAGGTCGCGTGTCACGAGGCTCTGCTCGGCCTTGCCCACGTACAGCGGTCGGTCATCAGCTGGATCACCAAGGCCGAGCTGGTGCCAGGTCTCGCGCATGCCGTAGATGGCGTAGAGCCCCGCCTGATCGGGAACCACTGAGCGCGCATCGGCGAGCCTGTGCCTCGGCCGAGTGAGCGCGTTGCACGCGGTGTCCACTTGCGATATCACGCTGCCATGCTCGCCGATCACAGTCGGCTTCACTACCGTCGCGAGAGGGTGACCCCGGCCGTGATCGAGGCAGCGATACTGTTTCGGGGGTGAGAGGGCCGTGCTAGCGGGTCCGGTATTGGGGGCAGTGTTGGGCCGGCGATGCTGGCAAGCAGGGACACCAAGCATGCTGGTGCGGTGCAGTTGCCTCCCTTCTCTCTTTTTTTGATCGCCGTCGTGCGGAAGGACCAGCGCTGCGCACAAGTCGCGACCCACGCCTTAGGCTTCAATGGCCTCGTGATACTCATCGAGGGTCGACGACAACGCGAGAATGCCAACGCGACCAGTCGCGCCTTCTGGAGAGCTTCTTGAAGACACCAGGGGCGAAAACGAAGGCCGTCGCCAACCTGTCCAAGAGTGCGACCGTCGCGTCGAAGTCGATCTTCTTCTTGTCGCGATCATGCGTTCGAGATCGCATCGGATGAAGCGCGTGCTCGCTCACCAGATCCCAAAGCCGATCGAGTTCCTGCTCTTCGTTGCTCGACACGTGCTTCCGACGCCAGTTCGCCTCCTGTGCGGCTCCAAGGAAGTCCACCGCGTGGACGAGGCGCGCTCGGTCCTCTCGTGGTTCAGGCTTTGCGAAGAACTCGACCAGGATGCGTACATGGATCTCGAAGTCCTCGACGAACACGTTCTCGATGGTCTGCTGCCACTCCTCTCCTACCGACTCGACCAGCGCGGCCGTCTTGCGGCGAAGATCACGAACGCGGTGGAGCATGTCGAGTTCGTAGTAGAGGCTGTGATCTGACCATTCAGCCAGATCGTCATGGTCTACGTCGTCTGCGTGCGCGGGTCCGGCTGGTCCCGTCGCTCCGATGGGCGACAAAGATGCGTCCGTTGATGCGGGTCCGGTCGGGCCGTTTCCGAGTTCGTTGGCGTTCCTGGTCATGTACTCCCCCAAGGACGCACTGCTTACTACGCTCCTTCCTGGCGCGCACGCTGATGCCGCGAGCCCCGACTTATCGGACGAGCGAGGCGCTGGTCGCTCGCCTCCGCGAGCTGCTCGGCAACCCGACGGCGATCGCCGCGTTCGTGCGCGGGTTCGCGCATCGCGCCGCAGCGCGCGTGGGCGCCGCCAAGCCCGCCGACCTTGAGAAGCAGCTCGCCAAAGCGGTGAAGCGGCGAGCAACGCCACCGCCCTGCTCGTCGAGGACCCCTCTGACGCAGAGGTGCGGCAGCTGCGCGATGAGGCACGCACCGAGGTCAAGCGCATCGAAGCACAGCTCGCGGACGTCGGCGCGCCCGTGACGCTGCCGAGCACCGACGCGATCGAGAGCGGCCTCCGTCGCCTGCTCGACCTGCTCGCCGACAAGCCCGAGGTCGGACACGCGGCGCTCGTTCGGTGCGGCCTGCGGCTGCGCGTGACGGCGAGGCCGCACGGCAGTCACCGCTTCTGGCTCGTCGGCTCGCTCGACCTCGGCGCGGTGTCGGGATCGGGCGACGGTTCAGGTCATGGGCGGAACGGTTGCTCGTCCTTGCCGCGGACCGGGTTGGCGAGCCGGCGCGCGACCGCGTCCTGCTCGTCCTTGGTCAGCCGGCGGACATAGACCCCGGCGGCATCGATGCTGCGCGCGCCGAAGAACCCCTCCGACACCGCGTACTCGACCTCGATGATCATGTACGGATCGTCGCCGATCCACATCAGCTCGTGCTTGCGCGGGATCCCGACCCACGAGGAGAGCGTGAACTTGTCGCGCGATCCGTCCTCGTTGAGGACGACCATCGTGATGCGTTCGGTCGCGGTCATCGGCGAGGGGACCGTAGCATCACTGGAGGCCGAGCACATCGAGCATGTCGTACCGGCCGGGCGGCCGGCCGACCACCCAGGCCGCGGCCCGCAGCGCGCCTGCCGCAAAGATCACGCGCGACGTGGCGCGGTGGCCGATCTCGAGCCGCTCGCCGGCGCCGAAGAAGTACGCGGTGTGCTCGCCCACGACGTCGCCGCCGCGCACCGACGCGACGCCGATCTCGCCGCGCGGCCGGGGCCCGACGTCGCCGTCGCGGCTGTGGCGCTTGACCTGATCGTAGTCGGCGCCGTGGCCGGCGGCGATCGCGCGCGCGATCATCAGCGCGGTGCCCGACGGGGCATCGCGCTTGGCCTGGTGGTGGGTCTCGACGATCTCGGCGTCCCATTCGGGGCCGAGCGCGCGCGCTGCCTGGCGGACCAGGCCGAGCACGAGGTTGACCCCGAGCGAGAAGTTCGCCGCGACGACGATCGGCGCCACGCCGGCCAGCGCGGCGACCGCGGCCTCGTCGGCCGGCGTGAGCCCGGTGGTGCCGATCACCGCCGCGCGGCGGTGGCGGGCGGCGGCCTCGGCGGTGGCCCGGGTCGCCCCCGGCGCGGTGAAGTCGATGTAGACCTCGCACCCGGCGAGCCCGGCCTCGAGATCCGCGGTCGCGGCCACGCCGGCGGTCCGGCCACCCGGCGAGCCCAGGCCCGGCGCATCCGGCCGGTCGACCGCGGCGGTGATCTGGACGTCGTCGCGCCCGGCGGCGGCGTCGATCACCGCGCGCCCCATCCGGCCCGACGGCCCGAGCACGCAGACCCGCGCCGGCGCCGGCACTAAAGTAGGCCCAGGTTCCGCATCTCGGCGCGCAGCTGGTCGACCATCCCCGACGTCGCCGGCACCAGCGGCAGCCGGACGTCGGGCGTGCAGCGGCCGAGCAGCGCGAGCGTGGCCTTGGCCGGCGCCGGGCTCGGCTCGGCGAACAGCAGCTGGTTCATCACCCGCAGCTCGTGGTGGCGCTGGCGGGCCCGCGCCCAGTCGCCGGCGCGAACCGCGTCCCACATATCGCTCATCGCGCGCGGCGCGACGTTGGACACCACCGAGATCACGCCCCGCGCCCCGACCGCGTACAGCGGGAACGCGGTGCCGTCATCGCCCGACAGGATCGCGATCCGGTCACCGACCCGCGCGACCAGCTCGCTGCCGCGCACCAGGTTGCCGGTCGCGTCCTTGATCCCGACGATGTTGTCGATCTCGGCGAGCCGCACCACGGTCTCGGTCAAGAGGTCGCACGCGGTCCGGGCCGGGACGTTGTAGAGGATGATCGGCAGCCGGGTCGACCGCGCGATCGCCTCGAAGTGGCGGAACAGTCCCTCCTGGCTCGGCCGGTTGTAGTACGGCGTGACCTGGAGCAGCGCATCGGCGCCGGCGTCCTGCGACGCGCGGGTCAGCTCGAGCGCCTCGCTCGTGGCGTTGCCGCCGGCGCCGGCGACCACCGGGACCCGGCCGCGCGCCGCCTTGACGATCGCGGCGATCACCGCGACGTGCTCGGCGACCGCGAGCGTCGCCGACTCGCCGGTCGTGCCGACCGCGACGATGCCATCGACGCCCTGCTCGATCTGCCAGTCGACCAGCCGGGCCAGCCCGTCGAAGTCGACCTTGCCGTCTCGAAACGGGGTGACGAGCGCGGTGAGACAACCCTCGATCGTTGCTAGCTTCGCCATGGCTTTCTCCGAGTGCCCCCGCGGGGCGACGTCATAGCTACAACGTCTGATTGCGGAAAGCCATTGCAAGAACCACGCGGCGGGCTACGACTCGTGGTCGGGGTGCGGGGGCAGGTTCAACATCTCCTCGGGGAACCGCTCGGCGACGAACGTCAGGATGTCTCTGATCGAGATCAGCCCGAGCACGTGGCCGCGGTCGTCGACGATCGGCAGGTGCCGGCGGTGGCCGCCGGTCAGCCGGCGCAGCGCCTCGCTCAGCGAATCGTCGGGGCGGATCACCATCGGGTGCGGCGTCATCACGTCGCGCACGATCAGGTGCGACCACAGCGCGTCGGTGTAATCGACCCGGTTGAGCAGGTCGCGCTCGGTGAAGATCCCGACCAGCGCGCCATCCTCCTCGACCAGCACCGCGCCGCGGCCCATCGCCTTCATCTGCTCGACGACCTTCCACATCGCGTCGCCGGCTGCGACCCGCGCGTGCGGCCGCGGCGACAGCGCGGCGACCCGGGCGCTGGCGAGCGTCTGCATGCCGCCGCTCACGAGCCACCTCCCAGATCGAACAGCTGGATCACCGACGAGGTATCGCCGGTCGCCGGGGTCGGCCGCGGGGTCGCGTCGATCTCGTCGAAGATCGCCTCGAGGTGGCGCATCACGTCCCACACCGTGAGCACGCCCAGCACCTCGCCGTCATCGTCGACGATCGGCACGTTGCGGAAGCCCTCGACCGCCATCCAGTTGATCGCGAACGCGACCGGATCGCGCGGCCGGAGCGTGCACGGCATCGGCGTCATCACGTCGCCGAGCACGAGCGCGCCCGGATCGGCGCGCACCGCCGCGATCCGGTTCAGGAAGTCACGGCTGGTGAAGATCCCGGCCAGCGCCCGGCCCTTCATCACCAGCACGCAGTCGTGGACCTCGCGACTCATCTCGTCGAACGCACACGACACCCGCTCGCCGACATCGAGCCTTGGTACAGCGTGGGTCCATCCGATCTCGCGAATCGTCTTTTCGAGTCGACGCATGTGTGCCCTCCTCTTTGCAGCAGTTTATA
Source organism: Kofleriaceae bacterium (assembly GCA_036271215.1). Classification (GTDB taxonomy): domain Bacteria; phylum Myxococcota_A; class Polyangia; order Haliangiales; family Haliangiaceae; genus JABFXX01. The sequence goes on along the minus strand of DATBBB010000218.1, from coordinate 29,828 downwards.
TCCGCGAGGTGAGGAGTGCGGTGCCATTTCGAAGCGGCAGCTCGATCGCGAACCGTGCGCCTCCGCCCGGTGCATCTGCGACGGCGATCCGGCCGCCGTGATCCGACACGATCCGGTGCACGATCGCCAGGCCCAGGCCGGTGCCGCCCTTGGCGTGCTTGGTCGTGAAATACGGTGCAAATACCTTGTCTTTGAGCTCGCTCGGGATGCCGGGCCCGTTGTCCTCGACGACGAGCATCGCGCGATCGCCGGCCTCGCCGATCCGGGTCTCGACGGTGATGTGGCCATCGGTGCGCTGACCGATCGCGTCACGCGCATTTTCGACCAGGTTCAAGACCACCTGATTGAGCTGGTTCTTGTCGGCGTCGATCCGCGGCAGCGCGGGGAACAGCTTGACCTCGATCGGCGCCGCGCCGCCCTGGTACAGCACCAGCGCCGAGCGCACCAGCTCGTTGAGATCGAGGCGCTGGAACTCGGGCTTGGGCATCCGGGCAAACGCCGAGAACTCCGAGACGATGTGCTTGAGCCGGTCGGCCTCCTCCATCACCGTCGCGGTCGACTCCTCGAGGATCTCGCCGAACGACGGGTGCTGCTTCTTCCAGGTCTTGCGCAGCGTGTCCATCGCCATCTGGATCGGGGTCAGAGGATTCTTGATCTCGTGGGCGAGCCGGCGCGCGATCTCCTGCCACGCGGCGATCCGCTCGGCGATCACCAGGCGATCCTTCGAGGTTCGAAGATCCTCCATCATGAAGTTGAACGCCGCGGCGACCGCGCCGATCTCGTCGTCGGACCGCACCGGCACCCGGTGATCGAGATCGCCGCGGGCGGCGGCCAGCGAGCCGGCGACCAGCTGATCGAGATCGCGCGCGGTGCGGCGCGCGACGAGCAGGCCGATCATCACCACGCCGATCAGCGCGCCGAGCGCGAGCGCGGCCGAGGTCACGGTCAGCTTTTGCAGCACGCGCGCCAGATCGCCATCGGACACCGCGACCTCGATCGCCGCGACCGGCGTGCCGTCGGGGCCGAGCAGCGGGACCCGGATCGGCGGGTCCTGCGACACCTGGGCCCAGTCCTTGGCGACCGGCGGCACCAGGACCTCGCCGCTGGTCGCGCCGCCGGCGGCGACGATCCGCGCGTCGGCCCGCGGATCGGTGCGCACCGCCGACAGGATGTCGTCCTTGACCCGGCGGCCGACCGCGACCGCGACCGCGTACACGCCGTCCTGCGCGATCCCGCTCGCCTCGACGACCAGCGCGGTCTCCGACACCAGGCCCTTGGTGATGTCCTCGCGGACGAAGAACGCGCCGGCCTTGGCCGCGGCGCCGGTCGCGCGCTCGCGGACCTCGGGGTGGTTCGACTCGCCGATCTTGCCCGGCGCGTGCGGCGAGCACAGCACGCGGTCGGCCTTGTCGGTGATCGTCAGGACGTCGAGCGACAGCCCGCGCATCAGCGGTCCGCTCTGATCGCGCAGCTTCTGCTCGACCCCGTAGTCGAGCCGCGGCCCGGTCTGCTTGGCGAGATCGAGCAGCAGGCCGCCGACGAACGGATGGGTGTGGCTCGCGAGCGTCTTGTCGGCCGCCTGGACCTGCTCGCGCAGCCGCTTGATCTCGGCCTCGACCCGGGCCTCGGCGCTCTGCCGGCGGGCCTCGTAGTCGGCGCGATAGCTCGAGGCGATCACCTGGCGGGTCGCGACCGCGGCGACCGCGATCGGCACCAGCGCCGCGAGCGCGAACGACAGCGTGAACCGGCCGCGCAGCTTCATGGCCGCCCCTTGAACCAGTACAGATCGGCGAGCCCGGGCCGGCCGCTGGCGTCGAACGCGAGGCCGTGGACCTCGGCGCGGTGCCAGACCAGGAGCGAGCGGAACATCAGCGGCACGATCGGCAGCCGCCGGGCGAACTCGGTCCCCGCCGCGGCGGAGTCGAGCGCGCCGGCCGCGAGCTGGACCCGCGCCCAGTCATCGCCGCCGGCCGCGAACGCCGCGCCCCACCACGCCGCCGGAAACGTCAGCGGCGCCGCGAGCTGGCCGATCCAGAGATCGCAGTCGCCGCGCGCCGCGCGATCGCGCAGCTTGTCGGCCGCGACTGCCTCGATCGTGAACCCGATGCCGAGCTTGTCGAGCCCGCGCGACACCCGCAGCGCGATCTCGCGGTCGTCGGGGCGGGTCTCGTCGAAGATGATCGCGAGCGGCGAGCCGGCCAGGCTCGGCGGGGCGAGCGCGGGGGCGCGCTTGGCGGCCTCGGCGAGCGTCGCGCGCGCGCGGTCGGCGTCGCCGGCGCGGCCCGCGGCATCGAGCCCCGGGGCGCCGGCCTCGATCGGCAGCGGGCTGCGGGTCGGCAAGGTCCGCTCGCCGGTCGTGATCGTCGACAGCGCGCCGCGGTCGAGCGCGAGGTCGAGCGCGATGCGGAGCTCGCGGTTGTCGGTGATCGCCGGGTGGCGCTTGCCGAACCCGACGAACAGCAGCAGCGCCGCCGGGCTCTCGACCTCGGACGCCAGGTACTTCGGCCGCGCGCCGGCGAACGCCGCCTCGCCGCGCGCCGATAGCTGCGCCGCGCCGGTCTCGAACCGCCGGGCCTCGCCGTCGGGGGTGTCGAACCAGCCGAGCACCAGGCGATCGAGGTACGGCCGGCCGGCGAAGTGCTGATCGAACGCGCGCAGCACCAGCTGGCGGCCCGACGGATCGAACCGCTCGACCACGAACGGCCCGGTGCCGATCGGGTGGGTCGGCCCCGGCGGCTGGCCGCGCTTGGTGATCGCGGTCTGCGGCAGCGCGAGCAGCGCCGCGAGGTCGGCGACCGGTGCGCGCAGCGTCAGGTCGAGGCCCTCGCCGCTGATCCGCACCGAGGTCACCGGCGCGAGCACCCACGCGGCCTTGCTGCGCACCCGCTCGAGCGAGTCGACCACGTCGCTCGGCGCCAGCGGCACGCTATCGTGGAACACCACGCCGCGGCGCAGCGCCACGTGGGCCGCGGTGTGGGCGGCGTCGAACACCGGCATGCCGAGCGCGAGGTGCGGCTGCACCGTGCCGTCGGGGCCGGTGATGTACAGGGTATCGAACACCAGGCCGATCACCGTCAGATCGGCGTGGGCCTGGGCGGTGATCGGATCGAACCCGACCGGGGCGCCGAGCAGCGATGCCTCCACGGTACCGCCGTAGCGCGGCCGGGTCTCCGCGTTCGCGAGGCCGACCGCGCAGCCGACCAGCGCGACCGCGTGCAGCAGGCGCCGGGCGGCCGGGGCGCAGAGGGTGCGCCGGGGGTGCCGGGGATGCCCGGGGTGAACCTCGCGCGGCGCCGGCATCAGTCGAGCCTCCACAGATCGACCCGCGTCGCGCCGGCGAGCCGGACCACGGCGATCACCTCGGGCACGCCGTCGCCGTCGGCGTCGGCGACCACGATCCCCACCACGCCACCGTTGAACGTCTTCTTGTAGGTCGGCCTGGCCCCCGGCGTGCCGAGCGCGATCACCCGCACCGCGTCGGCGTCGCCGGGCGCGCTGGCGCTCGACACCACCACGTCGGGCACGCCGTCGCGATCGACGTCGGCGATCTCGAACGCGACCCCGGCGTCGCGCACCTGGTAGGCGCCGGCGGGCTGGCAGTCGTTGCCGGTCATCGCGCACCGCGTGACCGTGACCTCGAGGGCGTTGGTGATCGACAGCTCGCCGCGGACGTGGAGCGGCAGGCCCGTGGGGTCGACCAGATCATCGCGGCACCGCGCGCCGAACACCGCCCCGGCGCCGTCGCGGAAGTGGTTGCGCCCGGGTGCGAGCTGCGCCTTGTCGCCGCACAGCCGCAGCCCACCCGCGCCGTGGCGCGCCGACAGCGCCTTGCCGTGCCACTCGACCCGCAGATCCTTGGCCCACGCCGAGACCCCGGCGATCACCGCGGTGCCGTCGATCACCGCGGTGCCGACGACGTCGCGCGACGCCGGCACCGCCGGCTCGCCGGTGAACGCGACCCGGCCGAGCTCGCGGAGCTTGCCGGTCGGGCCGGCGAGCCCGGCCGCGATCACCTCGCGCGACGTCACCAGGTAGAGCTCGGCCTTGCCGTCACCATCGAGATCGCCCGCGGTCACCGCGACGATCGGCGCGCCGAGATCGAGCGAGCCGAGCTTCTGCGGCCGCCACTTGAGCGCCACCGGCACCGGCGGCACCGGCACGACCACGTGCGCGGCCGCGGCGGCGGCGAGCCGCGCCCGCACCGCGGTGGACAGCCGGACGAGGTAATCGCCCTCGGCCTCTCCGCCGTGCGCGCGCGCCGGCATCACCGCCACGCAGCCCACCACCACCAGCAAGCCGCGCGACCTCAATCGGCGTACTCGTCCTTGGTCTTGTTGTCCTCGGTGACGTCGTCGGGCATCGGCGCGACCTCGGTCGGCACGGAGCCCTCGAGGAACACTTCGGACATCGTCGTGCCCTTCGGTGCGCCGTCGGGCGCGAGCAGCCCGGTCTTCTTGTCGATCGTCGCCTCGACCACGTGGGCCGGGCGCGCGAACGACTTCGCGGGCTGGTTCATCTGCTTCATGATCTCGACGTAGATCGGCACCGCGACCGCGCCGCCGGTCTCGTGGCCCATCGCGCGGTTGTCGTCGTAGCCGACCCACACGCCGATCGCGTAGTCCGGGGTCAGCCCCATGAACCAGGTGTCCTTGGCGTCGTTCGACGTACCGGTCTTGCCGGCGATCGGGATCTTCAGCGACGCCGCGGCGACCGCGGTGCCCTCGGTGACCACCGAGCGCATCATGTCGAGCACCACGTAGGCGACCTCGGGGCGGATCACCTGCTCGCCCTTGACCGCGGCGGTCGGCACGCCGTCGATCGAGTCGATGAACTGCGGCTCGGCCGCGAGCCCGCCGGCCGCGAGCGTGGCCTCGGCGTTGGTCAGCTCGATCGGCGTGACCTCGTTCGAACCGAGCGCGATCGACATCTCCGGGGTCAGCGGGCTGCCGATCCCCATCTTCTTGGCGGTCGCGACCACGGCCTCGGGCTTGACGTTGTAGACCAGCTGCAGCGACACGGTGTTGATCGACTTCGACAGCGCGTAGCGCAGCCGCACCGGGCCCTCGAACCGCCCGGTCTCGTAGTTCTTCGGCTTCCACTGGGGGAAGTCGCGGAACGTCTCGGGCGCGTCGTTGACCACGGTCGCCGGCGTGTACTTGCCGCTGTCGATCGCGGTCGCGTAGACGAACGGCTTGAACGAACTGCCGGGCTGGCGGTGCGCCATCGTCGCGCGGTTGAACCCGGCGACCTTCGACGCGTAGCCGCCGACCAGCGCGCGCACCTTGCGGGTCTTGACGTCGAGGATCACGACCGCGCCCTCGGGGCCGGGCGCGAACACCACGCGGTGCTGCGCGTGCTTGCCGTGGACCGCGGCCTGCTTCGGCTTGGGATCGTCGTCGTCATCGTCGGGCTTCTTGGCCGCGGCGCTCGGCGGCAGGACCACCGACACCACGTCGCCCGGCTTGAACCGCTCGCTCGGCTTCTTGACGTTGCCGTCGGCGTCCTTGGGGTTGAACCGGTCGTCGGCCTCGCCGCCCGGCACGCCGGCGGGCAGGCCGGAGAGTAAGATCGACGCCTTCCAGTCGCCGAGATCGACCGCGATCTCATGATCGTCGTCGAACACCTGGGTCACGACGGCGTCGTAGCTCTCCTTGGCGACCGGGCCGCCGTGCGGCAGCTTCTTGGCGAGCCTGGCGAGCTCGGCGTCGATCTTCTCCGGCTTCACGGTGCGCTCGGGGCGGCCCACGCCGTGGCGCTTGTCGACCGCCTGCAGCCCGTGCTGCAGCGCCTTCTGCGCGAGCACCTGCAGCGACGGGTCCAGCGTCGTGCGCACCCCGGCGCCGAGCTTGTCGAGCACGGCCTCGTCGCCGTGGTGCTCGGTCAGCAGCTGGCGCTTGACCAGATCGACCCACTCCGGCGCCGAGCCGAGCTCGGGGAACGGCCGATCGACGATCTTGATCGGCGCGTCGATCCACTTCTGGGCCTCGGCGACCGAGATCTTCTGCATCACCGCGAGCTGGTTCAGCACGTAGGTCTGGCGCTCCTTGGCGCGCTTGGGGTTCTTGCGCGGCGAGATGTTCTCCGGCGATTGCGGCAGCCCGGCGAGCAGCGCGGCCTCGCCCACGTTGACCTGGCCGACGTGCTTGCCGAAGTAGAACAGCGCGGCCTCCTCGATCCCGTACCGGCCGTGGCCGAAATAGATCTGGTTCATGTACAGCGTCATGATCTCTTGCTTGGTCAGCGAGGTCTCGAGCCGCCGCGCGAGGATGATCTCCTCGATCTTGCGCTTGAACGTCCGCTCGGGCGTGAGCAGGAACGTCTTGACCACCTGCTGGGTGATCGTCGATGCGCCCTGCCGGGTATGGCCGGCGCGCAGGTTGGTCACCAGCGCGCGGAACATGCCCCAGTAATCGACGCCGCCGTGGGTCCAGAACTTGTTGTCCTCGGCGGCGACGAACGCGTCGACCATGATCGGCGGCACCTTGTCGTACGCCACCACGGTGCGGCGCTCGTTGAAGATCTCGCCGATCCGGTGATCGTTACCGTCGGTGATCGTCGTGACCTGCTTGGGGTGGTAGTCGCTGAGCTTGGCGTAGTCGGGCAGGCTCGGATCGCGGCCGTACATCCAGAAGATGAACGCCGCGGTGCCGACCGCGAGCATCGCGCCGAGCAGGCCGAGCAGCACCAGCCACTTGGCGATCGCGAGCCACGGCCCGCGCCGCGGCGTCGCCGGCCCGAGCGGGCGATCCGCGCGACCCGGGCGCGGTGGCTTCTGCGGGGCCGCGGCACGCGGTCCCGGCGGGGTTCCCATCCTCATCGTCGAGCCCATGGTGGATTGCTCTGCAAGTGCGGTACCCGGCGTAACCGGAACAGCGCCGAGATTGTCCCTCGGTTGCGTCCCAGATGCCACATCTGGGCGTGTCCGCGACGACACGCCGCGCGGCCGCTACCCCGCGCCGAGCGCGCGCTCGAGGATGCCGGTCACGCCGCGCAGCCGGCTCGCGAACCACCGCGCCCGGAGGTCGGCCCGCCGCGGCTCCGGCAGATCGCCGAGCGCGCCGATCAGCTCGCGCCGCCGCGCCGCGAGCCGGGTCATCGCGAGCGCGACCGTGACGCTCAGGTTGTAGCTCTCGGTGAACCCGAACATCGGCACACCGATCGCCCCGTCGCTCGCCGCGATCGCGGCCTCGCTCAGCCCGTTGCGCTCGTTGCCGAACGCCACCGCGATCGGCGTGCCGACGTCGACGTCGTCGATCGAGCGCGGCGCGCCCGGCAAGGTCGCGAACACCCGGAACCCGCGGCTGCGCAGCCCGCCGATCGCCGCCTCCGCCGACGGCCAGCGATGCAGATCGATCCAGCGGTGCGCGCCCATCGTCACCCCGTCGGTCACCGAGAACCGGTGCTCGGCCTCGATCACATGCAGATCCGCCAGCCCGATCGCCTCGGTGGTCCGGATCGTCGCCGCCGCGTTGCGCGGGTCGTAGGTATCCTCGACCACCGTCACCACCGACGTCAGCCGCGCTGCCAGCACCTGATCGATCCGCGCGATCCGCTCCGCGGTCAGCACCGGCGCCAGCGCGGCGCACACCGCCTGGGGCCCGTGGCGCTCGATGAAGGGGCCGATGTCATCCGTCACAGCGGCCCTCGTCTACCACGACCGTCTGCGGCGATCCGCTCGACGGTGCCGCGATCACAGCCTTGGCGCCCGGCGCCGGCGGGCATCCCAGACTTCCATGATCTCGAGCCGCTCCTGGGCTTCGTCGACCTCGAAGTAAACGTGGCAACGTGACTTCCTCAGCAAGATCCGCTTTGCGGCCGGATGCCTGCTGGTGGGCACGCGCGCTCCGGGGCTTCGAGTGGTCTCGAGCAACTGGATCATCTCCATGAGCTCCCGCATGAACACACCTGGATTGTCAGCGTGCTCACCCCACCGTGCCGCGATGCGCTCGACCGAGCGCTCCGCGCGTATCGAGATGAATGCTTTCACGACTTCGCGGCAAGACGGAGCACGAACGCACGCGCATCCTCGAACTCACCTCGCTCGAACTGCGCACGACTCTCGTCCAGCGCATCGTCGAGCTCCGCCATCTCCTCGGCGCTCATCTCATCGTCCTCCAAGAGGACAACCTCCAAGGCATCCCCCTCGCGAAGCTGGATCGGATCATCCGGGACGATCTGCCCGTTACGAACGTGGGCGCTGATGGCCTTCACAGTTCCATCCTAGCACGAGGCATCGCGTTGCTTGAAATGCCCTCAGGGAGTCGGTCGCGCCTAGCCGGAGCGAGCTTGATTTTCAATCTCCTCAGCGCCGGGCGTCGCGCTCGGCGTTGGCGCGCTTCACCAGCCGCAGCATCCCGTAGCCCGTGATCGCCGCGATGATCACGCCCAGCCCGAGCAGCCGCCAGCGGTACGCGCCGCCGACCGCCGGCCGGTTCGACGTCCAGAACCCGCTCGGCCGCGTATAGATGATCTCGTGCGTCGTCGGCGGCTCGGCGCGCGCATCCGGCGCGGCCACGCCCAGTGCGAAGCTGAGCCCCAGCAAGATCGCAGCGCGGCGCATGCCCGATCGGTACCACGCCCCGCCGTCCCCGCGACAGCGGCATTCGGTCGCGCCGCTCAGATCGGCGGCTTGTCATCGAGGTGGTGGCGCGCCTCGTGGTGCTTCTTGGGGCTCGGCTTCGGCTTGTCCTGGGCCGGGTCCTTCTTCGCGGCGAGCGGGTTGGTCGGCCGCGCGTTCTTGATCGCCTTCTTGACCCGCTTGAGGCACTCGTCCTCGGTCTCCGAGCCGTCCTTGGAGAACTCCAGCGGCGTATCGATCGCCGTGTCGTACTCCGACTGGGTCAGCCGGTCGCGCTTGAGCATGATCTGCAGGATCCGATCGATCTTGCCGGTGGTCCACCTGGTCAAGGTCCCGGCGCAGTACTGCTTGTAGCGCTCCTTGGGCGACGGCAGGATCGTCGAGAAGAACGCGGCCTCGACCGGGTTGAGGTCCTTGGGCCGCTTGCCGAAGAAGTGATAGGCCGCCGGCCCGATGCCGTACAGCCTCGGGCCGTACTCGATGACGTTCAGGTAGATCTCGAGGATCCGGTCCTTGGTCAGCGTGTTCTCGACGTGCCAGGTCAGGAACAGCTCCTGGAGCTTCCGCGCCAGGGTCTTCTCCCGGTAGAGCAGCACGTTCTTCACCATCTGCATCGTGATCGACGACGCGCCCTGCACGAACTTGCCGGCCTTGAGGTTGTTGACCAGCGCGGTGCGGAACTCGCTCGGGATGAACCCGTGGTGCTGGTAGAACGCCGAGTCCTCGGTCGACATGATCGACTTCACCAGGTACGGCGAGATCTGGTCGAGCGGCACGAACTCGTCGTTTCTCGGCCCGACGTCGAACGACATCCACTCGCCCTGCTCGACCTCGACGTCGTGCTGGAACTCGCCCTTGAGCCGCTTGGGCGAGCCCGCCGGCTCGTCGATCACCTTGCAGTGCTTGATCCCGACCGAGCCGTCGAACTGGGTCGCGTCGAGATCGCTCCAGTCGATGTCGAGGTGGACGTCGGCGTCGAACGTGCCGCGCATCTTGTAGCCCGCCATGTACGGCGCCATCTCGGTCGGGATCGCGTTCAGCGCCTGCTGGCAGTCGACCGGCGGGATCACCAGATGCAGCTTCACCACCTGCAGCCCGTGCGGCCCGACCCGCGGCACCTCGGCGACCGCGAGCTTGTCCGACGCCGGCGCGATCGCCGCCGGCTTGACCGGCGCCGCCGGCTCCTCGAGCGGGTGGCCATCGCCCGGCATCTTCGGCACCAGCGCCGGCACCAGCGCCGCGATCGCCTCGCGCGACGGCGCGGTCACCACGCCGGTGATCGAGAACGGCAGGTTGCGCATCACGAAGTCGCCCTGCGTCAACTCCAGCTTGCGGGTCGCACGCTCGAAGCTGCCGGCGACCTCGCCCGACAGATCCAGATCGTGGACCTCGTGCTCGGCGATCATCGGGTGCCCGACGTTGAGCCCGGTCAGGTGAAAGCTGCCCGAGAACTTCGCGCCGATCTGATCGACGTCGACGTGCAGCTTGGTATCGACCGCGGTGTTGTCGTAGTCGACCACCGCCGAGTGCGCGAGGATCGGCGCCAACCGATCGAGCTGGAACTTCGCGGCCTCGAGATCGACCGACGCGGACAGCGCTGCCGGATCGAGATCGCCCTTGGCGGTCCACAGCCGGCCCGGCACGCCGCCGTAGCCGCCCGCCAGATCGATGATGTACTCGCTCGGCTGCTTGGGGTTGGCGACCACCTTGCCGCCGATCCCCGACAGCGCCAGCTTCGGCCACAACGCGATCTCGCCGCCGTCGATCGACACGATCGGCGTCGCCCCGACGACCTTCTCGATCCCGATCCGGGCCGCCGACGCCCGCGGCGCGTTCAGCGTCGTCGCGGTCACCCCGCGCGCCTCGGCCACGATCCGGTCCGGCGTCCACCGCGCGTCGGCGTCGGTGACCAGCCCGGTCGCGCCGGTCAGCTCGTCGTTGGCGAGCAGCCGCGCGTGGGTCACCGTGATCGACGTCGGCCGGATCGCGGGGGCCGCGCCCGCCGCCGCCGGCTCGGCCTTTGCGGCGCGCAGCCGATCGACCACGTCGCGCACGTTGTCCTGACCGCTGGCGTCGCGGTGGATCACCACCTGCACGCCGTCGATCTTCGCCTCGCCGAGCTCGATCTTGCCGAGCAGCGAGTGCCAGCCGTCGAACTCGACGTCGACCTGATCGATGTGCACCATCGGCATGTCGCCGTCGAGCGGCCCGCGGACGTCGACCCCGTGGATCACCACGTGGCCGAGCGCGACCTCGATCGCGCCCATCTTGACGTCGCGGCCGAGCTTCTGGGCCAGCTTGGCGCCGACCTTGGTCCGGATCATCCACGCCCCGAGCCGCGGGTACACCACCGAGAGCCCCACGGTCGCCGACAGCACCAGCCCCAGGCCGATCGCGCCGGCGATCAGCCAGCGTCGAGACAGTCCCGGGATTCGCATACGGCCTTCGTATACAACAACGAGCCCCGCGAGATGATTCGCTTCGGGGTAACCCGCGCAAGTCCGCGTGTTTCTTCAGCTACCGAGCGTGGACGCCATCACGTAGTACCGTTCGCAGCGATGGCGATGGACGGCGATCCCCCGATCGGCTGGCAGGCGGTGGACCTGGACCTCGGGCAGGGGTTCGACGAGGCCGCCGCGGCGCCGCACCACTCCCCGGTGATAGCTACCTCGCAAGACGAACACGTGGACCACCGGGTTCCCGAAGCAGATGTGGGTCGTCGATGATGGTGAACAAGTGTTCGAGTTGATGTACGGAGGCAGCCGACCTGGCCGCTATCACGGCTATCCGATTCGCCTGCGTGATCCGTGGTCCGAGGAGGTCAAACGGATCTGGAGGGAGCGTCGACGTGTCGGCTCTTGAGTTCAAGGTTGCAGGTTGGCTTCCCAGTGACCTGCCCGACATCCGGGAGCGCGAAACACTCTCCTCGTTGAGAATTACTGCCGGCGATCAACCGATCACCGAAGTGAACGACGTGCTCGCACACACCGTTCGCGATTACATTCAGGTACCCGCATACCTGGTGGCACGCTGGCTGCTCCTCAACTGGTGGCGTTTGAGATGGGAAGCGGCGCCCGAGCATCCATCCTTCGAATGGCGCAAATCGCATTCGATGGCTGCGATTAGCAGCGATTACGCCTGGCCAGCCATCACGTTCGAGAGCGACGGGGACTTCATTCATGCCTCGGCGCGAGCAGAACCGATCGCCGACGTCGCGGCCGTTCGCTACCTTCGCTCCGTGGACGTCAGGATCTCCGCGCGGGAGTTCGAACGTGCGATCGATGATCTCGTCGACGTGCTCGAGCTTCGCCTCTCCAGTCGAGTTCCAGACGAGGCTGAAATTCACGAGCTACGTGCCGAGCTCCGCGAGGAGCGTTCCGATCCCGTTCGCGCTCGTGCGTGCAAGCTGCAGGCACTGGCCGGAATCCATCCCGGCGATGCCCACGAGGATTGGCTGCAAGCTGCGACGCGGCTCGCTAGCGAAACCGGGCCGACCGCCGGTGATGAGGTCGTTGCGGCATCGACGATGATGCGAGATGGGTTAGCGGGCGCAGCTCGAGCCGTGGAGGCAATGCGCGCTTCGATATGGACTGTCAAGCTGGATCCCCACGTGGACGTTCCGCTACGCGTTGATGATGAGTTGCCATGGCAACGCGGCCGAAGGCTCGCTTCCGCATTTCGCGCGAAGCTCGGAAGAGACGCGGGTCCCCTGCCGACCGCAGTCCTGGAAGACCTCCTGGGGAATCGGTTTGCTGCGGCCGTGCCCATGACTGCGACGCCACCCGTAGCCGGTAGCAAGCCGCTAGCAGGCGGATATCGTAATGGCGCAAACCACGGACGCACGGCGGTGGCGATAACAAGCTCGCGGTTGACGAACCAGAGGTTCTACATCTCGCGTCTCATCGGGGCTGCGCTCGTTTCGAGCCCCGAGGACCATGTGCTTCCGGTTTCGGACGCTGGTACTGCATTGCAGAAGTTTGAACGCTCGTTCGCACAAGAGCTGCTGTGTCCGTGGGCCGAGCTCGACGCATTCACGAATGACCGCGGAACGAACGAAGAAAGCGTCCTGGACGCAGCCGAGCATTTTGACGTTTCCGAGTACGTGATCATCTCCACGCTGGTGAACAACGGCAAGATCTCCCGACGTCGGTTACCAGATGATCTCGCCTGAAGGTCCGTCGGCACATCCCAGACCGTCGCCTCGGCCATCGTCTCGTCCCGAACGTCGGCCGGTTCGCGTGCTGGCTCGATCCGCAGCAAGCGTCGATCGCGATCCTGCAGAGCGCGCGATAGCGTAACCGAGCGAAATCGCCCCGGTTCACTCCGTCGCATGGCTAAGGACCAGGACGGTTCGGCCGGTGTTCCGATCATCGTCGACGATCGGAACACCGCAGGCACATGACAACGGAACCCGATGCACGTGTTCGCGTCCGCGTGACAAGTAATTTACCGATGTTGCGATAGGGCATTCATGGCTCGGCGCTTGCTGGAGGCGATTCGCAATGTCGCCCATTCATGCAGCGAATGAGTCTTATGAGACCTGATAGATTCCTCATCTTCGTCATCACCGTCGCAATCGTCACCGCGGGCGGATGCGCCGCTGAAGACGAGGACCGCACGGCGGCGACGACCGCCCCGATCGTCACGCCCGAGGTGCGTTACGCCTATGATCCGCTCGGCCGCCTCGTTCAGGCCGCGACGGCCGACGGCGACGCTGTTCAGTACGCCTACGACGCGGCTGGCAATATCACCTCGATCCACCGCCTGGCGGCGGGCGCGCTACGCGTCGTCGACTTCACGCCACCAGGCGGCACGGTGGGTACCACCGTCGGCGTGTTCGGCGCGGGCTTCAGCACGACGGCGTCGCAGAACACGGTCACGTTCAACGGCACCGCGGCGATGGTCACCGCGGCGACCGCGACGACGCTGACCGTCAGCGTCCCCGCGGGGGCCACGACCGGCCAGATCGCCGTCGCCACCACCGCCGGCACGGCGCTCAGCACCAGCAACTTCATGGTGCTGTCATCGTCCACGGCGCCCGGCATCGCCGGCTTCACGCCGCCGGTCGCCACGCAGGGCACGGTCATCGCCGTCACGGGAGTCAACTTCCAGGTCCGCGCGCAGGACAACCGGGTGTCGGTCGGCGGTCAACTCGCCGACCTGGTCCGGGACGGTTCGAGCCCGACCTCGACGTTGCTCAAGTTCACGGTGCCGAGCACCACGGCGTCGGGCAAGATCGAGGTCGCCACGCCGTACGGCAGCGCGATCAGCAACGCCGAGTTGTTCGTGCTGCCCGCCGCGGTGAGCCCGACCGACGTCGAGGCCGCGGGACGAGTCGCCGTGAACGGCGTCGCCCTCGGGCTGACGACGACGACCGCAGGCAAGAAGCTCGTGCTGGTGTTCGACGCGCTCGCCGGCCAGCGCCTCCACCTGGTCGCCACCGGCGGGACGTTCGCCGGACCGTTCTCGGCTGACCTCTACGGCAGCTCGCCCACCAAGCTCCAGACACTGACGATGAACGACAACAGCGTCGGTGACCTCGCCACGCCGATCGCCGCGTCCGGCCCGTACACGGTCGTGCTCAACCCTGGTGCGACCGACAAGGGCACGGTCCAGCTCAGCGTGATCGACGACGCCACCGGATCGCTCGCGATCGACGGCAACACGCCGATGACGCTGCGCGCGGGCCAGAACGCGCGGATGAGCTTCACCGCGCAGGCCGGCTCCGGTTACGGCCTGGCGGTCACCTCGCTCGGCTTCACGCCGAGCACGGGCTCGCCCACGATGAGCGCGACGCTGCGCAAGCCAGACGGCACGGCGCTCGCCAGCTGTGTGTTCAGCGCCGCGAGCAGTTGCGACCTCGACGCCGGCAATTTCGCGACCGCGGGCACGTACCTGGTGGACTTCGATCCGAGCGGACTGGCCGCCGCGAGCTTCAACGTCCTGCTCAGCTCGGAGGCGACGGGGGCCATGGCGATCGACGCGAGCTCACCGACGACGATCACGATCACGCGCGCCGGTCAGAACGCGCGTTACAGCTTCTCCGGCACCGCCGGCCAGCGCGTGACCGCGGTGATCACGGCGGACACGATCGACGACGGTAACCCGACCACGACCAGCAGCACGCAGGTCGCGGTGTACCCGCCCAGCAACCCCACCGCCGCGGTCGCCAGCGGCTCGGTAAACCCGATCGCGCCCGCCGGGACGGTCGACATGATGCTGCCCGAGACCGGCACGTACACGCTGATGATCCGCCCGAGCGGGCTCGATACCGGCACCGTCAACGTCCAGCTGAAGTCGTACGGATCCGGCACGCTCGCGGTCAACGGCAGCACGGCCATCAACCTCGGCGCCGGACAGAACGCGCGATATGGCTTCACCGCCCAGGCCAGCACCGGCTACGGGCTCGCGCTCGTCGGGCTCGGCTTCACGCCGAACACCGGCAGCCCGTCGCCGAGCATGGCAGTGACGGTGCGCAACGCCACCGGCACGGCCGTCGCCTCGTGCTCGTTCACCGCCAGCGGCAGCTGCGACCTCGAACCTGCCAGCTTCGCGTCTGCCGGCACGTACGTTCTGGAGTTCGATCCGAACGGGGTCTACGCGGCCAGCTTCAGCGCCTTGCTGAGCTCGGACCTCACCGGCACCGTCGCAATCGGCGGGCCCCCGACGGTCGTCACCACGACCCAGGCGGGACAAAACGCGCGGTACTCCATGTCCGGCGCCGCAGGGCAGTCGATCAGCATCGTGTTCTCCGGCAGCACCATCGACGATGGCAACCCGAGCACCTCGAGCAATAACCAGGTGGTGCTGCTGCGCCCGAATGGCGCCGTGCTCGCGAGCACCTCGTTCAACAGCGTCGCGAACGGTGCGGCGCTCGATGTCGTGCTCCCCGACACCGGCAGCTACACGATCGCCCTCAAACCGTCCGGTCTCGATTGCGGCAGCGTCAACCTGAAGGTCGTCGCGCTCGCGACCGGCACGCTGACCGTCGATGGCACCACCGCGGTGAGCCTGGACGCCGGCCAGAACGGCCGGTACAGCTTCACCGCCCAGGCCGGCTCCGGCTACGGCCTCGCGCTGGCGAACCTGAGCTTCACCCCGAGCACCGCGACGCCGCCCCCGGCGATCGCCGTGGCCTTGCTCAAGGCCGACGGTAGCTCGCTGGCGACGTGCTCGTTCACCGCGAGCAACAGCTGCGACTTCGGCTCGAGCAACTTCGCAACGGCCGGGACCTATACCCTCGCCTTCGATCCCAACGGCACGGTCGCCGCCAGCTTCAACGCGGTGCTCAGCACCGACGCGCAAGGCAGCGTCACGATCGACGCCGCGCCCGCCGCGGTCACGATCGCACGCGCCGGCCAGAACGCGCGCTACACGTTCAGCGGTACGGCGGGACAGCCGGTCAAGCTGGTCATCACGGGCAGCACGCTCGATGACGGCAACCCGGCGACCAGCAACACGACGCAGATCGCGGTGTTCAAGCCCAGCAGCGCCACGAGCGCGATGACCACCGCTGGACTCGGTACGGGGATCGCGGGCCTGACGATGAACCTCACGCTGCCGGAGACCGGGACGTACTCGATCGCCATCGATCCGACCGGCCTCGACAGCGGCAGCCTCAATCTAGGAGTGACACACCAATGAACGCGGCAGTGGCAAACATGGATACCGTCTCTCAGATCACCCGGCGCGCGCGCGGGTCGAACAGATCGCGGCGCGTGTGGGCGGCGGGGGCCATCGTGGCCGCGGCCGCCGTGCTCACGGTGGTCGACACGCCGCTGACCAGGTCGCGGTCGAGCGAGCACGTCGCCGTGCCAGCGTGGCCGGCCGCGGCCCCCACGCTGCGCGACAGCAGCCCGGCGGCCGAGGCCACCGACGTCCCCGGGCGCGCGCCGCTGGTCGTGCGATTCTCCAAGCCGATGGCGGCCGCGAGCGTGAGCTCGCAGAGCCTCACGCTCGTCGGGCCAGCCGGAGCCGAGCCGACCCGCGTCGTGCCCGGTGGCACGCTCGCCGTGATCCAGCCGGTCCGCGAGCTGCTGCCGGCCAGTCGCTACACGCTGTTCATCAACGGCGCGACCGATGACGACCGGCGCGTCTTGCCGCTGACCGCGATCGGCTTCGACACCGCCGCCAAGGCCGGCGGATCCCCGGGCGGTGCCGGCGGCGCTGGCGGCGCCGACCTCCCGGCTGGGCTCGACGCAGGCGCACGACTCGGCGCCGCCGAGCGGATCGCGATCGCGCGCGCCGAAGCGACCCGCGACGCCGAGGACTGGCTGCCCGGCCCGGCGAACTTCACGGGGCGCTGGCGCGCCGACCGCGGCGAGAGCCCGATGCAGTCGCTGCCGCCGCTCCAGGCACCCACCGGCGCCACGGCGCTCGCCGGTCAGATCCTCGGCATGAACGGCCGCCCCGTGCCCGGCGTCACCCTCCGGGTCGACGGTCACGAGGCGCGCAGCGATCTCACGGGCCGGTTCTTGCTCCAGGGGCTCACCGCCGGCGCCGCGAAGCTCGAGATCGACGGTGCTACCGCCGACGACCGCGACACCCACTATGGCTATTACGCCGCACGCGTCCAGCTCGACGCCGCGCGGACGACCATCATGCCGTACACGATCTGGATGCCGCGGCTCGATCCCGCCGGCACCATCCACATCGATGCGCCGACCACGCGCGAGACCGTCGTGGCCTCGCCGCGGATCCCGGGCCTCGAGCTCCACATCCCGGCCGGCACGGTGATCCGCGATCGCCAGGGACAGATCGTCACCGAGCTCAACCTCACGGCGATCCCGGTCGACCGCCCGCCGTTCCCGGTGCCCGACCTCGGCGTGCCGGTCTACTTCACGATCCAGCCCGGCGGCGCCGTGCTCGAGAGCGTGACCGGCAAGCCCGGCCCCGGCGCGCGGCTGTTCTATCCCAACTTCAACCACGAGGTCCCGGGCGCGCATGGCACGTTCTGGAACTACGATCCCGACGACCGTGAATGGTTCGTCTACGGACTCGGCACGATCAGCCCCGACGCCACGCAGACGATCCCCGACGACGGCGTGGTGATCCACGAGCTGACCGGCGCGATGATCGACGGCAGCAACACGCCGGCCCCGCCCGGGCCACCGCCTTGCTACGGCGACCTCGAAGACGAGGACTGCGGGGTCGGCGGAGATCCCGTGAACCTGACCACGCTGGCGTTCGAGCGCGTCGAGCACGACGGCTACCTGAGCGACGTGATCCCGATCGACCTCGCGCGCACGTACAACGGCGGGGACATCAACAAGCGCGCGTTCGGCATCGGCATGACGCACGACTATGACGTGTTTCTGTACTCGCAGAACCAGTGGCAGGAGGTCGACGTGATCTTGCCGAACGGCACGCGGATCCACTACGTCCGGACCTCGCCGGGCACCGGGTACACCAACGCCGTATTCCAGTCCAGCGCGCCGGGTCGCTGGCACAATACCGTGATCGCGCGTAACGAGGCGCGCGCCGGCTGGGACCTGACGTTCCGCGACGGCACGCGGTGGTTCTTTCCGCAGTTCCAGCCGATCACCGAGATCGCCGACCGCAACGGCAACGTCCTCCACATCATCCGCGAAGCCAACAACGGCACGTCCGGCAAGGTGGTCCAGGTGATATCGCCCAACGGGCGCAGCATGGACTTCACGTACAACGCGGACGGCCTCGTCAGCACGGTCACCGACAACCTCGGTCGCAGCCACACATACAACTACGACACTATCGGGCACCTGACCAGTGTTGTCGATCCGAAGGGTGGCACGACCAGGTACGGCTGGGACCTCGTCAAGCACCTCCTGACGGACGTGACCGATGCCCGCGGCAACCTGGTGGTGCACAATGACTACGATGATCTTTGGTTTCTGAAGCACCAGACCCTCGCCGACGGCAGCGGTTATGACTACAGCTACACGCTGAACAGCTGCCCGCAGCCACCGCCCAATACCGAGCCTTCTGGAGGCTGCTTCTACTATCTCCTCACTGTCAGCGTGACCGATCGCGCCGGCATGGTGCGCAAGGTAGAGCTCGACGGTAACGGCCACGTTGCGAAGGACACGTTCGGCCTCGGCCTGCCGGAGCAGCAGATCACGCAGTACGAGTACACGAGCGACCAACTCACCGCCATCGTCGACCCGCTGGGTCGACGCAGCGAATTTCAATACGACGCGAATGGCAACCTGAGCCGGAAGACCCGCATGGCCGGGACCGCGCTCGCCGCGAGCTGGAACACGACCTGGGACCCGGTGTCGGGGCGGCCGCTCACGATCACCGATCCGAATGGCAACGGATCGACGGTGACCTACGACGGGAGAGGCAACATCGCCACGATCCAGAACGAACCGGGGCAGACCTGGAGCTATACCTACGATGACCAGGGTCGGAGGCTCACCAGCACCGATCCGCTGGGCAAGGTCACCACGCTGGCGTACGACGGCGCCGACATCGCGAGCGTGACCAGCGCGGTCGGCCGGCAGGCCCAGTTCCTGTTCGATGCGGCGGGTCGGCTGATCTCCAGCGCCGATCAACTCGGCAATCGCACGGCCACGCGCTGGGACGATCTGGATGGCCTGCTCGACATCACGGATGCGCTGGGCGGCGTCACCAGCTTCTCGCATGACGCAAATGGCAACCTGCTCGGCCACACCGATCCCAAGGGACACCCGACGACGTACCAGTACAACGCGGAGAACCATCCGCTACAAAAGCTGGACGTGCTCGGCAAGCAGACCTCGTTCGCCTACGACACCGCGGGGCGACTCGCGCAGCAGATCGACGCCAGGGGCCAACTCCAGGCGATTACCTATGATGCGCTCGGGCGCGCGAAGCGGCTCGCCATCGGCGCGACGCCGGCGAATCCGCTGGCGTTCACGAGCATGGTCGAGAACACGTGGGACGGCGTCGGCCGACTCATCCAGATCGTCGAGACCACCTGCGCCGATCCCGTCGGTCATGCCAGCTGTAGCAGCGTCGCGGCGACCCGCACGATCACGCGCGCGTACGACAGCTTCGACCACCTGACCCAGGAGGTCACACCGCAGGGCGAGGTCGACTACACCTACGACAGCGTCGGGCGACGGCTCAGCATGACGATCAAGAACGGCGCGCCTGGCGCCCAGACAACGCAGCCCACGGTGACCTATGGCTACGATGCTGCGAATCGTCTGACCACGATCACCCAGGCCGCCGGCGCGATCAATGGCGGCCAGGCGAAGACGATCGCGTTCACGTACGACGGCACCGGACGCCGCACACAGACCACGCTGGCCAACGGCGCCACGGTCACCTACAGCTACGATGACTCCGGCAAGCTCACCGCGATCGTCTACAGGAAGCCAGACGGTAGCGCGATCGGCGACTTGCAGTACGAGTACGACGCCGCGGGCCGGCGGATCAGCATGGGCGGCAGCCTGGCACGGATCGGCTTACCGACCGCCGACGTCAGCGACGCGACGTACGACGCCGGAGATCGACTGCTGACCTGGGCCGGCAAGACCTACAGCTACGATGACCAGGGCAACCTGACCAGTGACGGTACATGCGTTTACGCATGGGACGACGGCAATCGCCTGACATCGATCCTCGGCGACACAGGTCCGATCGCCAGCTTCCAGTATGACAGCCTGGGCCGGCGGACCAGCAAGACGATCAACACCACAACGACGGGCTTCCTCTACGATCACGACAACATCGCGCAGGAACTGGACGGTACCGCGCCGACCGCGTCCGTGACGGCGCACTTGCTATCGGGTGCAACCGATCAGGTATTCCTGCGGCTGGAGGGCAACACCGGGGCCAGCCAGCAGAGCGTGCTGTCCGATGCCAGCAACCACACGGTCGGGCTGATCGACGCCTCGCAGGTGAGCAGCGTGGATTATACGTACGAACCGTACGGCGCGACGAGCGCGAGCGCGACGACCAGCAACGCACAGCAGTATACCGGCAGGGAGAACGACCAGCCTGGCAACAGCCAGGGCTTGTACTACTATCGTGCTCGCTACTACATGCCGGGAACGGCGAGGTTCATCTCGGCAGATCCGATCGGATGGGCCAGCGGACAGACCAACAACTACGCATACGCCGGAGGGGATCCCATCAACTTCGGAGATCCCTCCGGATTCGACTCGCAAGTCGACGCTTACGGCAACAAGGGTGGTGGAAGGGGTGGGTACCCCGGGTGGTTCGATAACGAGAGTGGCGACTTCGACGCGGCAGCCGATGCTGCGTTCAAGAAGGAGGCAGAACAGAACGCGGCGAAGAATGCGGGCCAGCTCGCCAACAAGGGTCCACGTGCGAGCTCATCGGAAGGCCTGTCCGCAAAGCTGGAGCGAGACGCGGGCTTCAGGGACTTTCAGGACAACGCGAGAGCCGGAGGGGTGGGCGACGCGGTGGCCGCGTCAAACGCGAAGACTGCGCAGAACCTCACCACCGAAACTCGAGCTATTGATTCGCTGGCCACGGCGCAAGAAATCGAGGCCCACGAGGAGGCGATATTCGAGGCCGAACGCGCCGCGCTAGGGATTGCCGAGACGGCCTCGGACGCTGACAGCGAGGCCGGCGTCGCCGCCCGGATCATTCAAGTCGTTGGCGAGATCATCGACGAGATTGAATAGCGCCCCCCCTTCGGTGCTATCCTGACGAACGCGTCATGACCGATCAAAAGAAGCTCATCGAAGCCATGTTCGACGACGCCATAAAACTGCGTAACGCGGATGATCTGGCGGGCGCCCACAGCCTGCTGACGCAACTCATCCAGCAAGTAGACCCGAATGACAAGGTGGTACTAGGACACTCACATATGCAGCTCGGGCTGATTGCGCAACTGCGTGGGGAGCGTGGCGAGCAAGTGGTACATTTTCAGGCAGCCGTTGCCGTGTTACCCCACAGCGATCTAGCCTCGAACAACCTGTTCGGTGCGCTGTTCATGGCGGGCCGGTTTCGCGAGGCATATGAAGAAATAGTGCGTCTGCTTCGCATCACGTACTCGCCCAGATACGGAGCGATGTTCGACGAGCCGGGCTATGGTGACGACCTCACCGGCGAGCTGCGGGCGCTGTATCTCGAAGCGCGCCGGCTGCTCGCGAAGCGTCGCCCGGCGTACCTCAAAGCGCTCGAGCTGCTGGCGAAGCGCCGCCCGAGCTAGGGTCGATGACCAGGTACAGCCCCGCCATCTTGGCCTGGTGGATGGCCGTTACGTTGGCGATCACCGCGGGCTGCGACACGGCCGACCACAGCCAGCCGACGCACACCTCGGCCCTGGCCGAGCTCGGGCGACACCTGTTCTTCGATCCGGCGCTCAGCGCCGATGGCAAGGTCGCTTGCGCGAGCTGCCACCAACCCGAGCACGCCTACGCCGATGGCCTGGCGCGTGCGTCGGGCGTCGCGGGCCGCCAGGGCACACGGAACGCGCCGAGCCTCATCGACGTGGCCCGGCAGCGCAGCCTGTTCTGGGATGGCCGGCGGATCCGGCTCGAGGACCAGGCGCTCGACCCGTTGCTCAACGAGGTCGAACACGGGCTCGGCAGCCAGCCGGATCTGCTGGCCCGGTTGCACGCCGCGCCGTACGCGGCCGAGTTCGGCGAGGCGTTCGGCGGCGAGGCCCGTACCGGCGATCCGATCACGGTGCCGCGCGCGACCGAGGCGCTCGCGGCGTTCGAGCGCACGCTGATGGCGATGCCCTCGGCGTTCGACCGGTACCGCGCCGGCGACACCACCGCCATCCCCGAGACCGCGCGGCGCGGCTGGGTCGTGTTCGATCAGCAGGCGCATTGCACGCGCTGCCACCTCGCGGCCAGTGGTGACGGCCTGCTGCCGCTGTTCACCGATCACGCGTTCCACTCGCTCTCGATCGGGTTCGACAAGGTCGAGCGCAAGCTGCCGGCGCTCACGGACCGGCTGCGTGGGCTGCGCGGCGACGGTCAGCCGCTCGGCCGTGAGGTGTTGCTCGATCGCGATCTCGCAGAGCTCGGGCGGTTCGCGGTGACGCTCGACCCGCGCGATCTGGCCGCGTTCAAGACGCCCGGGCTGCGCAACGTCGCGCGGACCGCACCCTACATGCATGACGGCAGCGTCGCGACCCTGGCGGAGGCCGTCGATCTCGAGGTCTACAGCCGCGGCGCCCGCGACAGCCGCCCGCTCATCCTGACGCCCGCAGAGCGCAGCGACTTGATCGCATTCCTTGCGACGCTGACCAGCGACGTCGCTGGGGCTCGAGCCGAGGATCGGTCAGAGCACCGTGGTCCCGCCACCGTGTCGGGTTCCGTTACAGGGCGCTGACCGGACGCGGTCCCAGATGTTCCGATACGAGGAACGGATCGCCGCAAAACCTCTCGACATTCTAACGCGTTGCGCGCGATCGAAACATCCAGAACAATCGCCAGAACATCGCAGGCGACCGCAGGATCAGGTATCGGTACATGGCTTCGCACACTTGCCGAAGATCCGGCCTGGCCCACCGCTTGCTCTGCGCCCACGACGATAGGCCGTACGGTGCAACGCAATAACGACCAGCCAACAGGTCCCGCGCAAGCGGACGATCAAGCGGACGATGCTACCCGTACGCATAGAACGGCGCTGCCTCCACCTTCGGGTTCGGCGTCAGCCTCCACCCGACCGACCGTCGCACCGCTTGCACAACCCCGCGATCCCGAGCGCTACCAGATCATCACCGAGCATGGTCGTGGCGGACTGGGGCGGGTGCTGCGAGCCCGCGACACGGACCTGGGTCGTGACGTCGCAATCAAAGAATGCTTGTCGCGGACGGGATTGAACGACGCTCGATTCTTGCGGGAGGCGCTCATCACCGCGCGGCTCGAACATCCGGGCATCGTTCCGGTCTACGAGGCGGGGTACTGGCCGAGCGGAATTCCGTTCTACGCGATGAAGCTGATCTCGGGCCAGCCGCTCAGCGCGCTGATCGCCGACAAGCAGACCGTCGACGAGCGCATCCTGCTGCTTCACCACGTGATCGCCGTGGCGGATACGATGGCCTACGCACATGCGCAGAACGTCATCCACCGAGACCTCAAACCAGGCAACGTGATCGTCGGCTCGTATGGAGAAACTGTTGTCATCGACTGGGGACTCGCAAAACACGTTTCAGACAGCGATCCCAGCACCGCTGCTTCCGGGTCGTCGAACCAGGACGATGGACTCACGTCGGCTGGTAGCGTCCTGGGCACACCAGCCTATATGGCGCCCGAACAAGCGCGTGGTGAGCGCGTCGATCAAAGAGCGGACGTGTTTGCGATTGGAGCCATGCTATGGGAGCTGTGCTCGCTGAGTCGCATCCCTCCTGCCGAGCCCCAGCAGCGTCGCCGAGCATTGTACAGGGCTGGGATCGACAACGATCTCGCAACCATCCTCGAAAAGGCACTGCAACCGGACCCGGCGCGCAGATACCCACACGCCGGCGAGCTCGCGGCAGACCTCCGAGCCTTCAAAGCAGGCAGCAGAATCGCGGCCCGGACCTACTCCCCGTTTGAACTGACGGCGCGCTGGATCCGTCGCCATCGCGCAATGGCGGGCTCGATCGGGGCCGCCCTGGCGGTCGTCATCGGGCTCACGACCTTTCACGTCAAGACGATCGCCGAGGAACGCGATCGCGCGGATGCGGCTCACCTCTCCACCAGCAACGCGCTCGAAGAGCTCCTACTCAAGAACGCCCAGCTGCTGCTCGCCACAGATCCCTCGGCCGCAGCGGATACCGTGGCAACGTACCACGGGCCCAACCGCGATCGCGCTCAGCAGATCCTGGCGGAAGCCAAGGGGCTCGGGGTCGCCGTCCTGCGCGCGAGCCCACATATCAACAACATCATCTGGGCTACGGGCTCGCCCGATGGCGACATCATCTCGCTCAGTATCGATGGAACGATCTCGCGAACATCGAACAACGGGACATCGCAGACGATCGCCAGGAATGTCGGCGACGACGGACGGGTCTCGTACGCGAGCGCGCGAAACCTGCTCGCGTACGAATGTAGCCCGACCGGCATCTGCCTTTGGGACGTGGCGCACGAGTCCGCCCCGACAGCCGAGCGGGTCATCCCGGGACTCGACCCGATGGCGCTGTCACTGTCTCCGAGTGGTCGAACCCTCGCCGCGCTGTCGACCGATGGCAAGATCTATATCTACGACACCGAGGATGAAAAACACCCGAGGCTCCGCACCACCACGCGCGAGAACGACAGTCGCGACGTCAAGTTACTGGACGACGACAACCTCGTAGTCAGCGCACCTCACGACATCAGAGTGATCCATACCGACGAAGCATCACGCTCGGTCTCGATTGAAAACAACTCGAAGTGGGCAGTAGATGCATCGCTCGGGCTCGCTGCGATCGGCACGACGCGCGGAGACGTCTATGTCATACAGGCGCACCCGACGCAGGTGACCAGCCATGCGACGCCGTGTCAGAGCAGCGTCGTAGGACTGCAGTTCATTCCAGAGCACCTCGTAGTTGCCTATGCCTGCCGCGACGGCGTCGTCGGAACGCTCGACGTGAAGACCGGGAAACAAGTGATGCAATTTCACCTTGCTGGCCAGGCGGGAGTGCTGGCAGCCAGCGCGGATCAGCTATTCGCAGCCAGCAGCGATGGCAGTATCGTCTGTTTCGATCTCCACGCGGGCATCGCGTCCACGTTCAGGGGCCACACCTCTCATCTTACGTTCATCTCCCCTCCGACGACAGACTATCCATTTTTGATCTCGGGTGACGCGCGTGGCACGATCCGGACCTGGCAATTACCGCCGCCGATCGCGCGCGTCGTCTCGAGGTCGCCGTCTCGCTACTTCTATGCCTTGTTTGTTCCGGGTTCCGGCGATCTCGTCGCGACATCGGGTGCACCGGCGCTCGCCGAAGTCCGCGAGTCCGGAACCACCGCGAGCACCGCCCCGCATGATCCTTATAATTTCCTGCTCGCGTCGTCGGGCAAGACCCATGAGTTCGTGGCCTACCGCACCGATACGCTCGAGCTCTGGTCATTCGACCCCATCGATCGAATTCGTGCGGTCGCGTCGGGCCAGGGCAGCATCCTGAGGGCGCACTTCACACAGGACGGAGACCTGCTCACGGCAGGCCGTGATGGCCGCATCGTGCGCTGGCACGGATCCGAACCGTCGCAGACGTTCGCCAAGCTGGACAGCGCGATTGACGATTTTGCAATTCTCGAACCGTCACAGGTCATCATCGCCGCCACCTCGACTGGCACGATCTGGAAGATCACCTCGGACGGGCTGACTCGTTCGCTATCTGCCTCGGGTGCTCGCGTCACCAAGTTCGTGACCTCAAATCCGAACCTGGCGTTCGCCGGGCGCGCCGACGGCAGCGTCGTGCGATATGCGCCGGATGGCGCCCCCGTCGTCGTGCTTGACACGGGCGGTCCCATCGATGATATGGCAGTCACCGCGGATGCCATCGTCGCAGCGTCGAATGACGGCTCGGTCTATATTGGACATCCAGACCGCGTCTCCGCCCTCTCCGTGAACCCATCCTGGCTCAGATTGCCCGCGCAGACGCGCTCCATCGCGCTCACCCAGGACGGACTCGTGATCATCCCTTGCACAAATGGTGTGATCTGGATGTATTCGCTAAACAATCACGCCTGGTTGAGCTTGCCGACCGGGCCGGCTAGCTATGGCACCACTGTCATCTCACCCGATCAGACTCGGGCAATCGCTGTCGATTCCGACGGCCACATGGTCGAGCTCGACTTGTCCGAAGCACGCAGGCGACTTACCAACACGAACTAGCACCAGGGCCTCAGTATGCACAAGAATCGTCCTCTCAAGATCAGCCGCCGGCTTCGCATCATCCGCGAGACGATCATCATCCTTACCAACATCGAGCTCACACAAGTCAACGGCGGCACTAACGGCGGATGTGGCCCGACGCGTTCGCCCGAGACCAAGCTGGTTCGCGAGGAGCTGTTCTCGAACACCCCTGCGCCCGGCGAGACCGTCGAGATCGATCTGGGTCGGTTTCGCGCACGCGTGCCGATCGCGCTCTA
This sequence comes from Kofleriaceae bacterium, assembly GCA_036271215.1. Taxonomy (GTDB): domain Bacteria; phylum Myxococcota_A; class Polyangia; order Haliangiales; family Haliangiaceae; genus JABFXX01. Next base: position 3,236 of record DATBBB010000218.1, on the reverse strand, counting down.
CTCGACGCCGCAACATACGCTCGGAGGCACCGGGCAGCGCGCGGACGACCCCACGCTCGGCGCACAGCGAACCGGCGATGGCTTCGATCCGAGCGCCGGCGTCGCGGACATCATCGTGGTGTGGAACGCGCTGCAGCACTTCTGGCCGTACTGGGACGTGGTGCACGTCGACTGGAGCGCCGCGCTCGACCTCGCGTTGCGCGCCGCGCTGGGCGATCGCAGCGTGGAGATGCACGCCGCAACGCTCGAGCGGCTCCTGGTCGCCGCACCCGACGGCCATGTCCAGGTCAGCTGCCCGGGACAGCCCGAGCTCGGGTCACCGCCGTTCGTGGCCGCCGCCGTGCCGGGCTCCGTCGTCGTCATCGCCAGCGAGGTTCCGGACATCGCGCCCGGTGATGTGGTGGTGGCGATCGACGGTCGCCCGATCGCCGATGCGGTCGCCGCGCTCGAAGCGCAGGTGAGTGGATCACCGCAGCTTCGCCGCGCGTTCGCGGTCGCGCGCCTCGGGGCCGGCCCGGCCGGCACGAAGCTCACGGTCGACGTGCGCCGTGCGGATCGCGAGCTCCGCGTCGAGCTGACGCGCGTCGATCACGACGTCTACGCCGCGCCGCACGGATCGCCGATCCAGCAGTTCGACGACGGCGTGTACTATCTCGATCTCAGTCGCGTGTCGAGCGCCGAGCTCGCCGCGGTCATGACGAAGCTCGCCGCGGCGCCGGGCCTCGTCATCGATCTCCGAGACCGGCCAGGCGAAGCGGCCATGGATCTGCTGTCCCACCTTCTGGTCCGCGCTGACGACACCTTGTGGGAGCACGTGCCGCTCATCATCCGGCCCGACTCGGCGAGCCACCCCGCCGCGTGGAAGTCGGTCGGCTTTGCACTACCCGCGCTCGCGCCGCACATCGCGGGGCGGGTCGCGATCCTGATCGGCGCTGAAACCGCGAGCTACGGCGAATCGATCGCCGGGCTGGCCGCACACTACCGTGTCGGCGAGCTGGTCGGCACCGACACGGCCGGGGTCAACGGCAACGTCGCGCAGCTCGCGCTGCCGACCGGCTGCAGCGTGCGATTCACCGGCGCGCGCGTCACGCGCCAGGACGGCTCGCGGTTTCATCTGCTGGGTATCCCGCCCACGATCCGCGTCGAGCCGACCGTCGCCGGCATCGCGGCTGGGCGCGACGAAGTGATGGACCGTGCGCTCGACTATGTGCGGACCGGCAAGAAGTAGCCGCCATCCCCGTCTGCCGTCCGGCGCCAGAACAGATCTCCGTCCGTGAGCTGCGCCGGCATCCTGGCGATGCCGGTGCCCAGCCACCGGCGCAGCACCCAGGCGAACGCCCAGCGGAGAACAGCAGGCCCAGCACGACCAGGGCGCTGAAGAACGCGGCCCCTAACACGAAGCCGCTCACCGCTTCCAGGTCTACACGTCCGATCCGCGCAACCAGATCGGCGACGACGGCGTGGCCACGATCGCCGGCTGGGAGCTACCGAGCCTCACCGCGCTCGCGATCGACGGCGTCGAGCTCGGCGACCGCGGCATGCGCGCGCTTGCGCAATCACGCCTGCCTCTGCACCTCGCCCAGCTCTCCCTGTGCGAAAATCTCGTCACCGACGCCGGGCTCATCGCGCTCCTCGATGCGAGCCCGCCCCGGCTCACCACGCTCGCCATCGCCGGCAATCCGTGCGGCGCCACGCTATCGACCGAGCGCGACAACGCCGGCGGCTACACCGATCCCGAGCGCGCCGCGAAGATCGCCGCGTGGATCGCCGACCGGCTCGGCCGAGCGATCGACGTCACGTGAGCCAGCCCCTGCGACACGGCGTGGCGAGGTGATCGCCCGAGTCAGAGCCGGTAACCGATGAACGCCGCCAACAGCGGCGTTTTTACATAGGTCGTGTACTCGTGATCGAGCTTCGCCTCGACGCGACTCGTCAAGTCGGGAAGGAAATCGTGAAGGATGGTGTCGTCGATGGCCGGCTGCACGGTCACGCGGGTCCGCGCGCTCAGGGTGATCGCGGCGCCGAGGTCGACCCGCAGCGACCAGTGTCGGTGCCAGCGCCACTCCCATCCCAGCTCGGCATCGAACAGGTGCAGCCGCGATCGGAGATCGAGGCGCGCGTCGCCGACAGGGACACAGTCGGGGATCATCATGCCGAGGGCGTCGGTCGCTTGCAGCACGGTCGCCGAGCCGTGGATCGACACGGTGCCATAGCCGACGGTCGCGAGGAAGCCGTGCCGCTTCCACGGCTGGACCGCGAGGTGAGCGTTCCACAGCAGCACCTGATCCATGCTCGCGTCGACGAGGTCGCCGAGCGAGCGCGCGTAGGCGCCGTGCTCGACCAGCTGGGTGTTGGCTGCGCGCTCGACCGACCGGGGCAACACCCCCAAGCTGGTCCCAAGCCGGATCCGCCACGGCAGCACGAGCTCGACGCCGGCCGCGAGCTCGAGCGGCGCGTTGAGCCCGGTGAAGAATTCGAGCGTCGTGCCATCGAACGCGTGGAGCACCGCGAGCGTCGTGGCGCCGAACGCGTGGAGCACCGCGAGCGTCGTGTCGTCGAATGCGTGGAGCACCGCGGGCCACACCGTCGGGGTGTCGTCGTCGTGGTGGACCGGCGGCGGCGGGTCGGCCGGCTCGTCGGGGAAGCGGGTGAACGGTTGCGGGCCGTACGGTCCGGCATCGGGCGCCGCGACCGCGGGTGCCGCGACCGCGACCACCGCCAAGCCCCACAGCCCGGCCCGATTCATCACATGATTACACCACGAGCCGCTGACTGTATCGATCGACTGCGACACCGCATCAAGGGGAGTCCTCGAATACGCGAAGCCGCAATTCGCTACACTCGAGGTCGAGGTCCGACACACAGCGGCGCGTTAGGGATCCCCCGACGATCTTCTTCAATGAGCGGTGCCGGGGTGGGCCTGCTTCCACTGCATCGCGTTGCGGATCCGGTGCTCGCCGGATGGGTGATCGAAGAACAGGGTCTCGACGAGCGGGCTCGGGTCGAGGTCGCGGTACTCGCCGAGCTTGAGGAACGTGGTCGCGGCGGCGTCGGGCTCGCGGCTGGCGTCGAGGCCGAAGTCGTCGGCTTGCAACTCGCGCGAGCGGCCGAAGCTGTTGACGACCGGGGCGGCGACGAACGCGAATAGCGAGAGCAGCAGGAGCAGGAGCGGCAAGCCGGCGGGGTCGGAGATCCCGGTGATGCCGGTGCCCGGCCACCGCCGCAGCACCCAGGCG
>DATBBB010000217.1:0-13996 GCA_036271215.1 Kofleriaceae bacterium | reverse complement strand
CGACGTCAAGAAACGAATGCGCAAGGTCGTCACGCGCATCAAGCGCGGCGACAGCATCGTCGATGTGATGACCGAAGATGGGATGCTCGACGTCGCGAATCACCCAGGCATGGTCGTCCTGGGCGGCCTCGTACACGCCGGGTCGACGAACTTTCACTGCTTCGTGCCGTGGAAGCCGCTAGGGGACGCCTTGCGCGACGTTCGAGCAGCCCCAGATCCCGTCCTGGAGGCGAAGATCTTCCACGAGTCGCTGCGTGCGCCGTGGGGCGTCCTCGGGCTGCTCTCCTTTGACAGCCAGCCGTGGTTTTACGGCCACGAGGAGTGGTACCAGCCGTTTCTCGATGCCGCGCTCGGCGTGTGGGACGAGCTCGACGCCCTCGGCGCGCGCTACTACGTCGCGCTCCAGGGTCAGAGCCTGTGGGCGGTTCCGAACAGCCTGCACTACGTGCTCGCGAACCTGGGCGTACCACATGACCTCCTGCGCGCGCCGCTGCCGCCCGAGGGTCCGCGCTCCCTGCTCAAGTATGTGCGCATCGCGAGCTGACGCGACGATGATCGAGGCCGGCCTGCTGGAGGCGGATCCGCTCGGGCTCGGCGTCGTGACGGGGCCGAATGGTGAGGCGATGGTGGGTGGACGGGCGTGACGCGACCTGTTCGTGATCGGCACGTTGTGCAAGCCGCAGCAGTGGGAGTCGACGGCGGTGCCCGAGCTTCGCGTGCAGGCAGCCAGCGTGGCCCCCGCGCTGTTCGAGTAAATTGTGGCACCCGGTACCGCGGCTAGACAGTCAAGATCTCGATGGGATAGCGTGGCGCAACCGGCACAAGAGCCGGCCGATAACCCCTGACAGATCCATGATGAATGCGTTCCGCTTGGTGAGCTTGGTTGGCGTGGTGATGTCCGTGGTGCCGGCGGTGATGCTGGCGACTGAGCGGCCGGTGCGCGCCGATGGCATCGTGCTCGAGTCGTATACGGGCGGCCGGCCGGATGACGTCGCGAAGTATGTGTCGCCGATCCTCGACGAGCTGTCGAAGCACGGGTTCGTGGCCGGGTACGACGCGGTCGGCCGCAAGTTCGAGGCGAGCGCGTCGCGGCCGGCGGTGACCAGCGCCGGGCTGCCGCGGACGTTCAGGGCCGATGTCGAGCGCGGCCACGACGAGTGGGCGCGCGGCAAGTTCGATGATGCGCTGAAGATCCTGACGCCGCTGGTCGAGGCAGCGCACGCCAACCAGGGCGCGTTCGTGCAGGAGCCGGGGCTGCGCGACGCGCTGCAGGAGGCGCTGATCGCGCTCGCGCTGTCGCGCAAGGGCCAGGGCGACCCGGACGGCATGAACCAGGCGTTCGCGGAGCTGGTGCGCGCGTTTCCGACGGCGACGCCGGGGCCGAACTACGGCCCCGACGCGAACCGCGCGTTCGAGGCGGTGCGGAGGGACCTGACCGGACCGCGCGCCGGCAAGTTGACCGTGCGGGTCAGCGACGAGACGCTCGGGGTGTACGTCGACGAGCAGCTCGAGGGCATGGGGATCACGCGCAAGCCGGCGACGGCGCCCGGCGAGTACCGCGTGGTCGCCAAGTCGCCGCGCGGTCTGTCGCGCAGCCATCGCGTGATCGTGCATGCCGGCGAGGAATCGACGGTGACGATCGACATGAGCTTCGACCAGGCGGTTCACATCGCCGCCGACTGGACCGGGCTGACGTTCGCCAGCGCGGCGGACCGCGAGCAGATCGAGGGCGCGTACGCGGCGCAGTTCGCCAACGCGATCGACGCGCACGCGGTCGCGGTGGTCGGGACCGAGGTCGTGCAGGGCCGGACGGTGATCGTTGGCGCGCTGATCAACCTGGTGAACGGCCGCGATCTGCGGCGGGCGAGCATCCCGACGGACTCGGCGCCCCAGGTCGATCGGCTGCGCGCGCTGGCGAAGTTCCTCGCCGGTGAAGACCCGGGCCGCGGGATCGAGGTGCTGATCAACGGCGACGGTAGCGGGCCGCCGATCCCACTGACGTTGCCGCCGCGCGCGGCGAGCGCGAGCCGCGATGCCGGCGGGCCGGCGGGCCGCGAGCAGCCGGATGACGGCGCGCGCTGGGGCGGGTGGAAGTGGATCGCGGGCGGCGCGACGGTCGCGGCGATCGGGACCGGGGCGGTGCTGACCGTGCTGAACGGCCGGTGCTCGACGAAGGCGAAGGGGCCCACGCTGCCCTGCCCGTCGCAGTACGAGACGCTCGGGGCCGGGCTCGGAACGCTCGGCGGCGGCGCCGTGCTCGCCGGGATCACATTGTACCTATGGGTGACGGGTGCCCCGGCGGCGCCGACGCGCACCGCCTACGTGGTCCCGACCGACGGCGGCGCGCTCGCCGGCTTCGCAACGCGGTTCTGAGCCGCGCGAGCTGCTGCCCCGCACGCCGGCTGCGCCAAGCCCCGCGCACCGCGCGGTGATGCCACCGGCGATGGCGCGGTCAGGAAGCGGTGGCGGCTTCAAGCGCGGCGCGCAGCTCGGACAGGATGCGGCTCGGGGCGCGGATCTTGAGCCGCGTGCCGGTGTCGTGGTGCTCCTCGCCCAGGACGGTGGTGCGCTCGTGGATCTGGTGGACGAGGCGCTGGGCGGTCCACGGGACGTCGAGCTCGGCGTCCTCGAGCTTGCCGGCGAACTGCTCGATCAGCTTCTCGTGGAGCTCGATGACGTCGCTGGGATCCTTGGCCGACAGCTGTAGCGCGCCCGGGTAGCGCTCGGCGAGCGCGGCGCGGCCGGCCTCGTCGACGCGGTCGATCTTGTTGAGCAGGAGCCAGGTCGGCACGGCGTCGGCGCCGATCTCGGTCAGCACCTCGCGGGTGACAGCGAGCTGATCAGCGTGGGCGGCGTCGGACGCGTCGATCACGTGGAGCAGCAGGTCGGCGTCGCCGGCCTCGTCGAGGGTCGAGCGGAACGACGCGACGAGATCGTGGGGCAGCTTCTTGATGAAGCCGACGGTGTCGCTGACGAGGATCGGCGGCTCGGTCGGCGGCTGGAGCCGGCGCACGGTGGTGTCGAGGGTCGCGAACAGCTTGTCGGCGATGTAGACCTCGGTGCTGGTCAGCGCGCGCATCAGCGATGACTTGCCGGCGTTGGTGTAGCCGACGAGCGCGACGGTCGGCAGGTCGCTGCGCCGCTCGCGCCGGGTCTTCGAGCCGCCCTCGATCTGGCCCAGCTCGTGGCGCAGCTCGGCGATCCGGTCGCGGATCCGGCGGCGATCGAGCTCGAGCGAGGTCTCGCCTGCCCCCTTGCCGCCGACGCCGCCGCGCACGCGGTCGCCGCCGCCACCGCCCTCGCGCAGCCGCGGCGCGAGGTACTTGAGGCGCGCGATCTCGACCTGGAGCCGCGCCTCGCGGGTCCGGGCGTGGCGGTGGAAGATCTCGAGGATGACCGACGTGCGATCGAGGACGTCGACGCCGGTCGCGCGCTCGAGGTTGCGCTGCTGGGTCGGCGTGAGGTCGTGATCGACCAGCACGACTGTCGCACGCGGGGCAGGCTTGTCGCCGTCGCCAGCGTCGCGCTTGCCGGCTCGTCCGCCGCGACCCCTGCGACCAGCGTCACTGGCCTTGGCGTCACTGGCCCTGGTGTCACTGCCTTTGGCGTCACTGGTCTTGGCGTCGCTGGCTTCACCGTCACCGCCCGCGGAGGCGCTGGCTTCGGTGCTGGCTTCGCCGTCAGCCTCATCGTCGCCGGCTTCAGTGCCAGCCTCGGCGTCACCGGCAGCGGAGGCGCTAGCTTCGGTGCCAGCCTCGGCGTCGCTGACTTCAGCGTCAGCCTCGGCGTCGCCAGCCTCGGCGCCGTCGGCCGAATCGTCGCCAGCTTCGCCGTCAGCCTCGGCGTCAGCCTCGTCGGCCCCCGCTTCTGCGTCACCAGCCTCGTCGGCTTCATCGTCGCCAGCCTCGGCCTCGGCCTCGGCTGCATCAGCCCGGGCGGCGGCCTGGCGGCTACCCGGCTTGACGTATACGGGGACCACGCCGGTGCCGCCGGTCCACTCGGCGAGCTCCTTGAGCTTGCCCTCGCCGACGACGTTGCCGGTGGCGAGCGAGCCGCGGCGCTGGGTCAGCCGGCCGACCGGGTCGAGGCCCAGGGTCTTGGCGAGCCGCTCGAGCTCGGCGATCGACGACGCGAGCTCGGCGTCGCTGACGTCGGGGAACTGCACGGCGACCACGACCGCAGTGGGGCGCTCGTCGGACGACGTCAGGTGCTCGAACATGGTTGCGCACCTTGGCCCAACTGCCCCGGCGGCGCAAGCGTCAGGTGGCCGGTGACACCAGCGCGGCGATCGAGGCCTTCAGCGCGGCGGCGAGCTGCGCGCCGAGCTTGGCGTCGTCGGACGCCCGCGCGAGGGTGACGCCGCCCGCCAGCATCGCGAGGATCGTCCAGGCCAGCTTGCGGCGCGCCGCCGGGGTGCCCGGGATGCCGGCCGCGACCGCGTCGACCACGCGCGCCAGCTCGGCCGCGTAGGCGGTCCGGGTCTCGCTGCCCGCCCGCGCGACCTCCGGCGTCAGGCTCTGCAGCGCGCAGCTCTCGCCGAGCTCGCAGGTCCGCTTGGTCGACAGGTAGTAGTCGACGAACTGCGCGAGCCAGCCGTCGCCGTCATCGGCCTGCAGCCTGCGGATCGACTCGCGGAGGCCAACCAGCCCGGCCAGCGCGGCGGCCTCGAACGCCTCGGCCTTCGAGGCGAAGTGGCCGTAGAACGCGCCCGAGGTGACCCCGGCCTCCTTCGCGAGCCCATCGACGCCGATCCCGCCGTAGCCGAGCCGGCGAAACCCGCGTCCGGCGGCGGCCAGGATCTTCGCGCGCGCCGCGTCCTTGTGTTCGGGGCCGTACCGCATCCCGGGCTTCATATCACGATCGTAGTGCTATGGCTTGACACATCACGATCGCTATCCTATAAATTAATCACGATCGTTATCCAACGAACCAGGACCCACGTATGACCTCGCACCCCATGTTCCCGCTCGCCGGCATGGTCGCCGTGACCGCCGTGTCCGCCTGCCACGCCGCCGCGCCGACCGAACCGCCCCGGGGTCCGGCGCCGAGCGCCACACCGCCGGCGCCCGGCGCGATTCGCCGGAGCTTGATCGCGCGCCGGCCCGCCACCGGGCTCGCCGGCTGGGAGACCCGGCTCTACCTGATCGAGTACCCGCCGGGCGCGTCGGCGCCACCCCATACCCATCCGGCCGTGGGCGTCGGGCTCGTGCTCGACGGCAGGTTCGAGTCCGCGTTCGGCGACGAGCCGACCGTCCAGGTCGAGGCCGGCCAGGGCTTCGTCGACCAGGCGGACACGCCGCATCGCGTGTTCCGCAACCTGAGCCCGGATCATCCGCTGCGCTTCGTCATCGCCTATACCCTCCGCGCCCAGGACGAGCCGCTCCATGTCCTGCCGTGACCTCGAACCGTCGAGCTCGCCACCCGAGGCTCCCGTGCAGCTGTCGAGCTACCTGTTCTTCACGACGATGTGCGAGCCTGCGTTGCAGTTCTACGAGGCGTGCGGGCTCGGCCGGATCGTCGAGCTCCAGCGCCACGGAGCGCACGGCGCGCCGGTCCGCACCGAGGCGATGCGCGGCAAGATCCTGCACGCTCGGTTCGAGGGCCCCGGGGTGCGGTTCTACGCGTCCGACAACGACGACGCCGAGCCGATGCGTGGCTCCGCGCACATCCTGATGCTGGCCGATCCGGACCACACGCGGCGGCTGTTCGCGCAGCTCGGCGAGGGCGGCACGATCACGACGGCCCTGGGGATCCAGCCGTGGGGGGAGTTTTACGGAAAGCTCACCGACCGGTTTGGCGTCCAGTGGATGCTGAACTGTCGCGTCGCTCCAGGCCCGCATGCCCGCTATGATGGAGCGCAATGGTGATCGGTCAGCGATGAGCGCCGGCGACGCGCAGGATGACACCGACCCGGTCCCGGGTACGCTGGCGCCGGCCTCGAGCGCGTCGAGCGGCGCGTTCGCCGCGACGATCGCGCCGGTGTCCACCGCGCCACTGCCCTCCCCGTCGCCGCCCCCACCGGACGTCACCGCCATGCTGCTGCCCGGCTCGACCGGCCTGGGGACGGTGAAGATGACCGGGCCGGGGCCGTCGGCGCTCGAGTCGGAGGCAACGGTCAACGCGCCCGCCGCGGGCGACCTGATAACGCTGCCGATCGTCCCGGCGACCCACTACAAGGCCGAGCGCGAGATCGCGCGCGGCGGCATGGGCCGGATCGTCGCTGCCGAGGATCAGCGGCTCGGCCGCGCGGTGGCGCTCAAGGAGCTGCTCGAGCCCGCCCCCGAGCAGCTCGGCCGGTTCCAGCGCGAGGCGCTGATCACCGCGCGGCTGCAGCACCCCGGCATCGTCCCGGTCTACGAGGCCGGGCGGTGGCCGTCGGGCGAGCCGTTCTTCGCGATGAAGCTGGTCTCGGGCCAGCCGCTCGACCGCGTGATCAGCGACGCGCGCAGCCTCGAGGACCGGCTCGCGCTGCTGCCGCGGCTCGCGGCCGCGACCGACGCGATGGCCTACGCGCATAGCCAGCGCGTGATCCACCGCGACCTCAAGCCCGCGAACATCCTGATCGGCGAGTTCGGCGAGACCGTGGTGATCGACTGGGGGCTCGCCAAGAGCCTCGACGAGGTCGATCCGCCCGAGCCGGCGGCGGTGGCCGCGGTGTCGCTCGTGCCGCGGCCCCACAAGCCGACCCGACCGGTCAGCTCGGTCAAGCGGCCGACCGACCCGGGTTCGTCGACCCTGACCGTGGCCGGCTCGATCATGGGCACGCCGGCGTACATGGCGCCCGAGCAGGCGCGCGCCGAGGTCGTCGATCAGCGCGCCGACGTGTTCGCGCTCGGCGCGATGCTGTATCACCTGCTCGCCGGCGCGACGCCGTACAACGCGCGGACCGCGACCGACGTGATCGCCGCCGCCGCGCTCGGCCGGGTCGTACCGCTCGCCGACCGCGAGCCCGGCGCACCGCCGGACCTGGTGGCGATCGTCCACCGCGCGATGGCGCCGCTGCCCGCGGATCGCTACCCCGACGCCGGCGAGCTGGCGAACGAGCTGCGCCGGTTCCTCACCGGCCAGCTGGTCTCGGCGCACCGCTACACCGCCGCCCAGCGCGTCGATCGGTTCGTCCGCAAGCACCGCGCCGCGGTGACGATCGCGGCGATCGCGGCGATCGGGTTCGCCGCCGGCGGCACGTTCGCGGTGCGCCGGATCCTGGTCGAGCGCGACCTCGCCGATCACGCGCGCCAGGTCGCCGATACCCGGCGCCGCGCCGCCGAGCACCTGATCGACAAGATGCAGTCCGACGTGCGGACCCGGCTCGCCCAGATCGGCCGGCTCGACCTGCTGGCGAGCCTGGGCTCCGAGATCCGCGACTACTACGCGACGCTCGCCAGCCTGCCCGGCGACCTGCCGCCCGACGAGGTCGATCGCGCGGCGGTCGCGGTCGAGCTGGTCGGCCTCGTCGAGCGCGACTCCGGCAAGCTCGATCAGGCGCTGGCGACCTGGAGCGACGCGCGCGCCCAGCTGGTCCGCAGCCTCGGTGGCCGGAGCGGCGATCGCGCCCAGCTCGCGCGCCGGCTGATCGCGCGGCTCGACTTCGAGATCGGCACGGTCCACCAGCAGCGCGGCAAGCTCGCCGAGGCGGTCGCGTCGTACGACCAGGCCAAGCACGAGTTCGATACCCTGCGCGACGAGGCCCCGGCCGATCACGGCGTGCTGCTCGGCGCCGCCGAGACCCACGATCGGCTCGGCGATCTGCTGCGCAACGACGGCAAGGTCGAGCAGGCGTTCGACGAGTACGCCGAGGCCAAGACCGAGCGCGAGCGCGCCGCGGCGAGCCCGAGCGGCCGGCCGACCGAGGAGCTGATGGCGCTGTCGACCAGCCACTTGAAGCTCGGCTCGGTGTTCCAGGCCCGCGGCGACGCGGCCAAGGCGCTCGACGAGTACCGCGCCGCGCTCAAGCTGCGCGAGGGGCTGCTCGCGAGCCAGCGCGACGACGTCGAGATCCAGAACCACGTGCTTGAGATCCAGCTGCCGCTCGGCGATCTGCAGCGCCAGGTCGGCGATCCCGCCGCCGCGATCGAGACCTATCACAAGGCGCTGCCGGTGATGGACGCGCTGACCCGCCGCGACCCCGACAACACGACGTGGCGCCGGCTGCGCGGCAACCTCGAGAGCGACTACGGGTTCGCGCTGCTCGACGCCGGCGACTACCAGGCCGGGATCGCCGAGCTCGACGCCGCGATCGCCACCCAGCGCGAGCTGGTCGCGCGCGATCCCGAGAGCACGCCATGGCAAGGCGATCTGTCGCGGTCGTACACCCGCGCCGGCGACGCCGCGCTCTACCTCGGCGACTACGACCGCGGGCTCGCGCAGTACCAGCTCGCGTTCGACATCCGCCGCGACCTGGTCGCCAAGGACCCCAGGTCGGCGCCCTACCGCCGCTCGGTCGCGTGGTCGCACGCCAAGCTGGCCAACGCCTACACCTTCAAGAACGACCTGCCCCACGCCATCGAGGCCCACGAGCAAGCGTTCGCCCTGCGCCAGCAGCTGGTCGACGAGGCGCCCGGCCAGGTCGGGTTCCGCAACGAGCTCGCCTCGACCGAGACCGCGCTCGGCCGGCTGCTCGCCGCCAGCGACGCCCGGCGCAGCAAGCACCTGATCGACGACGGCCTCACCCGGTCGCGCGCCCTGGTCGCCGCCGACCCGATCAACGGCGAGGCCAAGGAGACCCTCGCCCAGGGCCTGCTCGCCGAGGCCGACGCCGCCCGCGCCGCCAACGACCCGACCACGCGCGGCCGCGCGCTCGCCGAGGCGCTCACCGTCGCCCACGGCGCCGCCGAGCACGCGCTCCACAACGTCCACTGGCCGGGCCTGGTCGCCGAGATCCACGCCGAGCTCGCCGAGCTCGCCACCGCCCGCGGCGACCGCGCCTCGGCCACGGCCGCCTGGAAGGCCGCGCGCGACGCCCTCGAGCCGCTCGCCGCCACCGGCCGGCTGTCCGCCCAGCGCAAGGCCCTGCTCGACCGCGCCCGCGCCGCCCACTGACGCCGGCCCGCTTGCCGCGATCAGCGCTTCGCGATCCCGCGCTTGCGGGGAACACGGACCGCGGCGATTGCGGCGACGCGCTCGAGGATCGCCTTCGCGGACATCGTGCGCTTGTAGACGTAGAGCGCGGCAGGGAGCTCGACGTCGAGCGCGGCCTCGCTGACGCGGAGGTGCTGGCCGACCGCGAACACGACGCGGTGCGCGAGCCCGGCCTCGACCAGCTCGACGCGCCGCCAGACCGCGTCGCGGCTCCAGAACCCGAGGATCTCGAGGTGGACGCACACACCGGTCTGCGCGTGCTCGAACGTGAGATCGGGGACGCACACGCCCTGGCCCGGCAGATCGAGCAGCGCGACCGCGGGGCTCGCCTGCCACGGGGTGTCGAGCGCACGCAGCGCGTCGAGCAGTGCGCGAACATCGTCGGCCAGATGCGGCACCGGCGCCGGCCTGGCCTCGGGCTCGCCGCGGCCTTCGAGCCGGCAGCGCAGCGGCGTGCGGGCGGCGCCCCAGTGGAGCTCGGCCGCGAGCGACCAGCGGTCGAGCTCGCGGATCGCGGGCAGCGCGAGCGCGAGCGCCAGGCCGTAGCGGGTCGACGACTCGAACAGCGAGAACGGACCGTCGATCTCGATCCGGTATCCGGCCTTGGCGCGCGGCGCGATCGCGCACAGCAGGCGCAGGAACTTGAGCTTGCGGAACAGCGTGCGGTAGGCACCGGGGATCGCGCTCTCGACCTCGACCACGACGCGGACGGCGCGGAGCAGGACCGCCTGGGGCTGCGCGAGCTCGTAGGCCGCGACCAGCTGCGGGGCGGTGAGCGAGGCCAGCTGGGTGACCACATGAGCGTCGCGGAGATCGGCGTAGAGCCCGCGCTCGAGGTCCTCGATCGCGAGCCCGCGCTCGGCCGCGACCGCGGCGAGCACGGCGGCCCGATCGAACCGATCGCCCTCGCCGAGCTGGGCCCACGCGGCCTGGGCGCGCGCGAACACGTCGTGCCGGAGCGCCTCGGGATCGATCGGCACGGCCTCGGCGAGCTCGGCGCGATCCCAGATCAGCTTGGCGAGGCCCGCGGCGAGCTTGCGATCCCGGGCGCCGCCGATCACCACGTCCATGACCTCGGCGAGCTCGCCGCGGGTCTTGCCGACGTGCGCCTCCGCGAGCCCGAGCAGGGTCACCGCGAGCCCCGCCGCGGCCGCGCGGCCGGCGGCGTCGAGCGGCGTCAGCAGCAGCGCGTCGCCCCGCCGGCGGGCGCGGACCAGATCAGCGGTAAGCAACGTGCTCCCTCCGGCGCTCGCTGGTGTACTGCTCGGCGGTGTTGGCGGTGATCAGCTCGTAGAGCGTCGCGCGCTTGCCGGCGAGCGGGCGCAGGATGCGGCCGAGGCGCTGGACATGCTCGCGCACGGCGCCGGATCCGGACACCACGATCGCCACGCTCGCCGTCGGGATATCGACGCCCTCGTTGAGCACCCGGGACGTCACCAGCGCGCGGTAGGTGCCGTCGGCGAGGCGCGCGAGCAACGCGCTGCGCTCCTTGACCTTGGTCTGGTGGGTGATCGCCGGGATCAGGAACCGGCGCGAGACCTCGTAGCAGGTCGCGTTGTCGGAGGTGAACAGCAGCGTCCGCTCGGCGTGGTGGCGCGCGAGCAGGCTCTCCACGAAGTCGAGCTTGGCGGGGGCGCAGAACGCGAGCTGGCGCTGGCGGCGGTAGGCGGCCATCGCGCGGCGACCCTCGGCGGAGCCCGCCGACTTCATGATGAACTCGGACCAGCCGTGCGCGCTCGACATCCGGATCCCGCTGCGCTCGATGAACGCGCGGTAGATCGCGCGCTCGGCGTCGTGCTCGGCGCGCTCGCCCGGCGACAGCTCGACCTCGACCCGCTCGACGTCGTACGCGGCGAGGAAGTCGCCGGCGAGATCGGTGATCTCCTTGCGATAGACCACCGGCCCGATCAGCTCGTCGAGCGCGGCCTCGCGATCGGGCGTCGCCGTCAGGCCGAGCCGAAACGGCGCCAGCGCCGCGCGCGCCGCCCGCGCATACGACGCGCCCGGCAGGTGGTGACACTCGTCGAACACGATCAGGCCGAACCGTGCGCCGAAGTGCTCCATCTGGAGGTGGGCCGAGTCATAGGTCGTGACGGTGAGCGCCTGGACGTCGTGATCGCCGCCGCCGACCACGCCGATATCGACGCCGAACGTCGCGCGCAGCAGGTCGTACCACTGGCGAACCAGATCGAGCGTCGGCGCGACCACCAGCGTCGCGCGGCGCTTGGCGTCGATCGCCATGCACGCGAGCTGCGACTTGCCCGCCCCGGTGGGCAACACGACCACGCCGCGTCCGCGCTGGCCCTGCCACGCGGCGAGCGCCTCGGCCTGGTAGGGCCGCGGCTCCCGGCGGACGCGCATGCCGTGCTCGAGCGTCGGGTACGCGCGCGCCCGATCCTCATGCGCGATCTTGTCGCGGGTCAGCGCGCGGACCAGCTCGGCGTAGGCGATCGCCGGTGCGCGGTGGCACGCCGCGCGCGGATCCCACAGGCACCCGGCCGGCACCTGCGCATCGGCCCCCAGGCCGCGCAGCTCCAGCGTCCCGGCGACGAACGTCAGCGACAGCGGCATCGAGCCGCTAGACAATCACGGGCCGCCGGCGGCAGCAACGCCCCCTTTGGGGCCCACGCGAGATCTCGCAGGGTCGGCGGCAACGCCACGGCGGGACCAACGCAACCTCAGGCGATCAACGACAGCGCGCGCGGCAGCGCCGGGTCCGCCGCGGCCGCCGATCGGCGCGTCCGGACCACCACGATGGCCACGTAGCCGGCCAGCCACGCCGCCATCACCGCCGCGAGGATCGCCGGGTGCGGCATGCCGAGCGCCAGGCGCGCCCCGACGAGCGAGCCGCCCAGCATCGCGGCCACCGGGATCAGCGCCGCCAGCGCCGGCCACCGCGGGGAGAGCCGCTCGCGCCGCGCCAGCCAGCGAGTCGCAAGCACCGCGGCCACGATCGCGCCGCCGCTGCTCGCCACCGCGATGCCTTCGGGACCGAACGCGGACAGCGCCAGCTGACCGCCGACCGTGAGCACGACGCCGATCAGCGCCGCGCGCAGCGCCAGCTGCGGATGACCGACCACGGTGATCACCGACGTCGCCGGGCCGAGCACGGTCTCGACGGTGCGGCCGATCACCAGCACCACCAGCACCACCGCCGCGTCGCCCGGCGCCCCCAGCAGGTGCAGGAACGGCACCGGGAACACGACCAGCGCGAGCGCCATCGGCAACGCAAACAGCGCGTTCCACCGGATGCCCTCGGTGAGCAGGTAGACCAGATCGGTGCGCCGGCCGCGCAGCTCCGCCGCGATCGGCGCGATCACCTGATCGTAGCCCTGGCGAACCTGGGTGAACCCCGAGACCAGCTCGGTCGCGATCGCATAGCCGGCGATCTGGGCTCCCGCCTGAGCTCCTGACGACGTCACGAGCGCCACCGCCATCAGGTCGAGCTTGCCCTGCGCGCTCTGCAGCAGATCGGCGAGCCCGAGCGGCACCGAGGTCGGCACCAGCTCGCGCAGCGGCCAGCGCCCCGGCTGCAGCAGCGCGCGCAGCAAGCGCCCCGGGCCGATCGCCCGCGCGACCGTCACCGCCGCGATCACGGCGCCGCCGGCGATCGAGACCAGGAACCCGGCGAGCAGCGCCGTGGCCCCGTGCAGCACCAGGCTCAGCGCGACGCCGGCCACGAGCAGCAGCACCGGCTCGACGACCGCGCGCGCCAGCACGTACATCGCGATCTGGGTCTCGCCCCGCGCCGCGCGCAGCGCGACATTGCCGGTCGCGAGCAGCGGCAGGCTCACCCCGATCACCAGCCGTGCCGGCCACACCGCGCCGGCCTCGAGCGCAATCAGGTGCGGCAGCACGCCGATCAGCACCCCGGCGACCGCCACGCCCGCAACCGCCGAGATCACCAGCGCCGCCGCGGTGGCCGCCGCGCGATCGTCGTCCGACCACCGGCGCAACCCGCGATCGAGACCCAGCGTCGCCAGCCGCGCGCCGAGCTCGACGCTGGTCCAGATCAGGAACAGCGCGCCGAGCGCACCCGCGTCATGGATCCGGGCGAACAGCGCAAACGCCAGCGGCCGCGCCAGGCTTGCCGCGTGACCGGCAAACGTGAGCACCGTCCCACGCGCGACGGCGGCAGACGGCGCTGGAGCGACACCCGACATCAAGCGCCGTCAGAGCAAACCGTAGACCATGCAGCCCCGAATACATTTCGAGGTGTTGCATCGCACCCCCTGTCGGGGTTCCGTCGGTGTCGGGATCGCAACGTCGCGGTCCGGGCGGGAAATCGGGCAGCACCAGCCGTCGCCGCGCTGCACCGTGTTCTTCGATAGCCCGCTCCCATCGCTATGGATAGTCGAGCTCGCGCTGGTGACGAAGCGCGAGGATCCGGACTTCGCGGCGCGCTGGTACGAAGCGATAGAGCGCGAGGTAGCCGCTGCGGCCGAACGAGATCACAAGCTCTCGCAGACCGCCCTCGACGCTCTCGACACTCCGGCCGATCAGTGGATGATGCTCGAGCATCTCGATCGCGCTGCGGATCGCATCGACAGCAGCGATCGCCGCGTCGGGCGAGAGCGCATCGAGAGCCTTGAACGCGCGCTCGAGGTTCGCTAGCGCGTTGCGCGAATAGACTACCCGCGCCACGGCTTGGGCCGTGCGGCTCGTTCGCCCCGCGCAACCCGCGCGAGCCACGCATGAACATCCGCCGCGGCATACACCTCGTCTCCCTCCTCGATCGCGCGATCGGCGGCCAGCGCTTCCTCGACGAACACCGCGATCTGCTCTTCACGGCGGGTCTGCCGCTCCAGCGCCTCGAGCATGAAGGCATGCGGCGAGCGGCCCGACTGCTTCGCAAGCCGGGCGATCCGAGCCTTGAGCGCGCGCGGCACCTTGAGCGTCGTCGTGCCAGTCATCGGTA